>NZ_CAJPGZ010000012.1:0-317059 GCF_905339865.1 Burkholderia sp. BCC1993 | reverse complement strand
ACCCATGATCACTTCGCTCACCTGCTCGGGCTTCACGCCCGAACGCTCCAGCACCGCGCGAATCACCGTCGCGCCCAGCTCCGGTGCCGCGACCTTCGCGAGCGAGCCGCCGAATTTGCCGACCGCGGTCCGCGCGGCCGATACGATCACTACGTCCGTCATGTTTTGTTCCTGCATCGAAATCAGTGGGTCGATCCGTGTTGCGTGCTGTATCGCGTGCCGGTGCCGGGCGGCACGGCGGCCGACGTCGGCGCTTGAGCGCCATACGGTTCGCGATGCGGCTCGGCGCTCGCGCTTTCATGCGCGCCGCCCATTCGCCCGCTCCAGCCGAGTCCGGACACGCTGCGGCGAACCGGACGCCGCCGGCCACCACGCGGCACACGCGGCGGCCGGCGCCCGCCGGCGCCGTTCGATCAATGGTGTCGCGCCTGCGCGCGACACGCGGTCATGCAGCCGATTCGCGCGAAGCGGCTTCCTTGCGTGCGGCTGCCGCCGCCTGCTTGGCACCGCGCGTCGTCGTTTCGCTGACCGCGTCGAAACCGCTTTGCGCGGCTTCGATTGCCTGCCCCGTCGCTGCGCGCACGGAGTCTGCCGCGGCAGTCGCCGCGGACAGCGCCGAATTCAGCGCGGCGACCACGGCACCCGAACCGGCCGGTGCATGCTTCGTCAGCTCGCCGACCACGTCCTTCACGCGCTTGTCGGTCTGCTCGTATTGCGCCTGCGCGACCTTCGCCCACTCGGCCTGCGTCGACACCGCGATGTCGAACAGATGGCGACCGTACGCGACGGCCTTGCCGGCGGCTTCCTGCGGTGCGGCGACTTGCTGCGCGAAGCCCGCAGCCGGGTTGCTCGCGTTGAACGCGTTCTTCAGCTTGTCCTCGTATTCCTCGAGCGCCGTCTTGGCCGCTTGCAGGTTGAGTTCGACGACGGCCTCGAAACCATTAATTGCCGGACGGGCAATCGCGAACCAGGCGGCGATTCCGGACTGATAATCGGCGGCGAATTTTTCGGGGGCAAATACGGACATCGGGCACGCTCCTGTTAGCAATGCGAGAGACGAACGAAAAAAATGGAAGCCGGATCGAAGCCCGCTTCCTTATTCACAACCCCGCAGACACGATTGACCGCGGAGAGTTGAAGATTGCCATTCTAGATGGATTAATTGTCAATTAAATGGCATTAATGCTAGGTAAAAACCCTTACCTACTGGGTTGATCGCCTCGCGATCTGCGCCCGCACGCAATGGGGCCGTGTTGCAACGCCTTGTCCCGAAATGATTTTTACTTTTTTACAGCATGGCGCACCGCGACCGTCCGTAACAATTACCCCGCCATTATTCCCGTTATTGGAAAATAGGTGCCCATTGAAAATAGGGCGGATACCCATGCAATCGTTTTTCCAGATTTATTTTGAAATCGTTACCGGGATTATTAATGACGAATTCAATGATCGCCTATAAATCAACGGGCGGGGCCAGCGGCGACACCCTCACCCGACCAGTTCGCGATGCAGCGCGCGAAACTCCTGCGCGAGCTTGTGTGCCGGCTCGAGATGGATCACCGGCGTCGACTGCTGATGCGACTCGCGGATCTTCACCGATGCCGAGAGCCGCGACGCCAGCACCGGCAGCCCTTCCTCGACGAGTTCGTCGACCAGCCGCTGCGGCAGGCTCGCGCGCGGCTGGAACTGGTTGATGACGATCCCTTCGACCTCGAGCGCCGCGTTGTGGTCCTGCTGGATTTCCTTCACGTTCTCGAGCAGCGTGTACAGCGCGCGGCGCGAGAAGTCGTCGCAGTCGAACGGAATCAGGCAGCGCTCGACCGCGATCAGCGCCGAGCGCGTGTAGAAATTCAGCGCGGGCGGCGTGTCGATGTAGACGGCATCGTAGGTGTCGAGCTCGTTGAGCGCGTCGCGCAGCTTGTAGATCTTGTAGCGTGACTCGAGCTTGCCGTGCAGCGTGTCGAGGTCCGGATGCGCGGGCATCACGTCGAGCCCGTCGAACGGCGTCGGATGGATGAACGATGCGACGTCGACTGGCCGGAAGTTGAACGTCAGCGCGGTCTCGAAGAATTCGGCGACGCCGGGATGCGCGTCGGTCGCCCGGTCGCCGAGCAGGTAGTGCGTGGAATTCGCCTGCGCGTCGAGGTCGATGACGAGCGTGCGCAGCCCTTCGCTCGCGCTGATCGCCGCCAGGTTGCAGACGATCGTCGACTTGCCCACACCACCCTTCTGGTTGAATACGACCCGCCGCATTGTGTCTCCTTCGATCGAAACGTCGAAAAATCGAGCTTAGCCGGTCAATCGTGGCGGCCGCGTGACATCGATCAGATACACGAACCGCCCGAGAGATTTTTGCGGGAGCGGCGCGACGAACGACTGGCAATCACGACGGAAGACGCGCACGAGGAACGGGCACAAGGGACAATGTTGCGACGCAACATCCGAACTGTTAAACTAGGGAAAACCCGTAGTTTACGAAGGAGCAGTCGTGTACCCCGTATTTTCGTTCCTGATGGATCTGCTGCCGGGCCGCAGCGCGGCTTCGTTTTCGCCGTCGGCAAAAGTAAACCGTGTCACGTTCACGGGTGCCGTGGACCGCAGCGATGGCGTGATCCTGTCGATCACCGGTAGCGACGCGCTGGTCCGTTGGCCGAAGGGTGGAAAATCCGTCGAGCGCGTCAGCAATCTGGTCGCGATCGTCACGGAAGCGTAAGCGGTTCTATTCTGCGGCGGCCACGGCGCCGGTCTTGCCATGGTTCGCACCGTCCGAAGCAGGCGACTCGGGCGTGAATGCCACGGCACCCATGGCGGCAATGCCCGTTGCGGGGCTTCAGGAAACCTGCTCACCGATGCGGTTGCGTCGGTTGAAGTATGCGGTCGGCATGCTCGCCACGTAGGCACAACAGACGTCAGGGCCATCGCGCCCGCGACGATGATCGTCCCCCGACCGGGGGAATCCATTCAAGTCTCGCCCATCCGATGCGGCCAGCGCCAGCGGGTTCTCCCCGCCTGCACGACGCCACCACGACGTTCCTCTCGCCCGATCGGGCACGTTCCGCCCAAACCGAAAAACGCGTAAACGAAAAAAGGACCCGAAGATCCAGGCTGAACCACTGATTCAGCGTGGAGATTCGGGCCCCTTCTTACACCGGGAACCGACGTTCCGCTTAGAACGGAATATCGTCGTCCATCTCGTCGAAGCCGCCGCCTGCCGGCGCGCTCGGACGGCTCTGACCGCCGCCTGCACCGCCGCGCGGCGCGCCGCCGGCACGACCGCCGCCGCCGCCGCGTTCCATCTGTTCGCCGCCGCGGCCGCCGCCGCCACCACCGTAGCCGCCGCCGTAACCGCCTTCGTCACCGCCGCCACCGCCGCCGCCCGAACCGCCGCGGCCGCCGAGCATCTGCATCTGGTCGGCGACGATTTCGGTCGAGTAGCGATCCTGGCCGTCCTGGCCCTGCCACTTGCGCGTGCGGATGCGGCCTTCGATATAGACCGACGAACCCTTCTTCAGGTACTCGCTGACGATTTCGGCGAGACGGCCGAAGAACGCGACGCGGTGCCACTCGGTCATTTCCTTGAAATCGCCGCTTGCCTTGTCCTTGTAGCGATCGGTCGTCGCGAGACGGATGTTCGCAACCGCGTCGCCGCTCGGCAGGTAACGGACTTCAGGATCGGCGCCGAGATTGCCGACGAGGATGACCTTGTTGACGGATGCCATGTGTTTCTCCAGTAAATTCGATGCCGGGCCGCCCGCGAATGTCGTCGGAGCGGCCCGCCGGGCAAGCCGGCGAGCGCCGCCGGTGCCTGCCCGAAAAGAAGGTTCAGGCCTTGCGCGGCGGCGCTTTCATGCTGGCCGCGATTATAAGCCACGCCGCCACGAGCCCCGAGCACGCATAGAAGACGGTGTTCGCGCCACCGTGCTTCAGCAGCCAGCCGCCCACGATGCCGCCGAGCGCGAGCCCGATCGATTGCGTGGTGTTGTAGACGCCCGTGGCCGCGCCCTTGCGCGAACCGGGCGCGAGCTTCGACACGAGCGACGGCTGCGACGCTTCCAGGATGTTGAAACCCAGGAAGTACACGAACAGGATCGCCGCCACAATCAGGATGGTATGCGGAGCGCTGCCGAGCAACAATTGACCGATCAGGATAGCCAGAATGCCGCCGAGCAGCACCGGCTTCATCTTGCCCCGTTTTTCCGCGACGATGATCGCCGGGACCATCATCACGAACGCGAGCCCCATCACCGGCAGGTAGACCTTCCAGTGCGCGGCGACCGGCAGCCCGCCGTCGACCAGCAGGCGCGGCACGACGAGGAACAGCGCCGTCTGCGTCGCGTGCAGCACGAGCACGCCGAAGTTCAGGCGCAGCAGCTCGCCGTTGTGCAGCACCTCGCCGAACGGCGCCGGCACGTGCACGGGCTTCGCCGCGTCGGGCACGATCCACACCACGACCCCGATCGCGAGGATCGACAGCACGCCGACGATCGCGAACAGCCCGCTCATCCCGACCCAGTGGAACACGATCGGCGCGCCGACGATCGCGACCGCGAACGACACGCCGATCGAGCCGCCGACCATCGCCATCGCCTTCGTGCGGTTCTGCTCGGAGGTCAGGTCGGCGATGAACGCGAGCACCGCGGACGACACGGCGCCCATCCCCTGGATCACGCGGCCGACGATGATCCACGTGATGTCGTGCGCGAACGCGGCGACGAAGCTGCCGAGCGCGAAGATCAGCAGGCCGGTGGCGATCACGGGCTTGCGGCCGAACTTGTCCGACGCCCACCCGTAGAAGATGTACAGCAGCGACTGCGTGACGCCGTAGGCCCCGAGCGCAAGGCCGACGAGCAACACGTTGTCGCCGCCCGGGATGGTTTTCGCGTAGACCGAGAACACCGGCATGATCATGAACAGGCCGAGCATGCGCAGCGCGAAGATCGCCGCGAGCGACGTGGTCGCGCGCAGTTCGGGCGCACTCATGCGGGAAGACGTGGCGGACGGATTGGACATCGGGAATGAATTTCGAATGATCGGAATGTCCGCCCGGCGGCGGGCGGCGGAAGATCAGGGCCACCGGCCCGGCAGGCGCTTTCCGGGGCCGCTTTCCGGGACGTCAGGCAGGCAGCCTGCGGGCCGCCTCGCGCCGTGCGGCGCGGCCGCCTCCCCGGCGTGGACACCGCCTTGCTGCCAGCTGCTGCAAAGGCTGGGGGCCCCCAACGACGGCCTCGAAAAGCCGTTATAGTAGCAGGTTTGGTTCCCTCCATTTTCGCCAGGTTCATGGAACAGATCCGTATCCGTGGGGCACGCACCCACAACCTGAAAAACGTCAATCTCGACCTGCCGCGCCACAAGCTGATCGTGATTACCGGGTTGTCCGGGTCGGGCAAGTCGTCGCTCGCGTTCGACACCCTTTATGCCGAAGGCCAGCGCCGCTACGTCGAAAGCCTGTCCGCGTATGCCCGCCAGTTCCTGCAACTGATGGAGAAACCCGACGTCGACCTGATCGAGGGCCTGTCGCCCGCGATCTCGATCGAGCAGAAGGCGACGTCCCACAACCCGCGTTCGACCGTCGGCACGGTCACCGAGATCCACGACTACCTGCGACTTTTGTTCGCACGGGTCGGCACGCCGTACTGCCCCGACCACGACATCCCGCTCGAGGCGCAGAGCGTGTCGCAGATGGTCGACGCGGCGCTCGCGCTGCCCGAGGAAACCAAGCTGATGATCCTCGCGCCCGTCGTCGCGAACCGCAAGGGCGAGCACGCCGAGCTGTTCGAGGACATGCAGGCACAGGGCTTCGTGCGCTTTCGCGTGCGCTCGGGCGGCGGCACCGCGAACGAAGGCGTCGCGAAGATCTACGAGGTCGAGTCGCTGCCGAAGCTCAAGAAGAACGACAAGCACACGATCGACGTCGTCGTCGATCGTCTCAAGGTGCGCCCGGACATGAAGCAGCGCCTCGCGGAATCGTTCGAGACCGCGCTGCGCCTCGCCGACGGCCGCGCGATCGCGCTGGAGATGGATACCGACAAGGAACACCTGTTCAGCTCGAAGTTCGCGTGCCCGATCTGCTCGTACTCGCTGCAGGAGCTCGAGCCGCGCCTGTTCTCGTTCAACAACCCGATGGGCGCGTGCCCGGAATGCGACGGCCTCGGCCAGATCACGTTCTTCGACCCGAAGCGGGTCGTCGCGCACCCGTCGCTGTCGCTCGCCGCGGGCGCCGTGAAGGGCTGGGACCGCCGCAACCAGTTCTACTTCCAGATGCTGCAGAGCCTGGCGGCATTCTACGAATTCGACATCGACGCCGCGTTCGAGGACCTGCCGGAAAAGATCCGCAAGGTGCTGCTGTTCGGCTCGGGCAAGCAGACGATCCCGTTTTCGTACATCAACGAGCGCGGCCGCACGACGATCCGCGAGCACGTGTTCGAAGGGATCATCCCGAACCTCGAGCGCCGCTACCGCGAGACCGATTCGGTCGCGGTGCGCGAAGAGCTATCGAAGTACCAGAACAACCAGCCGTGCCCGTCGTGCGATGGCACGCGGCTGCGCCGCGAGGCGCGCCACGTACGGGTCGGCACAGGCGACTACGCGCGCGGCATCTATGAAATCAGCGGCTGGCCGCTGCGCGACGCGCTCGGCTATTTCGACGGCCTGTCGCTCGACGGCGCGAAGCGCGAGATCGCCGACAAGGTGATCAAGGAAATCGTCGCGCGCCTGACCTTCCTGAACAACGTCGGCCTCGACTACCTGTCGCTCGAGCGCAGCGCCGAAACGCTGTCCGGTGGCGAGGCGCAGCGGATCCGGCTCGCGTCGCAGATCGGCTCGGGCCTGACGGGCGTGATGTACGTGCTCGACGAGCCGTCGATCGGCCTGCACCAGCGCGACAACGACCGCCTGATCGGGACGCTCAAGCACCTGCGCGACCTCGGCAACTCGGTGATCGTCGTCGAGCACGACGAGGACATGATCCGCACGGCCGACTACGTCGTCGACATGGGCCCCGGCGCGGGCGAGCACGGCGGCGTGATCGTGGCCGAAGGCACGCCGAAGCAGGTGCAGTCGAACCCGCAGTCGCTGACGGGCCAGTATCTGGTCGGCAAGCGCACGATCGAGTACCCGGACGAGCGGCTCGCGCCCGATCCCGAGCGGATGCTGCGCATCGTCGACGCGCACGGCAACAACCTGAAGCACGTCGATCTCGAGCTGCCGGTCGGCCTGCTGACCTGCATCACCGGCGTGTCGGGTTCCGGCAAGTCGACGCTGATCAACGACACGCTGTATCACGCGGTCGCGCGCCACCTGTACGGCTCGTCGGCCGAGCCGGCGCCGCACGAGGCGATCGAGGGCCTCGAGCACTTCGACAAGGTGATCAACGTCGACCAGTCGCCGATCGGCCGCACGCCGCGTTCGAACCCGGCCACCTACACGGGGCTGTTCACGCCGATCCGCGAGCTGTTCTCGGGCGTGCCGACCGCGAAGGAGCGCGGCTACGATCCGGGCCGCTTCTCGTTCAACGTGAAGGGCGGCCGCTGCGAGTCGTGCCAGGGCGACGGCGTGCTGAAGGTCGAGATGCACTTCCTGCCGGACGTCTACGTGCCGTGCGACGTGTGCCACGGCAAGCGCTACAACCGCGAAACGCTCGAGGTGCAGTACAAGGGCAAGAACATCAGCGAAGTGCTCGACATGACCGTCGAACACGCGTACGAATTCTTCAGCGCGGTACCGGTGATCGCCCGCAAGCTGAAGACGCTGCTCGACGTCGGCCTCGGCTACATCCGCCTCGGCCAGTCGGCCACGACGCTGTCGGGCGGCGAGGCGCAGCGCGTGAAGCTGTCGCTGGAGCTGTCGAAGCGCGACACGGGCCGCACGCTGTACATCCTCGACGAGCCGACCACCGGCCTGCACTTCCACGACATCGCGCTGCTGCTCGAGGTGATCCACCGGCTGCGCGACCAGGGCAACACGGTCGTGATCATCGAGCACAACCTCGACGTGATCAAGACGGCCGACTGGGTGATCGACCTCGGCCCCGAAGGCGGTGCCGGCGGCGGCCAGATCATCGCGCAGGGCACGCCCGAGCAGGTCGCGAAGACCAAGGCGAGCTTCACCGGCAAGTACCTCGCACCGCTGCTCAAGCGCCCGGTCCGCAAGGCGGCGGCCGGCTGACACTTTCCGTTCCCGCGCGCGGCTGCCCGGCCGCGCGCGCCCGGCAGCGGGGCGGCGCCGGCCTCCTCGTTTTCCCTTCTGCGGTTTTCCCCTCTGCGTTTACACCACGAGCCAAACAGCCCCGTGGCGGACCATAATGGCAGCTATACTTTACGGTCGTAAGGTTCGCCATCCGCACCAATCCGGTGCGGCGCCGGGCGACCGCCGCCGTGTCGCCCACCGCGCGGCACGGCACACGAACGACAGGAATCCATGATGGAGAAGCAACAAGAGTCGCGCGACGCTCAGAACCGCGAGCCGCACCTGCGCAGCGTGCGGCTGACGAGCGACTTCAGCCTGCCGAAGCTGTCGGCGATCGAGATCGGCAGCTACCTGTTCGCCCTCGTCACGATGGTGCTCGTCATCGAACTCAAGCTGCTGGGCGGGCTGCTGGCCGGCATGCTGGTCTATCAGCTGATCCACACGATCGCCCCGGTGATCGAACGCCACACCACGAGCATGCGCGCGCGCTGGGTCGCCGTCGTGCTGCTGTCGATCGCGATCGTCGGCGGGCTCACGGGCCTGACGATCGGCATCATCGACCACTTCGAGCACACGGTGCCGAACCTGCAGAGCCTCCTTGGCCAGCTGATGCAGATCGTCGAGCAGACGCGCGCCCGCACGCCGGCCTGGATCGCGAACCTGCTGCCGGTCGACGTCGAACAGATGAAGACCAAGGCGGCGCTGCTGATGCACTCGCACATGGACCAGCTCCAGCAAGGCGGCAAGAGCGTCGCGCGCGGCTTCGGCCACGTGCTGTTCGGGATGATCATCGGCGCGATGATCGCGATCGGCGTCGAGCACGGGAAGGTGCGCCGGCCGCTGTCGACCGCGCTCGTCACGCGCGTGTCGCGCTTCGCCGAATCGTTCCGCCGGATCGTGTTCGCGCAGATCAAGATCTCGGCGATCAACGCGACCTTTACCGGCATCTATCTGCTCGTCGCGCTGCCGATCTTCCACCAGCGGCTGCCGCTGTCGAAAACACTGGTGCTCGTCACGTTCATCGTCGGCCTGCTGCCGGTGATCGGCAACCTGATCTCGAACACGCTGATCGTCGCGGTGTCGCTGTCGGTCAGCATGGGAACCGCGATCGCGTCGCTCGCGTTCCTCGTCGTGATCCACAAGCTCGAATACTTCCTGAACGCGAAGATCATCGGCGGCCAGATCGAGTCGCGCGCGTGGGAGCTGCTGCTCGCGATGCTGATCATGGAAGCCGCGTTCGGGCTGCCGGGCGTGATCGCCGCGCCGATCTTCTATGCGTACATGAAGCGCGAGCTGTACATGCTGCGGCTGATCTGACGCGCCGTACCCGACGCAACCCGATCCCCGCGCATCACGCGATAAAAAAACGCCGCGCCCCGTCAAGGGCGCGGCGTTCTTGTTTGCAGCAACCGACGGCCGGCGCAGGCCGGCAGGCGCGCATCACCGATCAGCGGAACACGACGGTCTTCGTCCCGTTCAGCACGATCCGGTGCTCGACGTGCCACTTCACCGCACGCGCGAGCGTCACGCACTCGACGTCGCGGCCGATCGCGGTGAGCTGGTCGGGCGTCATGCTGTGGTCGACGCGCTCGACTTCCTGCTCGATGATCGGGCCTTCGTCGAGGTCGGTCGTCACGTAGTGCGCGGTCGCGCCGATCAGCTTCACGCCGCGGTCGAACGCCTGGTAGTACGGCTTCGCGCCCTTGAAGCTCGGCAGGAACGAATGGTGGATGTTGATCGCGCGGCCGGCGAGTTGCTGGCACATGTTCGGCGACAGGATCTGCATGTAGCGCGCGAGCACGACGAGATCGGCCTGGTGTTCGTCGATCACGTCCAGCACCCGCGCTTCCTGCGCGGCCTTCGCCGCATCGGACGAACCGCCGACGAGCGGGAAATGATGGAACGGGACGTTGTAGCTGGCGGCGAGCTGGTAGAACTCCTTGTGGTTCGACACGATCGCCGGAATCTCGATCGGCAGCTGGCCGGTGCGGTAGCGGAACAGCAGGTCGTTCAGGCAGTGGCCGATCTTCGACACCATGATCACGACGCGCGGCTTCACGGCCGCGTCGTGCATTTCCCAGCGCATCCCGAACTGCTCGGCGAGCGGCGCGAATTCCTTGCGAAGCGCGTCGAGCGCCGACGCGGCATCCGCGCCGTCGCCGTCCTGCACGAAGTGCACGCGCATGAAGAACTCGCCGGTGCGGCTGTCGCCGAACTGCGCCGAATCGAGGATGTTGTTGGCGCGCTCGAACAGGAAGCCCGAGACCGCGTGGACGATGCCATGCCGGTCGGGGCACGACAGTTTCAAGATAAAGCTGTGATCGGTCGACATGACCGCTACTCCCTTCGTTTCGGTATTCGTCAAATAGGCCGTTCGTCCGGCCTCACCCTGGGGCCAAGCCCGGGCAGGCATGCGGCGCCTTCTGGTGGCTCGCCAGGTGGCGCGTCAGGCGGCCGGCGCGAACAGCGCGTCGATGCCCGCCGCGTCGGCCGCCGCGAGCCAGCGGTGGCGCAGCAGCGTGTCGAGCATCGCGAGGCTCGCATCCATCGTCGCGCGGCCTTCGCGCAGCCAGCCGATCACCTCGGGCACGCCGGCCAGCAGGTGCTCGGCCACTTCGCCGTCCTGGTTGTGCGGCGCGAAGTCGCGCGGCAGCGGCAGGTCGTACACGAAGATCAGTTCGGACTGCGTGCCTTCCGGCAGCGAACACAGTACCTGCACCGCGCGGCCCGCGATCGCACGCGCCGCCAGTTCGGCCGGCATGCCGGCCTCTTCCCAGCATTCCTTCGTGAGCGTCTCGTGAACGCCCAGGCCCCAGCCGATGCCGCCCGCGACGACGTTGTCGAGCATGCCGGGGTCGGTGGCCTTGGTCGCGCTGCGGCGGCCGAGCCACATCTGCGGCGCGGCGGGCGAACCCGGCGCAGCCGCATATTCTACGATGCCGTTCAGGTGCACCGCATAAGTCTGCGTGCCGAAGAAGCGCGACGCGGCGCGCTCGATATACGCGAGCGGCGGATCGTCGAAGCGGTTGCGGATCGCATAGATCTCGTCGCGCCAGCCGGGAATCGCGCCTTCGGCCGCCAGCGCGCCGATCGCGCTCGCGAGCGCCATGCTGCGCGCGTCGACCGTGTCATAGCGCGCCGACAGCACGACGCGCGCGTCCGTCAGCTCGAACACGTCGGGCCAGCGCGCGAGCTTCGCGACGTCCTGGCGGCGCACCCAGCCTACGGCCACGCCGGCGATCTCGAAACGCAGGTGCGCGGCCGGATCGAAGCGGCGCGCGGCCGCAATGCACGGAAACGTCATCGGGCTCAGTCCTTCAGCGCGACGCGGATGCCGATCGCGATGAAGGTCGCGCCGGCGATCCGGTCGAGCCACACACCGGCCTTCGGGCGGCGCTTCAGCCATGTGCCGATCGCGCCCGCGCCGACGCCGAACAGCGAGAAGATCGCGGCCGTCTGCAGCATGAACAGCGCGCCGAGCTCGAACATCTGCAGCGTCACGCCCTGCACGCCGTGCGGATCGACGAACTGCGGCAGGAACACGACGAAGAACAACGTGACCTTCGGGTTCATCAGGTTGCCGATCACGCTCTGCCGGAAGATCGCGCCAAGCGGCTGCGGCGGGCGCGCGTGCGCGTTCGCGAGGCCCTGGCTGCGCAGCGCCTTGATGCCGATCCACACGAGGTACGCGGCGCCCGCGAGCTTCAGCGTCTGGAACGCGACCGGCGACGAGCGCAGCACCGCCGCGACACCGAGCGCCGCGAGCGTCGTATGGAACAGGATCCCGGCCGTGAAGCCGAGCGCGGCGACGAAGCCGGCCGCGCGGCCCTGCGAGATGCCGCGTGCGAGCACCTGCAGGTTGTCGGGACCCGGCGCGAACGTGATCGCGATCGACGTGGCGAGAAACAGCATGAAGTTGGGCATCGTGACCTCGCGGCGTGGGCCGGCTCCAGTGGTTCAGTGGCCGGCGAATTCGGTGACGGTATAGACGGGCAGCCCCGCGTTGCGCAGCAGCGTCGAGCCGCCGAGATCGGGCAGGTCGATGATCGCCGCGCCTTCGACGACGACCGCGCCGAGCCGCTGCAGCAGGTTGCGCCCCGCCATCATCGTGCCGCCGGTCGCGATCAGGTCGTCCATGATGATCACGCGGTCGCCGGGGCGGCACGCGTCTTCGTGGATCTCGACGGTCGCGCTGCCGTATTCGAGATCGTACGATTCCGAGCGCGTCTTGTACGGCAGCTTGCCGACCTTGCGGATCGGCACGAAGCCGACGCTCAACTCGTACGCGACGATCGGCGCGATGATGAAGCCGCGCGCGTCGAGCCCCGCGACGTAGTCGAGCTTCGCATCGACATAGCGTTCGACGAACAGGTCGACGAGGATGCGCAGCGCCTTCGGGCTCTGCAGCAGCGTCGTGATGTCGCGGAACTGCACGCCCGGCTGAGGCCAGTCGGGCACGGTGCGGATCTGGCTGTGGATGAAGGCGACCGGATCGAGCGGTGCGCCCGACGACGAATGCGGCATGAAACTCTCCGAAAAAAACGGTGCGCGAAGATCGGGCACCGTTTCGAATCAATACGGGTCAGGTTATCGAAGCGCGACTCAGGCGACCACGGCCGGCGGCTCGCGCCGATGCCGCGACAGCCGCTCCTCCGCGAGCGCGAGCGCTTCGGGCAGCCCGCGCAGCACGACGATGTCGCTCGCGCGCAGCTTGGTCTGCGGGTCGGGTTCGACGCCGCGGATGCCGTGCCGGCGGATCGCCGTGACTTCCAGCCCGAGCGCATACAGCCCGAGCTCCTCCAGCGAGCGCCCGACCGCATCCGCGCGCGCATCGACCGGCACCGATTGTAGCCGCACCTGCTCGTGATCGTCGTCGTCCGTGTCGTCGGCGCCGCGGAAATAGCCGCGCAGCAGGCTGTAGCGCTCGTCGCGCATCTCCTCGACGCGCCGAACGACCTTGCGCATCGGCACGCCGACCAGCACCAGCGTGTGCGACGCGAGCATCAGGCTGCCCTCGACGATCTCCGGAATCACCTCGGTCGCGCCGGCCGCGAGCAGCTTCTCGAGATCGGCATCGTCGACCGTGCGCACGATCGCCGGCAGCGTCGGCTCCAGCTCGTGCACGTGGTGCAGCACGCGCAGCGCCGACGGCGTGTTCGCATACGTGATCGCGACGGCCGCCGCACGATGGATACCGGCCGCGAGCAGCGACTCGCGGCGCGCCGCGTCGCCGAACACGACCGATTCGCCGGCCGTCGCGGCCGCGCTCACGCGATCGGGGTCGAGGTCCAGCGCGACGTACGAAATGCCTTCCTGCTCGAGCATGCGCGCCAGGTTCTGCCCCGCGCGGCCGTAGCCGCAGATGATCACGTGGCCGCGCTGCTTGAGGCTTTGCGTCGCGATCCGCGTCATCTGCAGCGACTGCTGCATCCATTCCGTCGACGACAGCCGCATCACGATCCGGTCGGCGTTCTGGATCAGGAACGGCGCGGCGAGCATCGACAGCAGCATCGACGCGAGGATCGCCTGCAGCAGCGTCGAATCGACGAGATGCCGGTCGAGGATCAGGTTCAGCAGCACGAAGCCGAATTCGCCGGCCTGCGCGAGGCCGATGCCGGTACGCATCGCGACGCCCGGCGTCGCGCCGAACAGCCGCGCGAGCCCCGCGATCATCGTCCCCTTGAACAGGATCTGCCCGACGAAGAAGCCGAGCACCAGCAACGGATGCTCCCAGATCACGCGCGGATCGAGCAGCATCCCGGTCGTCACGAAGAACAGGCCGAGCAGCACGTCGCGGAACGGCTTGATGTCCTCTTCCACCTGATGCCGGAACGGCGTCTCGGAGATCAGCATCCCCGCGATGAACGCGCCGAGCGCGAGCGACAGGCCGAAGCGGTCGGTGATGAACGCGGCGCCGAGCGTGACGAGCAGCAGGTTCAGCACGAACAGTTCCTGCGAGCGGCGCCGCGCGACGACGTTGAGCCAGCGCGTCATGAAACGCTGGCCGACGATCAGCAGCAGCGCGAGCGCGATCACGATCTTGACGGCCGCGAACCCGAGCGTGAGCGCGAGATCCTTCGACGACTCGGCGCCAAACGCGGCGATCACGATCAGCAGCGGCACCACCGCGAGATCCTGGAACAGCAGCACGCCGAAGATGTTGCGGCCGTGCGCGGTCTCGATCTCGAGCCGCTCGGCGAGCATCTTCGACACGATCGCCGTCGACGACATCGCGAGCGCGCCGCCGAGCGCGACGCTGCCCTGCCACGTGATGTGCACCCAGCGCTCGAACAGCGCGCCGAGCACGACCGCGAGCGCGAGGGTCGCGACCACCTGCAGCAGCCCGAGCCCGAACACGAGCCGCTGCATCGCCCGCAGCTTCGCGAGCGAGAATTCGAGGCCGATCGAGAACATCAGGAACACCACGCCGAATTCCGCGAGATGCTCGGCCCGTTCGAGGTCCGCGGCGACGCCGAACGCGTGCGGGCCGACCAGGATGCCGACGGTCAGGTAGCCGAGCATCGGCGGCAGGTTCAGCGAGCGAAATACGACGACGCCCACTACCGAGGCCAGCAGCAGCAGCAGGGTCATTTCGAGCGGGGAAATCACGGGCGAAGCGTCCTCGTTCGTCGGGGCCACGGCAAGGCGGGCGCGGGTGGTGGCGGTGGGCAAGCGGCATCGGACGTGTCCGAAGGCGCGGCGCGGCGAACAAACGCCTTTGCTATACTCCGCGCATGATAGCGAAAATCAATGATGACCGGGCGCTCGCGCTCGCCCGCGACGTGCTCGACATCGAGGCGGACGCCGTACGCGCGTTGCGCGACCAGCTCGACGGCGACTTCGTCCAGGCCGTCGCGCTGCTGCTCGGCTGCCGCGGCCGCGTCGTGGTATCCGGCATCGGCAAATCGGGGCATATCGCCCGCAAGATCGCGGCCACGCTCGCCAGCACCGGCACGCCGGCCTTCTTCGTCCACCCGGCCGAGGCCAGCCACGGCGACCTCGGCATGGTCACGTCGGACGACGTCTTCATCGGCATCTCCTATTCCGGCGAGTCGGAAGAACTCGTCGCGATCCTGCCGCTCGTGAAGCGGATCGGCGCGAAGCTGATCGCGATCACGGGCCGTGCGGAATCGAGCCTCGGCACGCTCGCCGACGTGAACCTGAACGCCGCGGTGTCGAAGGAAGCCTGCCCGCTGAATCTCGCCCCCACCGCGAGCACGACCGCGGCGCTCGCGCTCGGCGACGCGCTCGCCGTCGCGGTGCTCGACGCGCGCGGCTTCGGTTCCGAGGATTTCGCGCGCTCGCATCCGGGCGGCGCGCTCGGCCGGCGCCTGCTCACCCACGTGCGCGACGTGATGCGCTCGGGCGACGACGTGCCGCGCGTCGGGCTCGACGCGACGCTGTCGGACGCCCTGTTCCAGATCACCGCGAAGCGGCTGGGCATGACCGCCGTGGTCGACGCCGACGGCCGCGTGGCCGGCATCTTCACCGACGGCGACCTGCGCCGCGTGCTCGCACGCGACGGCGATTTCCGCACGCTGCCGATCGTCGACGTGATGACGCGCGAGCCGCGCACGATCGGCCCCGACCATCTCGCGGTCGAGGCCGTGGAACTGATGGAGCGCCACCGGATCAACCAGATGCTGGTGGTCGATGCCGACGGCGCGCTGATCGGCGCGCTGAACATGCACGACCTGTTTTCGAAGAAGGTGATCTGATGAGCGCAGCGCTGACTGCGGCCGAACGCGCGAGCCGCGTGAAGCTGATGATTTTCGACGTCGACGGCGTGCTGACCGACGGCGGCCTGCTGTTTACCGCGGCCGGCGACGCGATGAAGTCGTTCAATTCGCTCGACGGCCACGGCGTGAAGCTGCTCGGCGAGGCCGGCATCGCGACCGCGATCATCACCGGCCGCCGCTCGGAAATCGTCGCGGCGCGCGCGAAGGAAATGAAGATCGCGCACCTGTTCCAGGGCGTCGAGAACAAGCTCGCCGTGTTCGCCGACCTGATCGCATCGCTCGGCATCACCGCCGACGCCTGCGGCTACATGGGCGACGACTGGCCCGACCTGCCGGTGATGCTGCGCTGCGGCTTCGCGACGGCACCGGCCAACGCGCACCCCGAGGTGATCGCGCGCGCGCACTGGGTGGCCGAGGCCCGCGGCGGCCACGGCGCGGTGCGCGAGGTCTGCGACGCGATCCTGCGCGCACAGCGCCGCTACGACGCGCTGCTCGCGGCTGCCTGCGGAGCCTGACGGATGAACACGCATTTCCGCTGGACCCAGCTGCTGCCGCTCATCGCGGTCGCCGCGCTCGCGGGCATCACGTGGTGGCTGCTGCAGGCGACGCTGCCGCCGCCCGGCGAGGGCACCGTGCGGCCGAAGCGCCACACGCCCGATTATTTCGCGGACAACTTCTCGGTCACCGAGCTCGACCAGTCCGGCTCGACGCAGTACCGGCTGACGGCCGCGAAGCTGATCCATTACGAAGACACCGACAACAGCGACCTGACCGATCCGGCCATGCGCGCGTTCCAGCCCGGCAAGCCGGTCGTGACGACCACCGCGCTGCGCGGCACCGTCAACGGCGACGTGTCGATCGTCGACTTGTACGACAACGCGCGCATCCTGCGCGTGGCCGGCGGCGGCGATCCGCAGATGCAGGCCGATTCCCAGCATT
Organism: Burkholderia sp. BCC1993; assembly: GCF_905339865.1. Classification (NCBI taxonomy): domain Bacteria; kingdom Pseudomonadati; phylum Pseudomonadota; class Betaproteobacteria; order Burkholderiales; family Burkholderiaceae; genus Burkholderia; species Burkholderia sp. BCC1993. The sequence goes on along the minus strand of NZ_CAJPGZ010000012.1, from coordinate 300,197 downwards.
TCCGGATCTTCGTCAATGACGATGTGATCCAGACCGAAAAGCCGGTTAAACTTCAGCGCGGCCTGTCGCTCGTCAACGCGACCGACGGCATGAAGTACAACAACGTCACCCGGGTCATCGAGCTTTACGGCAACGTGCGCGGCACGATCGCCGCGGCGGACACGTCCGGCGGCTCGAAAGGTCAATCCAGGTGACGCATCCCTCACGTGACTGCATGAACGAACCGTTCCCTCGACAGAATTCCGGCGGCGCTGCGCGCGCCGTCCGCGCCGCGCTCGCCGCGACGCTCGTGGCGCTCCCGCTCGTCGGGCTGGCGCCGCTCGCCCATGCCGAGAAGGCCGACCAGAACAAGCCGATCAACGTCGAGGCGGACAACCTGACCTATGACGACCTGAAGCAGGTGACGGTCGCGACCGGCAACGTCGTGATCACGAAGGGCACGATCATCATCAAGGGCGACCGCGTCGAAGTGCGCCAGGATCCGGAAGGCTATCAGTACGCGACGTCGTTCGGCAGCGGCAAGAAGCACGCGACGTTCCGCCAGAAGCGCGAAGGCCTCGACGAGTACATCGACGGCGACGCCGAGCGCATCGACTACGACGGCAAGCAGGACCTGACGACGCTGACGACCGCCGCGACCGTGCGCCGCCTGCAGGGCACGTCGACGATCGCCGACACCGTGCACGGCAGCGTGATCACGTACGACGGCCAGCGCGACTTCTACACCGCGAAGGGCGGCAAGGACGTCGCGGCGCCGGGCAACCCGAACGGCCGCGTGCGCGCGATGCTGTCGCCGAAGAACGGCGGCCCCGGGCAGCTGAACGGCGCGCCGGCGAAGCTGTCGCCGTCGACCACGATCCAGGGAGCGCCGGGCCAATGAACGCGCTTCCGAACCGCCAGCCGGCCGGCACGACGAGCTCGCTCGTCGTCCGCAACCTGAAGAAACGCTACGGCTCGCGCACTGTCGTCAAGGACGTGTCGCTCGACGTGAAGAGCGGCGAGGTCGTCGGCCTGCTCGGCCCGAACGGCGCCGGCAAGACGACGTCGTTCTACATGATCGTCGGCCTCGTGCCGACGGATGCGGGCGAAATCTCGCTGAACGGCAGCTCGATCAGCCTGCTGCCGATCCACAAGCGCGCGTCGCTCGGCCTGTCGTACCTGCCGCAGGAAGCGTCGGTATTCCGCAAGCTGACCGTCGAGGAAAACATCCGCGCGGTGCTCGAGCTGCAGCACGGCGAAGATGGCAAGCGCCTGTCGAAGGACGCGATCGCGTCGCGCACCGAGGCGCTGCTCGACGAACTGCAGATCGGCCACCTGCGCGAGAACCCGGCGCTGTCGCTGTCGGGCGGCGAACGCCGTCGCGTCGAGATCGCGCGCGCGCTCGCGACCAATCCGAACTTCATCCTGCTCGACGAACCGTTCGCCGGCGTCGACCCGATCGCGGTGCTCGAGATCCAGAAGATCGTCAAGTTCCTGAAGCAGCGCAACATCGGCGTGTTGATTACCGATCACAACGTCCGCGAAACGCTCGGCATCTGCGACCACGCTTACATCATCAGCGACGGTTCGGTGCTCGCCGCCGGCGCGCCGAGCGAAATCATCGAAAACGAAAGCGTGCGCCGCGTGTACCTCGGCGAACACTTCCGCATGTAAATCCCCCCGTGGCTGGCCGCCCCCGCCCGGCATCGCCGCGCGGGGCGCGTCCGCGTGCCCTGCGGCCCTGCCGCGGCCGGGCGCCGCGCCGCGCGTAATCGCGGATGGCTCAACGCGCCTGGGTCGTGGCAAACTGCCGGTATGACTCCCTCTCTGCCATGAAAGCCAGCCTTCAACTCCGCCTGTCGCAACACCTGGCGCTGACACCGCAACTGCAGCAGTCGATCCGGCTCCTGCAGCTGTCGACGCTCGAACTGCAGCAGGAAGTCGCGATGGCCGTCGCACAGAATCCGCTGCTCGAGAACGATGACGAATGGATCGCGAGCCCGCTGCGCGTCGCGGCGGACGGATCGCTGATCGCGCAGACGCCGCCCGGACAGAACACCGAACCGGGCATCACGAACGGCAGCAGCCAGTCGAGCGAACGCGCGGAACGCGACGAGCCGGCCGGCGCCGACGAATACGACGGCTACGCATCGGGCGACGCCGGCGACGGCCCGCAGTGGAATCTCGACGAGTTCGGCCGCTCGAGCGGCGCCTCGGACGATGACGATCTCCCGCCGCTGCAGGTGCAGGAAGCCGCGACGTCGCTGCGCGACCATCTGTCCGCGCAATTGCGCGTCACGCAGGCCGGGCCGCGCGACCGCGCGCTCGTGATGTTCCTGATCGAATCGCTCGACGACGACGGCTACCTGACCGCCACGCTCGACGAAGTGCTCGCCGACCTGCCGCCCGAACTGGAAATCGACTGCGACGAACTGAATGCGGCGCTCGCGCTGCTGCACAGTTTCGATCCGGCCGGGGTCGGGGCCCGCTCGGCGTCCGAATGCCTGAAGCTGCAGTTGCTGCGCCTCGATCCGTCCCCCACCCGCACGCTCGCGCTGGAGATCGTGTCGCAGCACCTCGAACTGCTCGCCGCGCGCGACTTCACGCGACTGCGCAAGCAGCTGAAGGCGAGCGACGACGCGCTGCGCGACGCGCACGCGCTGATCCGCTCGCTGGAGCCGTTCCCCGGCGCTGCCTACGGCAAGGCCGAGGCCGACTATGTCGTGCCCGACATCATCGTGAAGAAGGCCGGCCAGGGCTGGCTCGCGGAACTCAATCCGGAAGTGATGCCGCGCCTGCGGATCAACAACCTGTACGCGAACATCCTGCGCAACAGCCGCGGCGATCCGTCGGCCGGATCGTTGAAACAACAGCTCCAGGAAGCACGCTGGCTGATCAAGAACATCCAGCAGCGATTCGACACGATCCTGCGTGTCGCGCAGGCTATTGTCGAACGTCAGAAGAATTTCTTTGCGCATGGCGAAATTGCCATGCGCCCCTTGGTTTTGCGGGAAATAGCTGATACGCTGGGCCTACACGAGTCGACTGTCAGCCGTGTGACAACCGGGAAGTACATGCTGACCCCGTTCGGGACGCTGGAATTTAAGTACTTCTTCGGATCACACGTTTCGACCGACACCGGAGGCGCCGCATCGTCGACCGCCATCCGAGCCCTGATCAAGCAACTGATAGGAGCTGAAGACCCAAAATCGCCACTTTCGGACAGCCGCATTGCCGAGCTGCTGGCAGAACAGGGATTCGTGGTTGCGCGCCGCACGGTTGCCAAGTATCGCGAAGCCCTCAAAATCCCGGCAGTGAATCTGCGCAAGTCTCTTTAAGCCTGCTGCCTGCCCGGCGGCAGGCGTGTTCCGGCCACCGCGCACTCGGGGAACAGGCCGGGCGACTTGTCCGCGAATTTGCCGCGCTATGCGGCAGGGGCAAGTCGACCGGAGCGCCGCCTCGATGCGGCCGCGTGGTCACTCGCTTGGAGAAGCACTATGAACCTGAAGATCAGTGGACATCATCTCGAAGTCACGCCTGCAATTCGCGAATACGTGATCACCAAGCTGGACCGGGTGCTACGGCATAGCGATCAGGTGATCGATGGCACTGTGATCCTCTCGGTCGACAATCACAAGGAAAAGGACAAGCAGCAGCGCGCGGAAATCAACCTGCACCTGAAGGGCAAGGACATCTTCGTCGAAAGCGCAAACGGCAACCTGTACGCTGCGATCGATCTGCTGATCGACAAGCTGGATCGCCAGGTCGTCAAGCACATGGAGCGTCTGCAGACCCATGCGCACGACCCGATCAAGCTGCAGCCGTCGATCGACCAGATCGAACTGCCGCCGCAATAACGTTCACCGCAACACACACGCCGCCCGGTTCGCCGGGCGTTTTTTTTGTGTCCAAGCGGCAGTGGTGCGACCGGTCCGTCCATGCCGCGCCACGCACGCGGCTGTGCTCTATAATGTTCCGGTTATCGCCGGGGGGCGTTGGGTGCGGTAGCTGTTGTGCAGGTTTCCGATGCCGAACGCCTTGATATCGCCGAACATGGAAAATCAGTCTGCCGCCGCAAGGAGACCCCAGGCCGCCCAATCGCCTGCCAACATGAATCGCCTAGCCAAAATCCTGCCCATAGAGAACGTCGTCATCGACCTCTCCGTCACCAGCAAGAAACGCGTCTTCGAACAAGCCGGGCTGATGTTCGAGAATCAGAACGGCATCGCCCGCAGCACCGTCACGGACAACCTGTTCGCGCGCGAGCGCCTCGGCTCGACCGGGCTCGGCGAAGGCGTCGCGATTCCGCACGGGCGCATCAAGGGGCTCAAGCATCCGCTCGCCGCATTCGTGCGGCTCGCCGACGCGATCCCGTTCGAAGCGCCCGACGGCCAGCCGGTCGGTCTCCTGATTTTCCTGCTCGTCCCCGAGCAAGCCACCCAGCAGCACCTCGAGATCCTGTCGGAAATCGCGCAACTGCTGTCCGATCGCGACGCGCGAGAGCGTCTGCACAACGAAACGGATCTCGCCGAGTTGCATCGCCTGCTCACTCAGTGGCAACCTTGAGTTGATCCGGGCGGATTATTTTCCCGAACGAGGCGGCACACGCCGCCGACCAGGGCCGCCCGGCGCCGGTCCGGCATGGCGACGCCCGTCGCTGCGCGCATGCACCGGCTCATTGGAGTGACGAGAGTCATGGATACGTCCAGCATCAACGCCCAGAGCATCTTCGACGACAACGCGGCCACGCTGAAACTGAGCTGGCTGACGGGGCATGAAGGCTGGGAGCGCGGTTTTTCGGCCGACACCGTCGCCAACGCCACGTCGAGCGCCGACCTCGTCGGCCACCTGAACCTGATCCATCCGAACCGGATCCAGGTGCTCGGCGAAGCCGAAATCGACTACTACCAGCGGCAGACCGACGAAGACCGTTCGCGCCACATGGCCGAACTGATCGCGCTGGAACCGCCGTTCCTGGTCGTCGCCGGCGGCGCCGCCGCGCCGCCCGAGCTCGTGCTGCGCTGCACGCGCTCGTCCACGCCGCTGTTCACGACGCCGATGTCGGCCGCCGCCGTGATCGACAGCCTGCGGCTCTACATGTCGCGCATCCTCGCGCCGCGCGCGACCCTGCACGGCGTGTTCCTCGACATCCTCGGGATGGGCGTGCTGCTCACCGGCGACTCCGGGCTCGGCAAGAGCGAACTCGGCCTCGAACTCATCAGCCGCGGCCACGGCCTCGTCGCCGACGACGCCGTCGACTTCGTCCGACTTGGCCCCGATTTCGTCGAAGGCCGCTGCCCGCCGCTGCTGCAGAACCTGCTCGAAGTGCGTGGCCTCGGCCTGCTCGACATCAAGACGATCTTCGGTGAAACCGCGGTGCGCCGGAAAATGAAGCTGAAGCTGATCGTCCAGCTCGTGCGTCGCCCGGACGGCGAATTCCAGCGGCTGCCGCTGGAAAGCCAGACGGTCGACGTGCTCGGTTTGCCGATCAGCAAGGTCACGATTCAGGTCGCGGCCGGCCGCAACCTCGCGGTGCTGGTGGAGGCGGCCGTGCGGAACACGATCCTGCAGTTGCGCGGCATCGACACGTTACGCGATTTCATGGATCGGCAACGACTCGCGATGCAGGATCCCGACAGTCAGTTCCCCGGCAAGCTCGTGTAACCTCCCCGCGCCGGCCTCGCAGCGCCGACGCGTCGAGCCGGTGCTATGATGAAACGTCAGGATTCTCTGCTTCCCATGCGCATCGTCCTCATCACCGGCATCTCCGGCTCAGGCAAGTCCGTCGCGCTGAACGCGCTCGAAGACGCAGGCTACTACTGCGTCGACAACCTGCCGCCGCACGTGCTCCCCGAACTCGCCCGCTACCTGGCCGACGGCGGCCAGCACCGGCTCGCGGTCGCGATCGATGCGCGTTCGAGCGCGTCGCTGGACGAAATGCCCGGCCTGATCCGCTCGCTCTCGCTCGAGCACGATGTCCGCGTGCTGTTCCTCAACGCAAGCACGCAGGCGCTGATCCAGCGCTTCTCCGAAACGCGCCGGCGCCACCCGCTGTCCGGCTCGCCGTCGCACGACGCGAACATCGGGCTGCTGTCGTCGCTCGAGGAAGCGATCGAGCGCGAACGCGACCTGGTCGCGCCGCTCGCTGAATTCGGCCACCAGATCGATACCAGCACGCTGCGCGCGAACGTGCTGCGCACGTGGGTCAAGCGCTTCATCGAGCAGAAGAACAACGACCTGATGGTGATGTTCGAGTCATTCGGCTTCAAGCGCGGCGTGCCGCTCGATGCCGACCTGATGTTCGACGTGCGCGCGCTGCCGAATCCGTACTACGACCATGAGCTGCGCCCGCTCACCGGGCTGGACCAGCCGGTCATCGCCTTTCTCGACGCACTGCCGATCGTCCACCAGATGATCGACGACATCCATGCGTTCCTGATGAAATGGCTGCCGCACTTTCGTGAAGACAACCGCAGCTACCTGACCGTCGCCATCGGCTGCACGGGCGGTCAGCATCGCTCGGTGTTCATCGCGGAAACGCTCGCCGCGCGCCTCGCGCACGATGCGAACGTGATCGTGCGGCATCGTGACGCGCCGGTGGATGTCGACGCGTCGTCGCGGCTCGTCACCGAGGTCGAACGACCTTAGCGACACCGCCCTCTCGCCGGCGCGCCATGTCCACCCTATCGACCACCCTGATCGACCTGCCGCTGTTTCCGCTGCATACGGTGCTGTTCCCCGGTGGCTCGCTGCCGCTCAAGGTATTCGAGGCGCGCTATCTCGACATGTCCCGCGCGTGCCTGCGCGACGATGCGCCGTTCGGCGTGTGCCTCTTGAAGAGCGGGCCCGAAGTCGCGCAGGACGGCGCCGTGTCGGTGCCCGAGACGATCGGCTGCATGGCGCGCATCACCGAGTGCGACACCGGCGAATTCGGGATGCTGTACCTTCAGGCGATCGGCACGCAGCGATTCGAGTTGCTGTCGTATCGCGTCGAAAGCAACGGACTGCTGGTCGGGATCGCGGAGCCGCTGCCCGACGACATCCCGCTCGAAGGCGAACAGGCGCTCGCGCAATTCGGCTCGTGCGCCGAGGTGCTCGAGCGCATCATCGAAGCGCTGAAAAAATCCGAACCGGACAAGATGCCGTTCGGCGAACCGTTCCGCCTCGACGACCCGAGCTGGGTGTCGAACCGCCTCGCGGAACTGCTGCCGCTCGACCTGCGCGCACGGCAGAAGCTGATGGAGTTTCCGGATGTCGGCGCGCGGATCGACGCCGTGCACCACGTGCTCGACCGGCACGGCTGGCTGTAAGCCGCGGCCGGCCAGCCGCGTCGCACCGGCGTCGCCGGGCGGATCATCCTGACGGGCGAGCCGACCGCGTCGGCCCGGCACTCCCGTCAGCGCGGCCCGCGCCGCGCCCTTTCCCCTTCGTTACAGCAGCGGCCCGCTCAGCGCATCGAGCAGCTTGCGCACGGGCGCCGGCACGCCGTACGCATCGAGCCCGGCGAGCGGCACCCACGCCGTTTCGGCATCCTGTGCATGCGCGAGCGGCAGCCCGCCGCTTGTCATGTCGCTCAGCCGCGGCTCGATCTCGAGCCGGAAATGCGTGAACGTGTGCGTGAACGGCGCGAGCGGCACCGGGCCGCCGCCGCCGAAGCCACGTGCGAGTTCCGCGAGTGCCGCATCGCCGTCCGCTTGCGGCAGGCACCACAGGCCGCCCCAGATGCCGGCCGGCGGACGCCTTTCGAGCAGCACGGCGTCGCCGTCGCGCAGCACGAGCATCCAGGTCTTGCGCGTCGGCACGGCCTTCTTCGGCCGCGCGGCCGGCAGTTCGCGCTGCCGTCCCGTCGATTGCGCGACGCAGTCGCCCGCGAACGGACAGCGCGCGCAATCCGGCTTGCCGCGCACGCACAGCGTCGCGCCGAGATCCATCAGCCCCTGCGTATAGGCACTCACGTCGGCCGCGTTCGCGGCATCCGGCAGCAGCGATTCCGCCAGCGCCCACATGTCGTTCTCGACGCGCTTCTCGCCCGGAAAGCCTTCGACGCCGAACACCCGCGCCAGCACGCGCTTCACGTTGCCGTCGAGGATCGTCGCGCGTGCACCGTATGCGAACGACGCGATCGCCGCGGCCGTCGAACGGCCGATGCCGGGCAGTTCGGCGAGCGCTTCCGGCGTCGACGGGAATACGCCGCCATGCTCGGCGACGACGACCTGCGCGCAGCGGTGCAGGTTGCGCGCGCGCGAGTAGTAGCCGAGCCCGGCCCACAACGCCATCACGTCGTCGGACGGCGCGGCCGCGAGCGCGGCGACGTCGGGAAAGCGCTCGAGAAAGCGCGTGTAATACGGGACGACGGTCGAGACCTGCGTCTGCTGCAGCATGATTTCCGACAGCCAGATCCAGTAGGGATCGCGGGTGTTCTGCCACGGCAGGTCGTGGCGGCCGTGCACGCGTTGCCAGGCGATCAGGCGCGTGGCGAACGTGCGATGCAGCGGCGTGACGGGGAACGGAGCGGGGGCGATGCGGGGCGGCTTCAAGTTATCTGGTCGTGAAAAGAGGTTTCAACGCTGGCAGGTCGGGCAGTAATAGGTCGAGCGCTGACCCTGCACGATCTGGCGGATCGGCGTGCTGCAGACGCGGCAAGGCAGCCCCGCACGGTCGTAGACGAAGCAGTCGAGCTGGAAATAGCCGCTTTCGCCGTTGCTGCCGACGAAATCGCGCAGCGTGCTGCCGCCGCGCTCGATCGCGTCGGCGAGCGTCGCGCGCACCGCGTCGGCCAGCCGCTCATAGCGCGGCAGCGACACCTTGCCGGCGGCGGTCGTCGGCCGGATGCCCGCGCGAAACAGGCTCTCCGACGCATAGATGTTGCCGACGCCGACGACCATGTCGCCCGCGAGCAGCGCCTGCTTGACGGACACCGTGCGGCCGCGCGTGCGTGCGTGCAGCAGCGCGCCGGTGAACGCCGGCGAGAACGGCTCGACGCCGAGGCTCGCGAGCAGCGGATGCGCATGCACGTCGCCCGCTTCGCGCGGGTGCCACAGCACGGCGCCGAAACGGCGCGGATCGCGGAACCGCAGCACGAATTCGTCGAAGATCCAGTCGATGTGGTCGTGTTTCGCGGCCACCGGCACGCCGGCCGCGGGCAGCACGCGCAGCGTGCCCGTCATCCCGAGATGGACGATGAACCAGCCCGCGTCGACCTCGAACAGCAGATACTTGCCGCGACGCTCGACGGCGAGCACCTCGCGCGCGCGCAACTGCTCGGCGAGCCCCGCCGGCACGGGCCAGCGCAGCATCGCGGTACGGACGTCGACACGCTCGACGCGGCGGCCCGCGACAAAGGGCTCGATGCCCCGGCGCGTGACTTCGACTTCTGGCAACTCTGGCATGTTCTACGGGTCTGAGACTGGATTCACGATCGTGCGTGTATTGTAGCGAGCGCGTTACAATCGGTTGAAACATCGAACGGATTTCCATGACCCTGCCCTCGAAGCTGCTTCAGAAGCGCCCCGCCGCCGAGCGCGGCGTGCGTGCCTTCCCGGTCCGCCGTGTGCTCGGCGCCGCGCTGTTCGCCGCCTGGACCCTCACCGCCTTCCCGGCTCACGCGCAGGATCCGGCATCGGACGACGCGGAGCCGCAGGGCGCGTTCGAGCACGTGATGCCGGACGAGCAGAAGAATCTCCCGGGCGTCCCGCTGACGAGCCAGATCGTCTACCAGGTACTGGCCGCCGAGGTCGCGCTTCAGCGCAACCAGCCGGCGCCGGCCTACCAGACCTACCTCGCGCTCGCCCGCGACACGCGCGATCCGCGCATGGCGCAGCGTGCGACCGAGATCGCGCTCGGCGCGCAAAGCCCGGCCGACGCGCTGTCCGCGGCCGATCTTTGGCGCCAGTACGCACCGGATTCGAACCGCGCATCGCAAGTCGACGCCGCGCTGCTGGTGCTCTCCGGCAAGCCGGCCGACGCGCAGCCGATGCTCGCGCGCGAACTGGCCCGCGCGACCGGCGAAACGCGCGGCCCCGCGATCCTCGCGCTGCAGGCACTGCTGGTGCGCGGCGCGGACCGCGTCGGCGGCCTCGCGGTGCTGAAGGACATGCTGAAGAACGACATGAACCGTCCCGAGGCGCAGCTCGCGATCGCGCGGCAGCAGCTCGCGGTCGACGACAAGGCAGGCGCCGCGCAGTCGCTGAAGCAGGCGCTGCAGATCCGCCCCGACTATCTGCCGGCGGCGCTGATGCTGTCGCAGATGGGGCCTGCCGAGCGCGCGGCCGGCATCACGTCGTTCGAGAAATATGTTCAGCAGAATCCGAAGTCGCGCGATGCGCGCCTCGCACTGTCGCAGCTCTACCTCGCCGACGACCGCCTCGACGACGCGCAGAAGCAGTTCGAGACGATGCGCAAGCTCGACGCGAAGGACCCGACGCCGCTGATGGCGCTCGCGCTGATCAAGGTCCAGCAGAAGAAACTCGACGACGCGAGCGCGTACCTGAAACAGTACGTGCAGCTCGGCAACAAGCAGCCGAACCTCGACGTCGGCCAGGGCTACATCTACCTCGCGCAGATCTCGATCGAACAGGGCAATGACGCGCAGGCGTCGCAATGGCTCGACAAGGTCGACCAGACGAGCCAGCACTACCTGCCCGCGCAGATCACGCGCGCGCAGCTGCTGCAGAAACAGGGCAAGACCGACGAGGCCCGCAAGGTGCTCGACGACCTGCCGATCAGCGATCCGCGCGATGCGGCCGTGGTCGCACGCACCGACGCGTCGATCCTGTTCACCGCGAAGCGCTATCCGGAAGCCGAGGCGCGACTCGCGCAGGCAGTCCAGGACTTCCCGGACGATCCCGACCTGCGCTACGACTACGCGATGGCAGCCGAGAAGACGGGCCACTACGCGGCAATGGAAAAGCAGCTGCGCGAGCTGATCCGCACGCAGCCCGACAACCCGCAGGCGTACAACGCGCTCGGCTATTCGCTGGCCGATCGCAACCAGCGCCTGCCCGAAGCCAGCAAGCTGATCGACAAGGCACTGTCGCTCGCGCCGAACGACGCGTACATCATGGACAGCCTCGGCTGGGTGAAGTACCGGATGGGCGACGCGGCCGGCGCGGCGAAGGTGCTGCGGCGCGCGTACGAGCTGCAGCCGAACGCCGAAATCGGCGCGCACCTCGGCGAAGTGCTGTGGAAGAGCGGCGCGCAGGACGACGCGCGCACCGCGTGGCGTGCCGCGCAGAAGCTCGAACCTGACAACGACACGCTCGTGCAGACGCTCAAGCGCCTGCAGATCAACGGCCTCTGATGCGGACGTTCCCGATGCTTTCCCTGTCTTCCCGCGCGCTGCGCACGCTGGCCGCGGCCGGCGCCGCGCTCGCGCTCGCCGGCTGCGCGAGCACGCCGCCGTCAGCGAATGCGCCGGCGGGCGCCGTGCTGCAGACGGCCGCGACGCACGCGTACCACGGCCGCTTCGCGGTGCAATACAACGATCGCCTCGGCCGACCGCAGAACGTGTACGGCAACTTCGACTGGCAGGAGCACGGCGACGACGTGTCGCTGGAGCTGCGCAGCCCGCTCGGCCAGACGCTCGCGGTCGTGAAATCGACACCGCAGGCCGCGTCGCTCGAACTGCCGAACCGCCAGCCGCAATACGCGACGGACGTCGGCGAGCTGATGCAGAACACGCTCGGCTTCTCGCTGCCGCTGGCGGGCCTGCGCTACTGGCTGCTGCCGACGCCCGCGCCCGCGACGCCCGCGCAGACGGTGCGCGACCCGGCCGACGCGACGCACGTCAAGCAGATCCGCCAGGACGGCTGGACGATCGACTATCTCGCCTACGCGGACGCACCGGCCACGGGCGTCAAACGCGTCAACCTCGTGCGCGCGACGCCGCCGCTCGACATCAAGCTCGTGCTCGACCAGTAAGCACGTGAACCTAGCCCCGACATACGCATGACCGATTCGACCCGCTCGCTGCGCAACTGCCTTGCGCCCGCGAAACTCAACCTGTTCCTGCACATCACCGGCCGCCGCCCCAACGGCTATCACGATCTGCAGAGCGTGTTCCAGCTGCTGAACTGGGGCGACACGCTGCATTTCACGCTGCGCGACGACGGTCGCGTCGCACGCGTCACCGACGTGCCGGGCGTGCCCGAGGAAAGCGATCTCGTCGTGCGCGCGGCCAACCTGCTGAAAACGCACACGGGCACCGCGGCCGGCGTCGACATCGAGATCGACAAGCGCCTGCCGATGGGCGCGGGCCTCGGCGGCGGCAGCTCCGATGCGGCAACGACGCTGCTCGCGCTGAACCGCCTGTGGCAACTGAACCTGCCGCGCGCGGAACTGCAGTCGCTCGCGGTAAAACTCGGTGCCGACGTTCCGTTTTTTGTTTTTGGAAAAAATGCGTTCGCAGAGGGTATCGGAGAAGAATTAGCTGGGGTAGAATTGCCGACTCGCTGGTTCTTGGTTGTGACGCCGCGAGTTCATGTCCCAACCGCTGAAATTTTTTCAGACGAGTTGTTGACAAGAGATACGAAGCGAGTCACAATTACAGACTTTCTTGCACAGCAAAACAGCGATGCGGGATGGCCAGACAGCTTCGGCCGGAACGATATGCAGCAAGTTGTGACAAGTAAGTACGCGGAAGTTGCGCAGGTGGTCAAATGGTTGTATAATGTGACCCCCGCGAGGATGACCGGCTCCGGAGCAAGCGTGTTTGCAGCGTTTCATAGCAAGCACGAGGCAGAAGCGGCGCAAGCCAAGCTGCCCACCGGTTGGAACGGTGCAGTTGCCGAGAGCCTGAACGAGCATCCGCTCTTCGCTTTCGCGTCATGAAGTTTTGCTTTGCCGGATGGCCTACAAGTCCGGTGAAGTTATCAGTTAAGTGTAGGGGAGTCGCCAAGTTGGTCAAGGCACCGGATTTTGATTCCGGCATGCGAGGGTTCGAGTCCTTCCTCCCCTGCCAAAAATTTTCCCGCATTTCCCGCCTAAGCCTGAAGCAGGTGCACGATGAGCAGCCACAGCCATGATGGCTTGATGGTCTTTACTGGCAACGCGAATCCCGCGCTCGCCCAGGAAGTCGTCAATATCCTTGGAATCCCCCTCGGCAAAGCAATGGTCAGCCGTTTCTCCGACGGTGAGATCCAGGTCGAGATCCAGGAAAACGTGCGCGGCAAGGACGTCTTCGTCCTGCAATCCACGTGCGCGCCGGCAAACGACAACCTGATGGAACTGATGATCATGGTCGATGCGCTCAAGCGCGCATCCGCCGGCCGGATCACCGCTGCCATCCCCTACTTCGGCTATGCCCGCCAGGACCGCCGCCCGCGCTCGGCGCGCGTCGCGATCTCGGCGAAGATCGTCGCGAACATGCTGGAAATCGCCGGCGTCGAGCGGATCATCACGATGGATCTGCACGCCGACCAGATTCAAGGCTTCTTCGACATCCCGGTCGACAACATCTACGCTACGCCGATCCTGCTGGGTGACCTGCGCAAGCAGAACTACTCGGATCTGCTCGTCGTGTCGCCGGACGTCGGCGGCGTGGTCCGCGCCCGGGCACTCGCGAAGCAGCTCAACTGCGATCTCGCGATCATCGACAAGCGTCGCCCGAAGGCGAACGTCGCCGAAGTGATGAACATCATCGGTGAAGTCGAAGGCCGCACCTGCGTGATCATGGACGACATGGTCGATACGGCCGGCACGCTCTGCAAGGCCGCGCAAGTGCTGAAGGATCGCGGTGCGAAGCAGGTGTTCGCGTACGCGACGCACCCGGTTCTGTCGGGTGGCGCCGCCGAGCGTATCGCCGCATCGGCACTCGACGAGCTGGTCGTCACCGATACGATCCCGCTGTCGGCCGAATCGCTCTCCTGCTCGAAGATCCGCTCGCTGACGAGCGCGAGCCTGCTGGCAGAAACGTTCTCGCGTATCCGTCGCGGCGACTCGGTGATGTCGCTGTTCGCGGAATCCTGATCGCGGAACGACACGATATAGCATGCGCAGAAAGCGAAGCGGCAACGCTTCGCTTTTTGCACAATCGGACGGGATAGACGAAACCCCGTCCGTTTCATCGGGGGCCGCCATTTCGCCGGCCCCGTTTTACTGCCTGGTCGCGGGCAGCAAATGGAGAATTACATGAAAGTCGTCGCTTTCGAGCGCCAAGAGCAAGGTACGGGTGCGAGCCGCCGCCTGCGCAACGCCGGTAAGACCACGGGTATCGTCTACGGTGGCGAAGCAGCCCCGCAAAAGATCGAACTCGATCACAACGCGCTGTGGCATGCACTGAAGAAGGAAGCCTTCCACTCGTCGATCCTCGACCTGGAAGTCGCTGGCCAGTCGCAACAGGTTCTGCTGCGCGACGTGCAATACCACCCGTTCAAGCAACTCGTGCTGCACGTGGACTTCCAGCGCGTCGACGCGAAGAAGAAGCTGCACACGAAGGTGCCGCTGCACTTCCTGAACGCTGAAGTCAGCCCGGCAGTGAAGCTGTCGAGCGCAATCGTCTCGCACGTCGCGACGGAAATCGAAGTCGAGTGCCTGCCGTCGGCCCTGCCGGAATTCCTCGAAGTCGATCTGTCGAAGATCGAAGCAGGTCAGTCGCTGCACGCGAAGGACATCGCACTGCCGAAGGGCGTGACGCTGGTCGCGCACGTCGACGCGGAAAACCCGGTTGTCGCATCGGCGACGGTCCCGGCTGGTGCCGTGTCGGACGCAGCAGGCGAAGGCGAAACGCCGGCTGCCTAAGCGGCTGCCCACGCGCCATTCGATCCGTTTCACGAAACGGTCGACGCAACCCGCCGCGGCTTGCCCGGCGGGTTTTTCTTTTTCTGCGCCCAGGCGGGCGCTGCCGCCTACGAAACGTCATGATCAAACTGATCGTCGGCCTCGGCAATCCCGGGGCGGAATACACCGCGACGCGCCACAACGCCGGCTTCTGGCTGATCGACCAGCTCGCCCGCGAAGCCGGCACGACGCTGCGCGACGAGCGCCGCTTCCACGGCTTCTACGCGAAAGCGCGCCTGCACGGCGAGGAAGTCCACCTGCTCGAGCCGCAAACCTACATGAACCGCTCCGGCCAGTCGGTCGTCGCCCTCGCGAGTTTCTTCAAGATCCTGCCCGACCAGATCCTCGTCGCCCACGACGAACTCGATCTGCCGCCGGGCACCGTGAAGCTGAAGCTCGGCGGCGGCAGCGGCGGCCACAACGGCCTGAAGGACATCTCCGCGCATCTGTCGTCGCAGCAGTACTGGCGCCTGCGCATCGGCATCGGCCATCCGCGCGACCTGATCCCGGAAGGCGCGCGCGCCGGCGCGAAACCCGACGTCGCGAACTTCGTGCTGAAGCCGCCGCGCCGCGAGGAGCAGGACGTGATCGACGCATCGATCGAACGCGCGCTCGCCGTGATGCCGATGGTCGTCAAGGGCGAACTCGACCGCGCGACGATGCAGTTGCATCGCAACTGAACCCGCGCTGCACCGGCGCGGTGCAATGTGCCGCCCGGTTGCGCCGGGCAGCCCCGCCCTCCCGCGCAATTGCGCACTGCAACGCCCACATGCGGTAATCTGGTCGCTTTTGCCCGTCAGGAGCCAAGCGGTGAGCCGTTACTGGAGCGACGTCGTTCAGCAACTCGTGCCTTACGTGCCGGGCGAACAGCCCGCGCTCGCACACCCCGTCAAGCTGAACACCAACGAGAATCCCTATCCGCCTTCGCCGCGCGTCGTCGCGGCGATCGCACGCGAACTCGGCGATACCGGCGACACGCTGCGCCGCTATCCCGATCCGCTCGCGCGCGCACTGCGCGAGACGGTCGCGGCCCATCACCGCATCAAGCCCGAGCAGGTCTTCGTCGGCAACGGCTCCGACGAAGTGCTCGCGCACGCATTCCAGGCACTGCTCAAGCATGACCGGCCGCTGCGCTTTCCCGACATCTCGTACAGCTTCTACCCGACCTACGCGCGCCTGTATGGCGTAGAGACTGCGATCGTGCCGCTCGCCGACGACTTCTCGATCCGGGTCGAAGATTATCTCGACGACGCGGGCGGCGTGCTGTTCCCGAACCCGAACGCGCCGACCGGGCGCGCGCTGCCGCTCGCGGACATCGAGCGGATCGCGGCCGCGAACCCGTCGTCGGTCGTGCTGATCGACGAGGCGTATGTCGATTTCGGCGCGCAATCCGCGATCACGCTGATCGACCGCCATCCGAACCTGCTCGTCGTGCACACGACGTCGAAGGCGCGCTCGCTCGCGGGCATGCGCGTCGGCTTCGCGTTCGGCGATGCCGCGTTGATCGACGCACTGAACCGCGTGAAGGACAGCTTCAATTCCTATCCGCTCGACCGGCTCGCGCAGGCCGCGGCGCAGGCGGCATACGAAGACACCGACTATTTCGGCGCGACCTGCCGGCGCGTGATCGACAGCCGCACGCGGCTCACGCACGCGCTCGAGACGCTCGGTTTCGACGTCGTGCCGTCGGCCGCGAACTTCGTGTTCGCGCGCCATCCCGCGCACGATGCGGGCACGATCGCGGCAAGGCTGAAGGACCGGGAAATTTTCGTGCGGCACTTCCGCGCACCGCGCATCGACCAGCACTTGCGCATCACCGTCGGCACCGACGCCGAATGCGACGCGCTCGTCGCGGCATTGCGCGACCTGATCGGCTGAAACGGTAGCGGAAGCTGAAACGGAACCGGCGCCGAACGGCGCCGGCCAAGGAAATCGTGACGTCGAGACGCGCGCGACGTCAGCAGGGCGTCACTGCGCGTCGTCGCCCTTCGCGGCGGTCAACGCGTGATACTTCGCCATCAACTGCGCATGCGATTCGTCGTGCTGCGGATCGCGCGGAATGCATTCGACCGGACACACCTGCTGGCACTGCGGTTCGTCGAAATGGCCGACGCACTCGGTGCACTTGTTCGGGTCGATCACGTAGATATCCGGGCCCATCGAAATCGCGCCGTTCGGGCACTCGGGCTCGCACACGTCGCAATTGATGCACTCGTCGGTAATCATCAAAGACATACTGATCTCACTTCTTCAGGCCGGCGGCCGGCTTCGCAACGAAACCGGCCGGCGCCGCGTCACGCGGCCGGGCCTCCCATCGCAGCGACTTTCTCGGTCAGCCACTTCTCGACGGACGGGAACACGAACTTGCTGACATCGCCGCCCAACTGCGCAATTTCGCGCACGATCGTCCCCGAGATGAACTGGTACTGATCGGACGGCGTCATGAACATCGTCTCGACGTCGGGCAACAGATAGCGGTTCATCCCCGCCATCTGGAACTCATATTCGAAATCGGACACGGCACGCAGGCCGCGCACGATCACGCGCGCGTTGTTGATGCGGACGAAATCCTTCAGCAGGCCCGTGAAACTCATGACCTTCACGTTCGGATAATGGCCGAGCACCTCGTTCGCAATCGTCAGACGTTCTTCCAGCGAGAAGAACGGCTTCTTCGCGCGGCTGTCGGCGACACCCACCACCAGCGTATCAAAAATGCTCGACGCACGCCGCACGAGGTCTTCGTGCCCGCGCGTCAGCGGATCGAACGTACCGGGATACACGGCGACTACCATGTCGCTCCTCCTGTCATCACGCAAACGGGGTGGCAGCCGTGCGACGCGCACGCCACTGCCGAGATGGGCATGCGTCGCCTTTGCCGCGCGCCGCCTCGTATGGAACGCGCATTATTCATCATTTTCGCGCCGCAGCAAATGATAGTGAACCGCACCGGCCTTGCCGTGCTTCACCACCTGCCAGCCGGCGAGCGCGTCGTGCGCGGCCGGGTCGAGCTCCGCACCCGTCTCGACGTACAGCGCGCCATCCGGCGAGACGAGCGGCGCCACCAGCGCGATCGCGCGATCGAGCACGGCCGGCTCGCCGAACGGCGGATCGAGGAACACGACGTCGAACGCGCCCGGGGTCAGCCCGGCCGCGAGCCGCAGCGCGTCGGCTTCCGCGACCTCGACCGAGCGTGCGCCGAGCTTGTCCTTGATCGCGCGCAGCTGCTGCGCCGCGCGCGGGTGGCGCTCGACCATCACGACGCTCGTCGCGCCGCGCGACGCGGCCTCGAAGCCGAGCGCGCCGGTGCCCGCGAACAGGTCGAGGCAGCGCCAGCCTTCGAGATCCTGGCCGAGCCAGTTGAACAGGGTCTCGCGCACGCGATCGGGCGTCGGCCGCAGGCCGTCGAGATCGAGCACGGCGAGCGGCGTGCGTTTCCAGTCACCGCCGATGATGCGGATCGAGTGCGGCTTGCCGCGGCCGGCGGGGGCCGCCGGGCGGCCGGAAGAGGAACGGGACATACGGAATATCGACAACGGAGGGAACGGGTGCGCACGCGGGCGCACCGCCAAACAGGCGCACGTTACCACAGCGGCGGCACCGACTGACGCGAGTGCCTCGCCGCACTGATAAAATGCACGGTTTCGGCCGCCGTGCGCACGCGCGACGGCCTCTCCGGCGCTCCGCCCTGGCGGCGCTCCGCCCTCTTCCCGACGTCAGACCATGTTCAGCTTCTTCAAACGATTCAAGAAAACGCAGGAGCCCGACTCCGCGGAATCGCAATCAGCCGACGCGCCGCAACCGGACGAGCCGTCCGACGCGCCCGCCCCCG
This sequence comes from Burkholderia sp. BCC1993, assembly GCF_905339865.1. Lineage (NCBI taxonomy): Bacteria > Pseudomonadati > Pseudomonadota > Betaproteobacteria > Burkholderiales > Burkholderiaceae > Burkholderia > Burkholderia sp. BCC1993. The sequence goes on along the minus strand of NZ_CAJPGZ010000012.1, from coordinate 281,614 downwards.
AGCCCCGCCGGGCGGTCGAAGCACCGCAAGCGCCCGCGCAACCGCGACAGGCCGCGCCGGCCGTCGTGATGACGGTCACGCCGACCAACGACGGCAGCGACGAAGTCGTCGAAGCAGTCGAGATCGTGCCGCCGCCGACGCAGGACGCCTCCGCGAAGAAGTCGTGGCTCGCGCGCCTGAAGTCGGGGCTCGCGAAGACGGGCTCGAGCATCACCGGCGTGTTCGTCAACACGAAGATCGACGAGGATCTGTACGAGGAGCTCGAAGCCGCGCTGCTGATGTCCGACGCCGGCGTCGACGCGACCGAGTACCTGCTCGGCGCGCTGCGCGAGAAGGTGCGCGTGGGCCGGCTGACCGATCCGCAGCAGGTGAAGGACGCGCTGCACGACCTGCTCGTCGAACTGCTGACGCCGCTCGAGAAGTCGCTGATGCTCGGTCGCGCACAACCGCTCGTGATGATGATCACGGGCGTGAACGGCGCGGGCAAGACCACCAGCATCGGCAAGCTCGCGAAGCATCTGCAGAGCTTCGACCAGTCGGTGCTGCTGGCCGCGGGCGACACGTTCCGCGCGGCCGCGCGCGAACAGCTGGCGGTCTGGGGCGAGCGCAACAACGTGACGGTCGTCCAGCAGGAAAGCGGCGACCCGGCCGCGGTGATCTTCGACGCGGTCAGCGCCGCGCGCGCGCGCAGGATCGACGTGATGATGGCCGACACGGCCGGCCGCCTGCCGACGCAGCTGCACCTGATGGAAGAGCTGAAGAAGGTGAAGCGCGTGATCTCGAAGGCGCACGACGGCGCGCCGCACGAGGTACTGCTCGTGATCGACGCGAACACGGGCCAGAACGCGCTCACGCAGGTGAAGGCCTTCGACGATGCGCTCGGCCTCACGGGCCTGATCGTCACGAAGCTCGACGGCACCGCCAAGGGCGGGATCCTCGCCGCGATCGCGCGGCAGCGCCCGGTGCCCGTCTACTTCATCGGCGTCGGCGAGAAGGTCGAGGACCTGCAGCCGTTCAGCGCGGTGGAATTCGCGGACGCGCTGCTCGGCTGAATACCGCCGGCCCACGTCGCACGGGGTGCCTTCGGGCGCCCTTTTTTCATGCGCGACCGGAAGCCGTCAGCCGGCGGCCGGCGGCCGGCGGCCCCGCAAGGTCATTCGATGTCATTCGGCATCGGGCTGCACGCCAGGCTCGGCGGCCTTGAACGCATCGAGCGTCGACGCATGATCGGCGATCCGCTGGATCGTCGGAAAGCGCGTCGTGTCGATCGAGAAACGGTTCGCGTTGAACACCTGCGGCACGATGCAGATATCGGCGAGCGTCGGCGTGTCGCCGAAGCACAGCTTGCCGGTGCGCGGATCGTTCGCGAGGCGCGTCTCGAGCGACGCGAAACCTGCCTCGATCCAGTGCCGGTACCATTCGTTCTTTGCTTCCTCCGGCACCTTCAGCGTGTGCTTCAGGTACTTCAGCACGCGCAGGTTGTTCAGCGGATGGATCTCGCACGCCACCTGCAGCGCGATCGCCCGCACATACGCGCGGTCGACCGGCGCCTTCGGCAGCAGCGCGGGTTCGGGATGCGTTTCCTCGAGATATTCGATGATCGCGAGCGATTGCTGCAGCGTGGCATCGCCGTCGATCAGCGTCGGCACGACGGCATCCGGATTCACCGCGCGATACGCGTCCTTCAGTTGCTCGCCGCCGTCGCGCAGCATGTGCACGGGGACCGTGTCGTACCGCAGCTGCTTCAGGTTCAGGGCGATCCGCACGCGGTACGACGCGGAACTGCGGAAATAGCTGTAAAGCTTCATGGGTGTCTCTCTGTTGGTCGTATTCGGCCGGTAACGGCGCCTGCAGCGCACGCACGGCGCCGCCGCCGCCGGGAACCCGAGTTTAGCGCGCCGCGCGGCGGTGGCGCGCGCAGCCGCGCTTGGGCGAGCCGCGCCCATGCGATACTCGGGGCATTCCTTACCGCTCACCGCGCGGCCCGATGCCGGCCGCCCGCCCCACGCCCCGATGACCGCTCCCCACGACTCCGCCGCCTCGCCGTTCCCTTGCGCACGCTTCATCAAGGAAATCGGCCGCGGCCCGAACGGCGCACGCGCGCTGTCCGCCGAAGACACGTTCGAGCTCTATCGCGCGATGCTCGACGCGCGCGTGTCGGACGTCGAACTCGGCGCGATCCTGATCGCATATCGCCTGAAGGGCGAAAGCGCCGACGAACTGTCCGCGATGCTCGCCGCCGCGCAGGCGTCGTTCGAACCGGTGCACGTGCAGGATGCCGCATTCCGCCCGGTGTCGATCCCGAGCTACAACGGCGCGCGCAAGCAGCCGAACCTGGTGCCGCTGCTCGCGCTGCTGCTCGCGCGCGAAGGCGTGCCGGTGCTCGTGCACGGCGTCGAGCGCGATCCGGGCCGCGTGACGAGCGCGGAGATCTTCTCGGCGCTGTCGATCGCGCCGTCGAAGTCGCACGACGCGATCGAGGACATGCTCGCCGAGCGCCGCGTCGCGTTCGCGCCGATCGACGCGCTGGCGCCGCGCATCGCGCGTCTGCTGGCGCTGCGCGGCGTGCTCGGCGTGCGCAACTCCACGCACACGCTCGTGAAGATCCTGCAGCCGTTCGCGCCGGCCGGGCTGCGGCTCGTCAACTACACGCATCCGCCGTACCGCGACAGCCTCGCGCAACTGTTCCGCGATCATCCGGACGCCGCGCTCGGCGGTGCGCTGCTCGCGCGCGGCACCGAAGGCGAAGCGGTGGCCGACACGCGGCGCCAGGTGCAGGTCGACTGGCTGCACGACGGCGTGTGCGACACGCTGATCGAGCCCGAGCGCTCGTCGAGCGACGCACCGCCCGTCGCGCTGCCCGAATCGCGTGACGCGGCGACCACTGCCGCGTGGACGGACGCCGTGCTGCGCGGCGAAATTCCGGTGCCCGACACGCTTGCGCGGCAGGTCGACACGATCGTGCGGATCACCCGGATCGCACCGTGACCGGCATCCCGGGCCGGCGTGCTGTCGCGCCGGCCTTTCAACCGACCATTTGACACGCACCCGCATCCTGGCATAGAGTTGTCGCCATGCGTTCCTTTCCGAACACCCTCCGAATTACCTCCGGCCGCCTAGCGCGGTCGCTATCGCTACGACTAGCCTAAGGCTGTCTTAGCGCCGTGTGCTGTCCGCACGGTCCCTCCCTGCAGTTCCTCGCAGCACCCTTCTCGCAGTTTTTACAACCCGAAGTCGTCAGCATTCGTCCGTCTATCCGTCGGTCGATTCGCGAAGATCATCCGCATCCGCAGCGCGTTTCCGGCGCCACGGTGCGAGGCAGCGCCTACCGTCGCCCATGCCGCCCGTCTTCGCTCGCGACTTGAGACCCGAGGTCCAGAAGATGAAGCGCAACCCGCAAGACAAGTATCGTCCGTTCGAACCCGTCCGCATCAATGGCCGCCGCTGGCCGACCCGCACCATCGAGCGTGCGCCGGTCTGGATGAGCACCGACCTGCGCGACGGCAACCAGTCGCTGATCGAGCCGATGAGCATCGAACAGAAGCTGGAGTTCTTCGACATGCTGGTCGCGATCGGTTTCAAGGAGATCGAAGTCGGTTTTCCGTCGGCGTCGCAAACCGACTTCGATTTCGTCCGCAAGCTGATCGACGAGAAGCGGATCCCCGACGACGTGACGATCGAAGTGCTCGTGCAGTCGCGCGAAGACCTGATCGCGCGCACCTTCGACGCGCTCGAAGGCGTGCCGCGCGCGATCGTGCACCTGTACAACGCGATCTGCCCGTCGTTCCGGCGCATCGTGTTCGGGATGTCGAAGGACGACGTGAAGGCGCTCGCGGTCGAGGGCACGCGACTCATCAAGGAACACGCGGCGGCCCGCCCGGACACGCACTGGACCTATCAGTACTCTCCTGAAACCTTCAGCATGACCGAGCTGACGTTCGCGCGCGAAGTATGCGACGCGGTCGCGCAGGCGTGGCGTCCGACCCGCGATCACAAGATGATCGTCAACCTGCCGGCGACCGTCGAAGCCGCGAGCCCGAACGTGTTCGCCGACCAGATCGAGTGGATGGACCGCAACCTCGCGTATCGCGACAGCATCGTGCTGTCCGTGCATCCGCACAACGATCGCGGCACCGCGGTCGCCGCCGCCGAACTCGCGCTGCTCGCGGGCGCCGACCGCGTCGAGGGCTGCCTGTTCGGCAACGGCGAGCGTACCGGCAACGTCGACCTCGTCACGCTCGCGCTGAACCTCTATACGCAGGGCATCGACCCGGGCCTCGATTTCTCCGACATCGACGCGGTGCGCCGCGTGGTCGAGCACTGCAACCAGATTCCGGTGCATCCGCGCCATCCGTACGCGGGCGACCTCGTGTTCACCGCGTTCTCCGGCTCGCACCAGGACGCGATCCGCAAGGGCTTCGCGCAGCAACGCCCCGACGCGGTGTGGGAAGTGCCGTACCTGCCGATCGACCCGGCCGACCTCGGCCGCAGCTATGACGCGGTGATCCGCGTGAACAGCCAGTCCGGCAAGGGCGGCGCGACGTTCCTGCTCGAACGCGGGATGGGCTTCACGCCGACGCGCCGCGTGCAGATCGAATTCAGCCACGCGGTGCAGACGCTCGCCGACGCATCCGGCGAGGAAGTGACCGGCGACGCGATCTGTGCGCTGTTCGCGCGCGAATTCTTCGAGACCGACGGCCCGGCCGCGCGCCACGGCAACGGCGCACGCTGGCAGAACCGCGACATCGCGAGCGCGCCGCCGGCCGACGCGACGCCCGAAGACGCCGTGCAGCGCATGGCCGCGGCCTTCGCGACGGCAGCAGGCGCGACGATCGACGTCGCCTCGTGCGAACACGCGCGCACGACGGACGGCCGGATCGCGGTATCGGTCGGCTGCCGGGTTGGCGACGCGCCGCTGCGGCATGGTGTCGGGGTGCACGACGACGCGGCGAGCGCCGCGCTCGATGCGGTCGTCAGCGCGATCAACCGCTCGGCCTGGCAGTGCGCCGACCGCCGCGCGGCGGCCTGACGGCAGGTTTCGCTTCAGGGTTCGAACGTCAGCGAGCGGTGCGTGACCGCCCGTGCGCCGCGCGATCCGCGCCGCACGGGCCAATAAAAAGCGGCCCAGAAGGCCGCTTCGGTCGGGACATGAAAAGGAGCGCCATGCGCGCTCATGTCTCGGTCGCGCACCGCGTCGCCTGCCACGCGAGCAGGCGCCAGTGGCCCTGCTCATGCGTGTGGACGGCCGTATAGGCGATCGGAAACACCAGCCCGCCGTTGTTCGTTTCCATCTCGATCAACGCGCGCCCGGTGACGACGCAGGTCGCATCGCCGACGGGCAGCAGGTCCTGCGACTGGATTTCGATCTGGCGATAGCGGCGGCGGCCGGCGACGATGGCGTCGATGAACTGCTGCTTGGTTTCGCGTTTGCCGTTGGTGTGCACGAAGAACACCTTGTCCGACAATTGCGCATCGAGCGCCTCGCCGTCTCCGTCGACCATCGCCCGGAACCGATCGCGCTCGAGTGCGCGAATCGCATCGATCACCTTCGCCATCGCCTGACTCCTCGGCAACGCGCCCGCCGTGCGCCGGCGTGCGGATCAGAAGTTGTACTGCACGTAGAACTGGTGGAAATTTATACCAGGATTCGGCTCTTTGATACCCGCGTTAGACACATGTTGAAAACGGTAACCGACCTGATACTGTTGCCGTTCTCCGAACTGGGCGCCAACGCCGACGACGTCCACGAACTGGAACGACGTCGCCAGCGACAGATTGTTGGAGATCGTCGGGGAAGTCAGGAAGCGGATGCCGGCACCGGCCTCGATGAACGGACGCATCTGGCCCGCGCTCTTGATGAAGCGGAACATCGGCTGCGCGCCGAATTCGCCGATGCTGCCATGAACATTGCCGCCCGTATGCCAGTAGCCGGCGTGCCCTTCCATCACGAACGCGAAGTGCCAGCCGCCGATTTCCCACCAGTTCCAGCCCGGATCCCACACGACGCCGAGATCGCCCTTGTCGATCCCGTGGCGATCGGAAAACCCGCCGCCGGCCTGGATTCCCCATCGATCCGCGAACGCGGCGCCCGATCCGCCCAGCAGCGACGCCGCCACGAGCGCATGCAGCGCAAGCCGGTTACGAGGCCGGCGATTCTTCTTATTGTTCATCTGACACTCCAACTTTGTGGGTTGAATGGAGCCTTGCCGCAGCGGCCGGGCCCGAGCGAACTGAATGGTATGGTAAAGGACTTTTCGGATCGGCATCACGAAGCGAAATTGTTTGCTTCCAAAACTACAAAAATCGAAATCGTCTACTGATTACCATCAGAAACAATGGCTTACGGAACTTCCCCCCGCCAGCCCGGTCGCAAATTAGACTATCGCCTCGACAAGTTCGATAGAAAATCGGGAACTTGGATGCCCCCGTGCCCTCTAAGGAATTAGCACTCGGATTACGGGAGTGCTAAGATGGGCCCCGGAATCTCATCCGAGACCAGGGGTTTGTCCCTGATTCCAAAGGAGTTTTTTAGTGAGCCACGCCCTGACCCTTCCGAACACCCTGAGCCCGACGCCGGCCAAGGCCGAATCGGCAGGCTCGCTGGCGCTCGCAACTCAATCGATGTTGCCGGGCCAGCTTGGCAACATCGACGCGTATATCCAGGCCGTCAACCGGATCCCGCTGCTGACCGCCGAAGAGGAACGCCAGTACGCGACCGAATTCCGCGAAGACAACAACCTCGACTCGGCACGCCGTCTCGTGCTGTCGCACCTGCGGCTCGTCGTGTCGATCGCGCGCAACTATCTCGGCTACGGCCTGCCGCACGGCGACCTGATCCAGGAAGGCAACATCGGCCTGATGAAGGCGGTGAAGCGTTTCGACCCGGCGCAAAACGTGCGTCTGGTGTCGTACGCGATCCACTGGATCAAGGCCGAGATCCACGAGTACATCCTGCGCAACTGGCGGATGGTGAAGGTCGCGACGACGAAGGCGCAGCGCAAGCTGTTCTTCAACCTGCGCAGCCACAAGAAGAGCATGCAGGCGATGACGCCCGAGGAAATCGACGGCCTCGCGCAGGAGCTCAACGTCAAGCGCGAAGACGTGACCGAAATGGAAACGCGCCTGTCGGGCGGCGACATCGCACTCGAGGGCCAAGTGGAAGACGGCGAGGAATCGTACGCGCCGATCGCCTATCTGGCCGATTCGCACAACGAGCCGACCGCCGTGCTGGCCGCGCGTCAGCGCGACATGCTGCAGACGGACGGCATCGCACAGGCGCTGGAAGCGCTCGACGCACGCAGCCGCCGGATCATCGAGGCGCGCTGGCTGCACGTCGACGACGACGGCTCGGGCGGCTCGACGCTGCACGATCTCGCGGCCGAGTTCGGCGTATCGGCGGAACGCATCCGCCAGATCGAAGCGAGCGCCATGAAGAAGATGCGCACCGCACTTGCCGAATACGCCTGAATCCGCGATTTAGAGCGCCTCACCCAAAACCGCTGCCCGACCGGCAGCGGTTTTTTTCGTCTGTCGTTTTAGCCTCGATCGTGTCTGATTAATCGACCTTATTGATCGGGTATCGGGCGAATTCCGGCCCCTTCCGCATAACCTTGATCTGCCTCAAGTTTCGACACGCGCTTCGCGACGGTCTGCCGCAGCGCAGCACTCGGCATCGGAAAGCCGGTATTTTAAAATTGGCATGTCGGCTTAAAAGGATTAAAACAGCTTAACTGCCGTCATAAATCCGACGTAAAGTCGCCCCAAAAACCGATGTAAATCGATTCAGGATAATCACCTTGATCTCGATCAATAAAGAGCCTGCGCCGCGTCCCCCGCACGCGGCAGGCACCGGCTGGCGCGCACGCATCGCCGCGTGGGCGCGCGGGCCGACCCTGATGCGCGACATCACGCTGGTGCTGATCGTCAAGCTGATCCTCCTGATGTCACTCAAATACGCATTCTTCAATCATCCGCAGGCCGAGCACATGTCGCTGCCGCCTGCCGTCGTCGCCGAGAAGCTGCTCTCGGTGCCGGCGCCTGCATCTACCGAGGGAGACCACCATGATAAGTAGCGAAGTCGTCGATCTGTCGCGTCTGCAGTTCGGCATCACGGCGCTCTACCATTTCCTGTTCGTGCCGCTGACGCTCGGCCTGTCCTGGCTGCTCGTCATCATGGAAGCCGTCTACGTGATGACCGGCAAACAGGTCTACAAGGACATGACCCAGTTCTGGGGCAAGTTGTTCGGGATCAACTTCGCGATGGGCGTGACGACCGGCATCACGCTCGAATTCCAGTTCGGCACGAACTGGTCGTACTACTCGCACTACGTCGGCGACATCTTCGGCGTGCCGCTCGCGGTCGAGGGCCTGATGGCGTTCTTCCTCGAATCGACGTTCGTCGGCCTGTTCTTCTTCGGCTGGAACCGCCTGTCGAAGGTCAAGCACCTGATGGTGACGTTCCTCGTCGCGCTGGGCTCGAACCTGTCCGCGCTGTGGATCCTCGTCGCGAACGGCTGGATGAACAATCCGGTCGGCGCCGAGTTCAACTACCAGACGATGCGCATGGAGATGACGAGCCTGTTCGACGTGCTGTTCAACCCGGTCGCGCAGGTGAAGTTCGTCCACACCGTGTCGGCCGGCTACGTGTCGGCAGCGATGTTCGTGCTCGGCGTGTCGTCGTGGTACCTGCTGAAGAAGCGCGACGTCGACTTCGCGCTGCGCTCGTTCGCGGTCGCGGCCGGCTTCGGTCTCGCGGCGACGCTCTGCGTGATCGTGCTCGGCGACGAATCGGGCTATACGACCGGCGAAGTGCAGAAGATGAAGCTCGCCGCGATCGAGTCCGAATGGGAAACGCAGCCGGCGCCCGCATCGTTCACGCTGATCGGCATCCCGAACCAGGAGGAGCAGCGCACCGACTACGCGATCAAGATCCCGTACGCGCTCGGCCTGATCGCGACGCGCTCGATCGACGAGCCGGTGATCGGCCTGCGCGAGCTCGCGAAGCATAGCGAGGAGCACATCCAGAGCGGGATGGTCGCGTACGGCGCGCTGCAGAAGATCAAGCAGGGCGACACGAGCGACGCGACCCGCGCGCTGTTCGACCAGCACAAGCAGTATCTCGGCTACGGGCTGATGCTCAAGCAGTTCACGCCGAACGTGGTCGATGCAACGCCCGAGCAGATCAAGGCCGCCGCGAAGAAGACGATCCCGCCGGTCGCGCCCGTGTTCTTCTCGTTCCGGATCATGGTGGCCCTCGGCTTCCTGTTCGTCGCGACGTTCGTTGCCGCGTTCTGGTTCTGCGCGCGCCGCGAGCTGCTGCAGGACAACCGCCGCTGGTTCCTCCGCTACGCGCTGTGGGCGATCCCGCTGCCGTGGATCGCGATCGAATTCGGCTGGATCGTGGCCGAGCTCGGCCGCCAGCCGTGGACGATCGCCGGCGTGCTGCCGACGCACCTGTCCGCGTCGAGCCTGCAGCCGTCCGACCTGTACCTGAGTCTCGCGGGCTTCATCCTGTTCTACACCGCGCTGTTCGTCATCGAGATCAAGCTGATGTTCAAGTACGCGCGCCTCGGCCCGTCGTCGCTGCATACCGGCCGCTATCACCACGAACTCGCCGCAGCCGGCGAGCGTGCCTCGGTTTGAGCACGCCCCCGCAACGGAACAAGGAATCGCTATGGACTATGCAACGCTCAAGCTGATCTGGTGGCTGCTCGTCGGCGTGCTGCTGATCGGCTTCGCCGTCACCGACGGCTTCGACATGGGCGCGACCGCGCTGCTGCCGTTCCTCGGCAAGACCGACGAGGAGCGCCGCATCATCGTCAACACGGTCGGCGCGACGTGGGAAGGCAACCAGGTGTGGCTGATCACGGCAGGCGGCGCGATGTTCGCCGCCTGGCCGCTCGTCTATGCCGCGTCGTTCTCCGGCTTCTACTTCGCGATGCTGCTCGTGCTGTTCGCGCTGTTCTTCCGGCCGGTCGGCTTCGACTATCGCAGCAAGCGGCCCGACCCGCGCTGGCGCGCGGGCTGGGACTGGGGCCTGTTCGTCGGCGGTTTCGTGCCGGCGCTGGTGTTCGGCGTCGCGTTCGGCAACCTGCTGCAGGGCGTGCCGTTCAAGTTCGACAGCGACCTGCGCGTCACCTACTACGGCGGCTTCTGGGCGCTGCTGAACCCGTTCGCGCTGCTCTGCGGGCTCGTCAGCCTCACGATGCTGGTCGCGCACGGCGCGGCATTCATCAAGATGAAGACCGACGGCGTGATCGCACGCCGCGCGTCGATCGCGCTGCGGGTGGCGTCGTTCCTCGCGGTCGTGCTGTTCGCGCTGGCCGGCGTGCTGATCGCCTCGTATGTCGGCGGCTTCCACATCACGCACGCCGCGCCAACCGACACCGTCGCGAACCCGCTGCTCAAGGACGTCGCCGCCGGCTCGGGCCTGTGGCTCGCGAATTACGGCGCGTATCCGTGGATGATCGCGGCGCCGGTCGTCGGGATCGCGGGCGGCCTGCTCGCGCTGCTGCTCGCCGGTTCGAAGCAGGAAAAGACGGCGTTCTTCTGCACCGGCCTGATGATCGCCGGCGTGATCCTGACCGCGGGCTTCTCGATGTTCCCGTTCATCATGCCGTCGTCGCTCGACCCGCGCAGCAGCCTGACCGTGTGGGATTCGACGTCGAGCCACATGACGCTGCAGGTGATGCTGTTCGCGGTGATCGTGTTCCTGCCGATCGTCCTGCTCTATACGAGCTGGGTGTATCGCGTGATGCGCGGCAAGGTCACGCACCAGTCGCTCGAAGAGAACAAGCACTCGATGTATTGAACCCGGCCGGGGCGCGCACGCGCCCTCGCCCACCGTTTCGCAAGGAGTCGGATCATGTGGTACTTCAGCTGGATTCTCGGTATCGGCGTCGCGCTGTCGTTCGGCATCGTCAACGCGATGTGGCTCGAAGCGCGGCAGAAGCCGCAGGAAGCGCCGATGCGCGCACGCCGCGACTGACCACTCATGCGCGGCGGCGGCTGATCGCCCCGCCGCGCGCCATCGGGAACGAACCTCGCTACGTGCGAGGTTTTTTTCGTCCGGTCATTCGTTCGGCACGCGCGGCACGTCGACGCCAATTTAGCGCGATGCCGATGCACGCATCGCGTCCGCGCGCCGCCAAAGAAAAACGGCTTGCGACACACGCGTCGCAAGCCGTTTTCGTTTTACCGACCGGCGGCCCGCATCCGCGAGGCGGATCGGGCCGGTCTCGTCAGATCATGCCGGTTGCACGGCCGCACCACCGCCCGTCGACGGCAGGCGCGCGCCGAGCTGTTCCGCATAGCGCGCTGCCGCGTTGCCGCAGACGATGTGGAACGTGTCCGGCGCCACCCATGCGACATCGAGCGCGCCGAGCCGATCGCGATCGACCGCCGCTGCGTCGCGCACGACGACGCGCAGGCGCGTGGTCGCGATCGCGTCGAGCGATGCGACGTTGGTCGCGCCGCCGAACACCGCAAGCCAACGCAGCGGATCGGGATCGAGCGGACCGGCCGCCGCGCCGGTGACCGGCTGCGCGGCCGCGACCGTGGCCGTCGCCGCGGCACCGGCCGCACCGCTGCCGATCGCCGAACGCATCTCGTCGGCGATGATGTCCGCCTCCGGCCCGATGATCACCTGCACGCTGTTGCCGCCGCGCTTGAGCACGCCGCGCGCGCCGATCGACTTCAGTTCCGGCTCCGACACCTTCTCCGGATCGACGACGCTCAGGCGCAGGCGCGTCGTGCAGGCGTCGACGACCGTCAGGTTGCCCGCGCCGCCGAGCGCGGCGATGTAGCGCTGCGCACGCGGCGCTGCCGCCGCGGCACCGGCCGCCGGTGCGACGAAGCCGCCCGATGCGAACGATTCGGTTGCTGCGTCGGCCGAGGCCGGCTCGCGACCCGGCGTCGCCATGTTGAACTTGCGGATGAAGAAACGGAACAGCCCGTAGTACGCCGCGCCGTACGCGATGCCGAGCGGAATCGCGATCCAGCCCTTCGTCGACAGCCCGTAGTTCAGCACGTAGTCGATCGCGCCGGCCGAGAACGTGAAGCCGAGCTTCACGCCGAGCAGCTGGCAGATCGCGAGCGACAGCCCGGTGAGCACCGCGTGGATCACGTACAGCACCGGCGCGAGGAACATGAAGCTGAATTCGATCGGCTCGGTCACGCCCGTCAGGAACGACGTGAGCGCCATCGAGAACAGCAGGCCGCCGACCATCGCGCGGCGCTCCTTCGGCGCTTCGTGCAGCATCGCGAGACACGCGGCCGGCAGGCCGAACATCATGATCGGGAAGAAGCCGGCCATGAAGGTGCCCGCGGTCGGATCGCCCGCGAAGAAGCGGTGCAGGTCGCCGTGCACGAGCTCGCCGCCGGCCGGCGGCGTGAAGTTGCCGAACACGAACCACGCGAGCGAGTTGATGATGTGGTGCAGGCCCGTGACGAGCAGCAGGCGGTTCAGGAAGCCGAACACGAACGCACCGATCGCGCCCGCCGTCGTCAGCCACTGGCCGGCCGCGTCGATCAGATGCTGGACCGGCTGCCACACGTATCCGAACACGATGCCGAGTACCACGCACACGAGCCCGGTGATGATCGGCACGAACCGCTTGCCGCCGAAGAACGCGAGGTAGTCGGGCAGCTTGATGTCCTTGTAGCGGTTGTACAGCAAGCCCGCAACGACACCCGCGATGATCCCGGACAGCACGCCCATGTTCAGCTTGGGATCGATGTCCTTCATGATCGCGGTTTCGATCAGGTAGCCGATCGCGCCCGCGAGTGCCGCCACGCCGTTGTTGTCCTTCGCGAAACCGACCGCCACGCCGATTGCAAACAGCAGCGGCAGGTTGTCGAAGATCGCGCCGCCGGCGTCGGCGATCATCTTGATGTTGAACACGTCCGGCTGCCCGAGCCGCAGCAGGATGCCGGCGACCGGCAACACCGCGATCGGCAGCATCAGCGCCCGGCCCAGGCCCTGTATCTTCAGAAACGGATTCCCGTCCATTCAATCCTCCAATCCATGTCTCGTCATTAAGCGTCGTTGACCTAATTGCTTGCGTAGTGAAACGGGTCGCGCGCCCGCCGTCGACGTTCAGTCGAGCGGCCAGACCTCGCGGCTTGCTGCCCTTACCGCCTGTGCCGAGTCGAGTGCGAGCAGATCCTGCGCACGCTGGCGACACAGCTGGTAATCGAGACGGCGCACACGCGCCTTGATGCCCGGCACCGACACCGGGTCGACCGACAGTTCGGTCACGCCGAGGCCGACGAGGATCGGCACCGCGAGCGGATCGCCGCCCAGCGCGCCGCACACGCCGACCCATTTGCCGTGCTTCGCGGCACCGCGCACCGCGATGTCGATCAGGCGCAGCACGGCCGGATGCAGGCCGTCGGACTGCGCGGCCAGATCGGCCTGGCAGCGGTCCATCGCGAGCGTGTACTGCGTCAGGTCGTTGGTGCCGATCGACAGGAAATCCGCGTGCTGCGCGAGCTGGTCGGCGAGCAGCGCCGCCGACGGCACCTCGATCATCACGCCGACCTCGATCGGCTCGGTGCGGCCCTGCGCCCGCGCGAATTCGTCGATGCGCTGGCGCAGCCGCACGAGCTCCCCGGCATCCGTCACCATCGGCAGCAGGATGCGTACCGCGCCGAACGGCTTCACCGCGAGCAGGCCCTGCAGCTGATCGTCGAGCAGATCGGGGCGCACCTGTGCGAGGCGGATGCCGCGCAGGCCGAGCGCCGGGTTCGGCTCGGGCGGCAGCGTCAGGTAGTCGACTTCCTTGTCGGCGCCGACGTCGAGCGTGCGGATGATCGCCGTGCGGCCCTGCAGCGCATCGACGATCGACTGGTAGCTCTGCTGGTGCTCGACGACGCTCGGCGCGGCCTGGCGATGGATGAACATCAGCTCGGTGCGCAGCAGGCCGACCGCGTCCGCGCCGTTGTCGACCGCGGTGTTCGCGTCGTCGAGCGTCGCGATGTTCGCAGCGACCTCGATGGCGCGGCCGTCGACCGTCGCGGCGGCGGCGCCGGCCAGTTGCCGGTTCGCTTCGCGCACGCCGTCCAGGCGCTGGCGTTCATTGCGCGCACGTTCGACGTCGAGTGCGGTCGGCGCATGTTCGAGACGGCCCGCGCTCGCATCGACGACGACCTGCGTGCCGTCGGGAATCGCATACAGCGCGTCGCCGACCGCGACGAGCGCCGGAATGCCGAGCTGGCGCGCGATGATCGCCGCATGCGACGTCGCGCCGCCGCGCGCCATCACGAGCGCGGTCACGCGCTGGCGATCGAGCGACGACAGGTCCGACGGTGTGAATTCCTCGGCGGCGAGCACGGCCTCGGCGGGCAGCGTGCGGGTCGCACCGCTCGTGTGGCCGAGCGCGCGCAGCACGCGCTTCTCGATGTCGCGCAGGTCGGCCGCGCGCTCGGCGAGCAGCGCATCGTCGAGCTTCGACAGCGTGTCGATCTGCGCGCGGATCGTCGCGCGCCACGCGAAACCCGCGCTCTTGCCGAGGCTGATCTGGTCGCGCGCCGCGTCGACCAGCGTCGGATCCTCGAGCAGCACGCGATGCACCGCGAAGATCCCCGCCTCGCCGACCGCGCCGCGCGCCGATGCGTCGCGCACCGTTTCGTCGAGTTCGGTGTCGACCGCCTTCAGCGCCTGGTCGAGCCGGCGGCTTTCCGACGCGGGCGTGCCGCTCGCCTGTTCGGGCGGCACGATCTCCGCATCGTCGAGACGCACCAGCGTGCCGACCGCGATGCCGGGCGCCGCGCACACGCCCGCGAGCGTGTTCGGATCGAGTATCGCGCCGGTGTTGCGCACGATCGGCTGCGGCGCGGGCGAACGCAGCCGCGCCGGTTTCTCCTCGACTTCGCCGTGCGCTTCGCGCAGCAGCTCGTGCTCGACCGCGTCGACGGCCTGCTGCGCGTGCGCGCCGCGGCCGATCAGTTCGATCGTCGCGCCTTCGCCGGCGCCGAGGCCGAGCAGGCCCACGACGCTCGCGATCGACGCCTTGCGGCCGTCGAACTGCACGTCGACCGTCGCGTCGAAGCCGCGCACGGATTCGCGTGCCCGCGCGGCCGGGCGTGCATGCAGGCCGCCCGGCTGCGTCAGCACGATCTCGCGACGCACTTCGTTCATCGCCGCGGCGCCGGCCTGCGCCGCCTGCGCGGCGGCTTCGCCCTTGCCGCGCAGCGTCAGGAGCGGCGTCTCGCCGGCCGTCGCGAAACCGCTCGCGCGCTCGACGACGTCGAACGCGTCGGAGTTCGCGATCGCGATCACCGAAACCAGCGAATGCGCGCTGCGCGCGACCGCGTCCTGGTCGAACTCGATCAGCAGGTCGCCCGCCGCGACACGCGCGCCGGCTTCGACGTGCGCGGTGAAGCCCTGCCCGTTCAGCTCGACGGTGTCGATGCCGATGTGCAGCAGCACTTCCGCGCCTTGCGGCGTCGTGATCGTCACCGCATGGCCGGTGCGCGCGAGATGCGACACGACGCCGGCGCACGGCGCGACGAGCCTGCCCGCGAGCGGGTCGATGCCGATGCCGTCGCCGAACATCCCGCCGGAGAACACCGGATCGGGCACATCGGCCAGCGCGACGATCGGCCCGGTCAGGGGGCTGAGCAGGACGATCTGATCATGGGTGGAACTCTTCAACTGGGACTCCTCGGCGCGTCTCATCGGCGGTCTCGGCTATCAGTGCGTTTCGGTGACTTTGTTCAGGTGGCGCGGCGTGTCGGGATTGCGGCCGCGCGCGACGGCGAGATCCGCCGCCATCACGTAGAACGAAAGAATGGCGGCGATCGGGTCGAGCGCCGAATGGGCGGACTGCGCGAGCGGCAAGGTCGCGCCGGGCGTGCCGGCGGGCGCCGCGAGCAACACGGCCGCGCCGCGTGCGCGCATGTCCTGCGCGAGCTGCAGCAGCCCGGCCTGCTCGGGCCCCGGCGGCGCGAACACGAGCAGCGGATAGTCGCGGTCGATCAGCTCCATCGGGCCGTGACGGACTTCGGCGCTCGAGAATGCCTCGGCCTGGATGCCGGAGGTTTCCTTCAGCTTCAGCGCGGCTTCCTGCGCGATCGCGAGGCCCAGGCCGCGGCCGATCACGATCATCCGCTCGACGCCCGCGAGCGCGGCGACGGCCGGCGACCAGTCGAGCCGGCCGGCCTGCGCGAGCACGTCGGGCAGGCCGCGCAATGCCGTCATCAGCGCGGCGTCGCGCTGCCAGTACGCGACGATCTGCGCGGACAGCGACAGCATCGCGATGTAGCTCTTGGTCGCGGCGACCGACAGTTCGGGGCCGGCCAGGAGCGGCAGCTGGTGCTCGCACGCGTCGGCGAGCGGCGACGGCAGCACGTTGACGGCGGCGACGGTACGCGCGCCGGCTTCGCGCAGCGCGGCCATCGTGTTGACGAGATCGGGACTCTTGCCCGACTGGGAGAATGCGAGGGCGAGCTGGTCCTGCACCTTCAGCGGCGCCTGCTGCAGCGTCGCGACCGACATCGGCAGCGACGCGACGGGCACACCGAGGCGGCTCATCGTCAGGCTGGCGAAATAGCTGGCGGCGTGATCCGAGCTGCCGCGCGCGACCGTCAGCGCGACGGCCGGCGGGTGATCGAGCAGTTGACCGGCGAGCGCTTCGACGCGCGTGGTGTCGGCGAGTTGCGCGGCGACGACCTGGGCGGACTCGCGCGCTTCCTTAAGCATATTCGACAATCGATTCTCCTTCGACGTAGGTCGCGGTGAGGTTCAGGTCGCGATCGAACACGACGAGGTCGGCCCATGCGCCGCGCTCGAGGCGGCCGCGATCGGTGACGCCGAGGTAGTCGGCCGCATAGCGCGACATCCGGTTCGACACGTCGGCGATCGGCAGGCCGAGCGACACGAGGTTGCGCAGCGCCTGGTCCATCGTCAGCGTGGAGCCGGCGAGCGTGCCGTCGGCGAGCCGCACGCCGCCGAGGCACTTGGTCACGTGCTGGCTGCCGAGCCGGTATTCGCCGTCGGGCATGCCGGTGGCCGACGTGCTGTCGGTCACGACGTACAGGCGCGGGATCGCGCGCAGCGCCGCGCGAATCGCGCCCGGATGCACGTGCAGCAGGTCGGGGATGATTTCCGCGTATTCGGCGTGCGCGAGCGCGGCGCCGACGAGGCCCGGGTTGCGGTGATGCAGCGGCGACATCGCGTTGAACAGGTGCGTGAAGCCGCATGCGCCGTGCTTGAGCGCGGCGACGGCGTCGTCGTAGGTCGCGAGCGAGTGGCCGAGCTGCACGCGCACGCCGCGCGCGGCCATCTCGCCGATGATCTCGATGTGGCCGGCGATCTCCGGCGCGAGCGTGACGACGCGGATCGGCGCGATCGACAGGTACTTCAGCACTTCGTCGAGCACGGCCGACACGGCCGCGTCCGGCTGCGCGCCGAGCTTGCCGGGGTTGATGTACGGCCCTTCGAGGTGCACGCCGAGCACGCGCGCGCCACCCTGCGTGCGGGTGCGGGCGACGGTGCCGAGGTTCGCGACGACCTGCATCAGTTCGTCGCGCGGCGCGGTCATCGTCGTCGCGAGCAGGCTCGTCGTGCCGAACTGCGCGTGTGTGCGCGCGATCGTCTCGATCGCGTCGCCGCCTTCCATCACGTCGGCGCCGCCGCCGCCGTGCACGTGCAGGTCGATGAAGCCGGGCAGGATGTACGGCGCGTCGTTCTTCGCGGGATCGGCGGGCGTGCCGTCGAGCGTGGTGATGCGGCCGTTCTCGCTGTCGAGCGAGCCGTGAATCCAGCCGTCGGGGGTGAGGATGTTTCCAGTCAGCATGACGTTTCTCTTGATGATCTGGTGACGCGGACATCCGCGTCGCGATTTGCAAATGCGTTGCGATTCGTTTCGCTTCGTTGCGCGTGGCGCGCGGGCAGTCTCGCGCGTCAGCGTTTCAGTTCGGCGACGAAGTCGTAATAGTCGTCGCGGCAATACGTTTCGGTCACTTCGATCGCGCGCTGGTCGGCGCCGTAGCCGATGCGCGTGATCACGAGCAGGGCCGAGCCCGGCTTCACCGCCATCCACTTCGCGATGTCGTGCGTCGCGTTCGACGCGCGAAAGTGCTGCAGCGCGCGCACGACGGTCATCCCGCGCGCGTCGAGGTATTCGTACAGAGACGCGCCGAGTGCCTGCGGATCCGGCACCACCGCGGCCGGCAGCGTCGAATGCTCGACGGCCATCACGATGCCGTCCGCGCGGCGCAACCGCTCCAGCCGCGCGACCGTCGCGCCCGGCGCGAGGCCGAGACGCGTGATCTCGTCGCGGCGCGCGGCGCGCAGCGTGCGCGACAGCCACACCGAATCGGGCACGAAACCGCGCTGCTGCATCTTCGCGGTGAAGCCGACGAGACGCGACAGCGGATCGGCGACGCGCGGCGTGATGAAGCTGCCCGCCCCGCGCGCCCGCTTGATCAGCCCCTGCTCCACCAGCAGCGCGAGCGCACGGCGGGCCGTGATCCGCGACACGCCGACCGATCCCGACAGCAGCCGCTCCGACGGCAGCGCCTCGCCGGCGCGCCACGCGTCGGCGTGAATCGCGCGCGCCAGGTTGCGGGCGAGCTGCAGATACAGCGGCGTGTCGTCGAGAGGATCGGGCGCCAGTTCGGACCAGCCGGTTTCCATGTGCCTCCGGGTGTCGGACGACGATCTCGGACCGTCGAAAGTGAACGCATTATATAACCACCATAATACCAATCAACGAACTGGTATTAGAGAGGTGAAAATCGCCGGAAGCCTTGCCCGGCAAGCGTTT
Organism: Burkholderia sp. BCC1993; assembly: GCF_905339865.1. Lineage (NCBI taxonomy): Bacteria > Pseudomonadati > Pseudomonadota > Betaproteobacteria > Burkholderiales > Burkholderiaceae > Burkholderia > Burkholderia sp. BCC1993. The sequence continues at coordinate 262,844 of NZ_CAJPGZ010000012.1, read as the reverse complement.
TAGTAGCGGGAAAGCCTTTGTTTACAACGCGATGCAGGATAGGGATTTACCCGAAGTGGTATGCGAGGGGACCGTTCCGGTGCCGGATTTGTCGGGTTTGGAGCGCTGAAAACGATACCTATATAGAACCAGTTCGGTCGACTGGTATGCATCCGGCGGCAGCGGGCGGGCGGCGTGCCGGCTCGCCGCGTCAGTGGAACTCGCGGCTCGACGTGCGCAGGCCGCCGAGCAGCGGCGTCAGGTCCTCGAAATGCTGCGCGACGAGGTGCCGCACGTCGCTGACGACCTGCCACACGCCCGACGCCGCGAGCAGCCGCGAATCGAGCGTTTCGCGGCGCTGCCGCGCGAGCAGTTCGGGCCGCACGATCACGTTCACGCAGCCCGTCTCGTCCTCGAGCGTCATGAACATCACGCCCTTTGCGGTGCCCGGCATCTGCCGCGCGATCACGAGCCCGCACGCACGCGCGAGCCGGCCGTCGGGACGGTCGCGCAACTCGGCCGCGGACGACAGCCGCTGCGCGCGCAACGCGGGCCGCAGCAGCGCGACCGGGTGGCGGTTCAGCGTGAGGCCGGTGGTGTGATAGTCGGCGAGGATGTCGTCGGCTTCCGACGGCGCGCCGAGCACGGGCTGCTCCGTTTCGTCGATCGGCGCGGCGGCGAGCAGGTCACGTTCGGGGGCTGCGGCGACGGCTTGCCATAGTGCATCGCGGCGATGGCCGGCGAGCGTCGCGAGCGCGTTCGCGGCGGCGAGCGCTTCGAGATCGCGCCGTTCGAGTTGCGCGCGGCGCGCGAGCGCGTCGACGTTCTCGAACGGGCCGGCCGCGCGCGCGGCCTCGATGCGCCGCGCGGCGGCCTCGCCGAGACCGCGCACGAGCGACAGGCCGAGCCGCACCGCGGGCTGGCCGTGCGGCGGCGGCTGGCCGGGCAGCGCTTCGAGCGACGCTTCCCAGCCGCTTCGCGTGACGTCGGCCGGAAACACCTTCACGCCGTGGCGCTTCGCGTCCTGCACGAGCTGCGCGGGCGCGTAGAACCCCATCGGCTGGCTGTTCAGCAGCGACGCGACGAAGATCGCGGGTTCGTGACATTTGAGCCAGCTGCTCGCGTACGCGAGTTTCGCGAAGCTGGCCGCGTGGCTCTCGGGGAAGCCGTATTCGCCGAAGCCCTTGATCTGCTCGAAGATCTGCTCGGCGAATTCGCGCGTGTAGCCGCGCTCGAGCATCCCGTCGACGATCTTGTCGTGATACGGGCCGAGATCGCCCCTGCGCTTCCACGCCGCCATCGCGCGACGCAACTGGTCGGCCTCGCCTGGCGTGAATCCGGCCGCGACCATCGCGATCTGCATCACCTGCTCCTGGAAGATCGGCACGCCGAGCGTGCGAACGAGCACTTCCTTGAGCGCCTCGCTCGGATAGGTGACTTCCCCCTCCTCTTCGCCGGCCACGATCCTGCGCCGCTTCAGATACGGATGCACGGCGCCGCCCTGGATCGGCCCGGGCCGCACGATCGACACCTGGACGACGAGGTCGTAGTAGTTGCGCGGCTTCAGCCGCGGCAGCATCGACATCTGCGCACGCGATTCGATCTGGAACACGCCGACCGTATCGGCGCGGCAGATCATGTCGTAAGTTGCTTCGTCATCCTGCGGAATATGCTTCAGCGTGAACGGCTCGCCGTCCTGCTCCGGCCCGCGCCATGCGGTGCGCATGTCGAACGCGCGATGCAGCGCCGACAGCATGCCGAGCGCGAGCACGTCGACCTTCATCAGCTTGAGCGATTCGAGATCATCCTTGTCCCACTGAATGACGCGCCGCCCGTCCATCGCCGCGTTTTCTACCGGCACGAGCCGCGTGAGCTTGCCGCGGCTGATCACGAAGCCGCCCGAATGCTGCGACAGGTGACGCGGAAAGTTGAGCAAGCGCCCCGCGAGTTCAGCCCATGCGCGAATGATCGGCGTGGCCGGATCGAGCCCGGTCGACGCGAATTGCTGCAGCAGGTCGCGGCTGCCGTCGAACCAGCGATGTCCCTTCGCGACGCGGTCGACCAGCATCGGATCGACGCCGAGCGCCTTGCCGATTTCCCTCAGCACGCCGCGCGGGCGATACGTCGAGACCGCAGCCGCGAGCGCGGCGCGATGCTTGCCGTATTTTTCGTAGATATGCTGAATGACTTCTTCCCGGCGCTGATGCTCGAAGTCGACGTCGATATCGGGCGGCTCGCCCCGTTTCTCGCTGATGAAGCGCTCGAACAGCATCGTGCTCTGGTCGGGATCGACCTCGGTGATGCCGAGGCAATAGCAGACGACCGAGTTCGCCGCAGAGCCGCGGCCCTGGCACAGGATGTTCTGGCTACGTGCGAACTTGACGATGTCGTACACCGTCAGGAAGAACGGTTCGTAGCTCAGCTTCGCGATCAGCGTCAACTCGTAGCCGATCCGCTCCATGACATGAGCCGGCGGCTCCCCGGCATAGCGACGGCGCCCGCCCGCCAGGGTTTCCTGTTTCAGATAGCTCGTCGGCGTATGACCTTCAGGCACGATCTCGTCCGGATACTCGTAGCGCAGCGAGTCGAGTTCGAAATGGCATGCATCGAGAATCGCGCAGGTCTCCGCGATTTCGTCCGGCGCAAACAGCTTCGCAATCCGCCCGCGCGCACGCAGATGCTGCTCCGCATTCGGCGCGAGCGCATAGCCGCATTCCGACACCGGCATCCCGACGCGGATCGCCGTCATCACGTCCTGCAGCGGCTTGCATGAGCGCCGATGCATCGTCACGTCGCCGAGCGCGACGACAGGTACGTCGCGCCGCTCGCCTGCGTCCCGAATCTCGTCGCGCTGCGGGCCGTCCAGCGCGCGCTGCAACTGCACCAGCCCGAGCCGCGCACGCTCGCCGAAGGTCGCGCGAAACCATGCGACCTGCGCATCGAGCACCTCCGCACGCACCGGATACGCGGGCACGAGAATCGCGAAACAGTCGGGCATGCCGCGCAGATGAGCGAAAGCCTCGGGCGGCCTCGACAACATTCTCGACGTCAGCCGGTAGGTTCCCTTCGGCGCCTCCATCCGCCGCCATGAAATCAGCTCGGACAGGTTGCCGTAGCCTTCGCGGTTCTGCGCCAGCAATACGAGTCCGAACGCACCGGGGCCCGGATCGTGGCCCGGTGCGACTTCATCCGGCGTGACGTCGAAATACGAACCGATGACGAGCGGCAGCCCTTTCGCCTTCGCCGCGACATGCATGCGCGGCGCGCCGGCGAGCGAGCATTCGTCGGTGATCGCGATCCCGCGATAGCCGAGTTCCACCGCGCGCTCGACGAGTTCTTCCGCATGCGACGCGCCATGCAGAAACGAGAAGTTCGAGCGGCAGAACAACTCCGCGTAATCAGGCAGCAAACCGAATTCCGCAACCATCGCCGCTCACCCGAACAGGCCGTGCAGGAACCAGTGCGGTTCGGCCTCGCTCCCCGCTCGCTCCCTGAACACCCAATAGCACGCGCCCTCTTCGTCCTGCGCGACGTGGTAATCGCGTGCAGCGAGCTGACCATCGAACCACCCGGCCTCGATCCGCTCCGTCGACGACATGATCCGGAGCGGCGTATGAAATACCGGCCGCTCCCCGCGCATCAGCAGCGGCAACGGTTCGGCCAGCAACCACGCGGGGCGCGGCGGCACGGCCGGCGGCCCACCGGCCGGCTTGCCCGCCGGCGCATCGAGCGGCAGCCAGCGGTTCGCGGCCTCGGGCCGATAGTCGGCCACCGGCGCCGCGCGCAGCACGTTCTCCGCGCCAAGCCGCGCGACCAGCAGTTCGAACAGCCGTGCGCGCGTCTCGCGCGTGCCGCCCGGCTCGGGGAAGAGATCGTCGGCCGGCGGTGCGACCGATTCGACGCGCGTGGCCTTCAGCCGCACCGCGATCACCGCGGCCGGCAATTCGACGCGCGCGAGCCGCTCGCCGAGCAGCCGCATGAAGTGCGTCTCGTCGCGCACGGGCGCGGCGAACGCGAGTTCGAGCGGCGTCGGCGGCACGGCCTGGCGGCCGCGCTCGTGCTCGAGCTCGAACGTCATCGCGGCCAGCGACAGCTGCCGCGCGGCCAGCCACCCGCAGAGCTGCACGACGAGCCGCCGCGCGGCGAACAGCACGGCTTCCGCGTATTCGACGCGCTCCGGCAATTCGAGCCGCACGTCGAACACGGGCGGCACCGCCATCCACGCGAGCGGTTCGACCGCATCGCCGTACGCACGATCGAGCGCGGCCAGCAGCGCGGGACCGCAGCGCCGTTGCAGCCCCGCGCGCGGCAGGCGGCGCAGATCGGCGAGCGTGCGGCAGCCGAGGCCGTCGAACCAGCCGGCATACGGGCGCGCATCGGGCAGCAGCACGCACGGCAAACGATCGAGCGTACGAACGAGCGAAGTCGGCCCGGCCACGCGGCGCCGGATGCGCGCACGCGCCGACGTGCGCGCGAGCAGCCACGCGCCGCGCCCGGTCGGCGCGGCGGACAGGCGCGCCGCATAGCCGAGCGCCGCGAGCGTCGCGCGCACCTGGCGGCACAGCGACGGCAGGCCGCCGAACAGGCGCAGGCTCGGGCCGACGTCGACGATCAGCGTCGCTTCGTCGTCGAGCGCGACGCACGGCGAGAAGCGCAGCAACGCGAGCGCGACCGCGCGCAGCGCATCGGCCTCGCGGGCGGGATCGCGTTCGACGAGCCGCGTGTCGGGCGAAAGCGTCAGCACGCCGCCGCGCTTCATGCCCGCGCGCACGCCCTGCCGGCGCGCGGGCGCGTCGGCAATCAGCACGACACCCTGCTCGAGCACCGCGCAGCCTGCGTCGTCTGCGTCGTCCGCCACGCCGTCAGACGGCGGCGGGGCGCACACGTCGAGCGGCAGGCGCGGCAGATGGATGCCGAGCAAGACGCGCATAGCGGCTCTCCACGATGGGCGACGGCAAATCGAGCGCGAGCGGCTCGCCGTGCGCGGGCCCGCGACGCTTGACGATGTCGAGCGACACGCCGCCCGGCACCGGATGCAGCGCGACGCGCAGCACAGCCGGCGACGGCTGTTTGGCCGCCGACAGCGGGCGCAGCATCACGAACAGCGTGTCGCCGGTGCGCGCGGCCGCGAGATGCAGGCGGCGCAGCGCATCGGGCCGCGCGTCCTGCCAGAGCAGCAGCGCACCGCAGCAGCCTGTCCTGAGCGCCTGCTCGGCGGCCCACAACGCATCGGTGCGGCTGCCGGCGCGCAGCCACAGCAGCGCGTCGGCCGGCACGCCGAGCGCGGCCAGCGCGGTCGCATGCGGCGACTGCGGCGGCGCGACGAGCGCGAGCGGCCGCCGCGCGCTGACGGTGCGCGCGAGCGCCGGCGCGAGCAGCCGCATCTCGCCGCAGCCCGGCTGCGCGGCCAGCAGTTCGACGAGCCCGCCGACCGGCCAGCCGCCGCCCGGCAGCTCGGCGGACAGCGACGCGAAACCCGTGTCGATCGTGCGCGAACCGCCGCGCGCGAGCTGCGAGCCGCGCCAGAGCGATGGATGGAGGGATTCGGGAGAAATGGAGGATGCGAGCATGACGCCACCCACAACTGTATGGATATACAGTATATGGCAATGCGCTCATGTCGCACAGTACTGGTACGAAACCGGCTTTTTCGTCAGAGGAAAAGCGCAGGAAAAGCCGGCGCCCCCGTCATATGACGGCGCGCCGCCCCGGGCGTGGCTGGCGTGTGTCGGCGGAACGACCGCCCGCCGCAATCTCGGCTCCGAAGCGACGCCGGCGCGCCGATCCCGGCGCAATGCGCCAGCCGCCCTTGCCGCTTTACGTTATGCTGTCCGCCGACCCAATCCACACCATCGGAGGGCGCATGAAACGGGGGATCCGGGCGATCGCATGCGCGGCCGTCGCGCTGGCGCTGCCGGGTGCGGCATTCGCGCTGACCGACGGCTACGCGCAATACGACGACTGCATGCTGGGCGCGCTGCGCGAGAGCCGCAACGGCGTGGCCGCGCAGCTGATCCAGCGCTCGTGCGACGCGCTGTACCGCAACAACGCGATGCTGCTGCCGCGCGAGCGGCGCTTCCACGAGTGCGTCGTGCAGTCGCTGCCGGGCGTGCGCGACAACTACGCGATCCAGCAGATCATGGCGATCTGCTCGCGGCGCGGCGAGATGTGAGGGGCAGCGCGTGCCGGCCGACGCTGGACCTGCCGCGCCTCTAAAGGAGTCGGCGCGATGCCACCGCCCGGACACAGACAAATGCAAACCGGTGAGCAGTCAGCTGTAGAGCCAGTGCCCAGCCTTGGCCGATGCAATCAACATTCGGACGTTCAGGTCAGGGACATGATGAACGACTCTTTTCTTGAACGGATTGATCAAGTCAAGAAATGAAGAGTCCTCTTCGGGGTAATATTTTTTAATGTCGAAGCCACTCATATCGACACCAAACTCCTCCGAATACTCCTTCATCACCTCTTCGACTTCAGCAGCATCAAAGCCCAGGTCAACGTCCAGATCGGTATTTTCGGTTATATCCACACTCCTCGACAACATGGAGAAGCCAATCCTCTTCTTCACGAAGTCAACCACCTCACCCTCAATGCCTACCATAACCTGTCACCCTCCCTCGCGACCCTATTGTAATGATTAGCTGCCTTGTGAGCGATAATACAAATGTCACTCGCGAGAATTACCCAGCCTGCGACGGGTATCGTTCTTCCCACAAAAGTGCCGATGTTCCTCACCATCCTGACTTTCAGATCCCTCACCGGCCCGCCCACCAGGGTGGGCAACTTAAGACCAAACGGAAACTGCGCCTTCTGAAAAACCCTTCTCGAAAACTGGCTTGCACGCGAAGTCCCTTTTATTGCTCCGCCGGGTTTCACACGGGTCGATAAATTGTTTTTGCCAAGCAGAATCATGCCAATCGACACCGCATCGTCGACACCCAACTGATTCATGGATTCGTCGACCATTATCCAGAAGAACAATTCCCCGGCAGTCAGATTGTCCATTCCATAATAATAGTAAACGCCGCCCACCTTTTCGGCCGCCCCCATTCAATATCCTCGCGTGTGATTTTCAGAACTGTTTTTCAGTCTAACGAAGACATACGGCTACCGCGCGGACAAATTCCTGCCGATTTTCCGGCCGCTCTCTATGCAACGACGGTGGAATATCCCGCGAAACTTTTGTCACGCGGCTCGACGTGAGCAATGACGGGGCACAGCGGGATGCCGGCTCGAGAAAAGGCATACCGGTTCCGCATTCGAGCAGCGACGCACCGGCTCGATGGCAACGTAACAGACCGTTACCAGACGGCGTTTACCGGCGAGTACGCATGCAATTGCGTTGTGTGATCTTCCCTGCGCTGGCGAATCTCGGGCACATTAAAGCCAGCGAGGCGGCGCCTGCGCAGCGTCAATAGAACATCCCTCACCGCACAAACAAAAAAGGCCTGCACACATGCAGGCCTTCGTTCGGTCAATCGATCGCGTTCAGAACGACGCGACCATCGAGCCCTTGAACTGCTTCTTGATGAATTCCCGCACTTCCGCCGACTGGTACGCCTTGACCAGCTTCTTCACCCACGGCTGATCCTTGTCCTTCGCGCGCACGGCGATCAGGTTCGCGTACGGGCTCGTCAGCGATTCGAGCGCGATCGCATCCTTGGTCGGCTGCAGGTTCGCGGCGAGCGCGTAGTTCGTGTTGATCACGGCGGCGTCGACGTCCGACAGCACGCGCGGCAGCTGCGCGGCGTCGAGCTCGGAGATCTTCAGCTTCTTCGGGTTCTCGGCGATGTCGAGCACCGTCGCGTTATTGCCGCCCGTGCCGGCGCCGGCCTTCAGCTTGATCACGCCTTGCGTCTGCAGCAGCAGCAGCGCGCGGTTCTCGTTCGACGGATCGTTCGGCACCGCGAGCTTCGCGCCTTGCGGCAGGTCCTTCAGCGCCTTGAACTTCTTCGAGTACACGCCGATCGGCGAGATGTAGGTCAGGCCCGCGCTGACGATCTTGTAGCCGCGCTGTTTCACCTGGCTGTCGAGGTACGGCTGGTGCTGGAAGCTGTTCGCGTCGAGGTCGCCCGAGTCGAGCGCCGCGTTCGGCTGCACGTAGTCGTTGAACTCGATGACCTTCACGTTCAGGCCTTCCTTCTCCTTCGCGACCTTCTGCACGACCTGCCACACTTCCGCATCCGGGCCGGCCACCGTGCCGACCTTGATGATCTTGTCTTCGGCGTGCGCGCCCGCCGACAGCGTCAGCGCGGCACCGGTGGCCAGCACGGAAAATACCTTCAGGAGACTGCGACGCTTCATCTGTTTCTCGCTTTCTTGCTAACTGAAAATGGGGCGCGATACGGGTATCCCCGGACTCGCAGGAAGGGGCAAATGGTGTCACAGGATCGGCCGGAAGTGAAATACATCCCGCTCATATGGGTATGCACCGCGGCCGTGCTGGCGGACGATGCGCGACGACGGCCGCCACGACACGGAACGGCCGCTGTGCTAAAAAGACCGGCCGACCGGCACACCACGCGCCGGCGACAATTCCAGGGCCATCCATGTACGTCATCGACATCCACTACAACGCATCGCTCGAGCGCATCGACGATGCACTCGAACGCCACCGCGCGTATCTGCAGCCGCTGTTCGAGCGCGGCATCTTCATCGCGGCGGGGCCGAAGGTGCCGCGCGAAGGCGGCGTGATCCTCGCGGCCCGCATCGACCGCGACGAACTGGACGCGATCCTCGAAACCGATCCGTTCGTGACCGAAGGGCTCGCGACGTATCGCGTGACGGAATTCCGGATCACGCGTGCCGCGCAGGGCTTCAACGTGCCGGCGCTGCCGTAACGCGCGCCAGCGTGCCAGCGCGCGAATGTGCACACGCATGCCGCCCCGCGAGGCGGCGCATGCAGATCGAGGGAAAGAAGGAGGAATGCGTGACGGCGCGTCGCGGCCGTCACGCATTGCGCCGGGCGAGCGCCCGGGCGAACCTGCGGCGTACGCCGCTCAGTCGACCAGCAGCTTCAGGTCGTGGGCCCACGGGCCCGGGCCCTGGCCGTCGCGCACGAACAGGCGCAGCTTGCCGTCGCGATCGAACACGTAACTCGCGGCGGTGTGATCCATCGTGTAGCTGCCGGGCGTCTTGCCGGGCACCTTCGCGTAGTACACGCGGAAATCCTTTGTAACCTTCTTGAGCTGCGCCTCGTCGGCCGGCCGCAGCCCGATGAACGACGGATCGAACGCGGGCACGTACTGGCCGAGCAGCGCGGGCGTGTCGCGCTCCGGATCGATGGTGACGAACAGCACCTGCACGCGCTTCGCCGCATCGGGGCCGAGCTGCTTCAGCGCTTCGGACAGTTCGGCCATCGTCGTCGGGCATACGTCCGGGCAGTGCGTATAGCCGAAGAACATCACGACCGCCCGGCCCTTGAAGTCGCCGAGCGTGCGCACCTTGCCCGCCGTATCCGGCAGCGAGAAATCGCTGCCGAACTGCGTGTTGCCGGTGATGTCGAGATTCTGGAATTTCGGCGCGTTGTCGCAGCCGGCGAGCAGCGTGGCTGCCGCGAATGCGCACGCGAGCATCAAGCCTTGACGCGCGCGGCGCCCGAACCATGAATGGAGCATTGCGTTCAAACCGTGCGGTTACACGCCGAGCAGCGGGCGCGCATAGTGATCGACCAGCAGCGCGGCGAACAGCAGCGACAGGTAGACGATCGAGTAACGGAAAGCCTTGCGGGCGAGTTCGTCCGAGTAGTCGCGGTGGATCTTCCACGCATACGCGAGGAACACCGCGCCGAGCAGCACGGCGCTCACCAGGTAGACGGCGCCGCTCATCCCGGAGATGAACGGCATCAGCGTGACCGCGAACAGGATCACCGTGTACAGCAGGATGTGCAGCCGCGTGAACTTCTCGCCGTGCGTGACGGGCAGCATCGGCAGGCCCGCGTTTTCGTAGTCCTTGCGGCGATAGAGCGCCAGCACCCAGAAATGCGGCGGCGTCCACACGAAGATGATCAGCACGAGGATCCACGCGTCGCCGGGCACCGCGCCGGTGACCGCGGCCCAGCCAAGCGCCGGCGGCATCGCGCCCGATGCGCCGCCGATCACGATGTTCTGCGGCGTCATCGGCTTGAGCAGCAGCGTGTAGATCACCGCGTAGCCGACGAACGTCGCGATCGTCAGCCACATCGTCAGCGGGTTCGTGAAGGTATAGAGCGTCCATGCGCCGACGCTGCCGAGCACGGCCGAGAACAGCAGGATCTGCGGAGTCGTGATCTCGCCGCGCGCGGACGGACGCCACGCGGTACGGCGCATCATCGCGTCGATCTTCTGCTCGACGAGGCAGTTGATCGCGAACGCGGCGCCGGCCAGCAGCCAGATGCCGACCGTGCCGCCGATCAGCACATGCCACGGCACCATGCCCGGCGTCGCGAGAAACATGCCGATCACCGCGCAGAACACCGCGAGCTGCGTGACACGCGGCTTCGTCAGCGCCATGTACTGCGAGAACCGGCTACCGGGCGATTGGGAAAGGGTGCTTTGCATGGGGACGGTCACGCCGGGGCGGCGTCGCGCGCGGGCTGCACGACACGGCCGGGGCGGCTTGAAAGGATGCGAAAGTTTAACATGACGACGAGCAGCAGCAGGATCGCGGCACCGCCGTTGTGCGCGACGGCGACCGGCAGCGGCCACTGCAGCACGATGTTGGTCAGGCCCGTCAGGAACTGCAGCAGAACCACCAGCAGCACGCCGTTCGCGGGCCGGCGCAGCGACTCGAAGCGGCGCATCTTCAGCGCGAACGCGGCCAGGTATGCGACGACGACGAACGCGAACGTGCGGTGGGTCCAGTGGATCGCGACCAGCGCGTCCTGCGTGATCGCGTCGCCGTCCTTCGTCATGCCGAGCGCGCGCCACAGATGGAAGCCCTGGCCGAAGTTCATCGGCGGCATCCACTGACCGTTGCAGGTCGGGAAGTCGGTACACGCGAGCACCGCGTAGTTGGTGCTCACCCAGCCGCCGAGCGCGATCTGCACGACCAGCAGCACCAGCGCCGCGAGCGCGGCCGCACGGTAGCGGCCGGCCTCCGGGTCATGCGACGGCAGCGGCGTCTGCCGCGCCGCGAGCCAGCCGAGCGTGCCGAGCAGCATGAGGCCGAGCAGCAGGTGGGTCGTGACGATCACCGGCTGCAGCTTCATCGTGACCGTCCACGCGCCGAACACGCCCTGCACGACGATCAGCAGCAAGAGGCTCGTCGGCCACCACGGCGACACGTGCAGCGGGCGGCGGCGCAGCCGCGCCGACCAGGCGATCACGACCTGCGCGATGATCAGCACGCCGATCGCCATCGCGAAATAGCGGTGGATCATCTCGATCCACGCCTTCGTCATGCTGACGGGGCCGGTCGGCATCGCCTGGTGCGCGGCCGTGATCGCGGCGTGCGCGATGAACGGCGACGACGTGCCGTAGCAGCCGGGCCAGTCGGGGCAGCCGAGGCCCGAATCGGTCAGCCGCGTGAAGCCGCCGAACATCACCAGGTCGAGGGTCAGGAACGTGGTGATCCACACCAGCTTGCGGAACTTGTTGTCGTCGGCCTTCACCCACACGTACGACATCGGCAGCAGCGCGATGCAGAGGCCGATCAGGCCGAGTTGCAGTAGATACGACATCGAATGGTTGCCTCGTCGTCTCGCCTTAGCCGATGCTCGACCACTTCAGCAGCTTGGTCACGTCCGACTTGATCTTGCTGGGATTCGGGTCTTTCGGGAAACGCATCATCAGGTTGCCGTTCGGATCGATCAAGTAGAGGTGGTCGCTGTCCTTCGTGCCGGCGTCGGCCGGCAGCCATGCAGCCACCGCGGCCGGATCGGCGACCAGCCGGCGCGTGTCCGGATAGGCTTCCAGCACCTTCGGCGGAATCGCGCTCGCATCGCTGCGCAGCCACACCATCGTGATCCGGTGCCGCTCGCCCGCCTGCGTGACGCGGATCTGGCGCATGAAGTAGAGCTTTTGCGCGCATGCATCGTCGCACGCGCTGCGGTCGGTCATCACGAACAGCCACACGCCGCGCAGCGACGACAGCGGCACCGTCTTGCCGGTTTCGTCGGTGACCTGCAGGTCGGCTGGAATCGGCCGCTGCGGCTCGATCAGCGTGCCGTAGTTGGTCGAGCCGCCCTTCGGCTTGATCACGTAATAGGTGAAGTACGACGCGATGATCGGCGCCGCGCACACGAGACCCAGCAGCACGAGCATCCAGCGGCCGCGCTTGCGGGCCGCGGGCGAGATCGGCGCAGCGGCCGGACCCTGACGGGAAGATTGCATGGACAAATCAGACCTCTCGAAACGAACCCGCGGAGCATGCGCCGCGTCCTGCCATGGCGCTCACGCGCCGGCCGACTTCTTCGCCGCACGCCGCGCGGCGTACAGGCCGAAACCGAGCGCGGCCGCTGCCATGGCCCACCACTGAAACATGTAACCGTAATTGCGCTCGACGCCGGTCGTCGCCGCCGGCCAGTCGCGCACGAGCTTGTCGCCGTCGTCGCTCGTCTGCTGGATCACGAACGGCTGCAGCGGCAGCCCCGTTTCCTTCGCATACGCGGCGACGTCCAGGTTCTGCCGGATCTTCTGGTGCGCGGCCGAGCCGCCTTCGCCGAGCTCGAACGCGCGCGACGCGTCGGCGCGCGCGATGCCTTCGATCTCGATCTCGCCGCCGGGCGTCGGGAACGGCTCGATCGCCGTGCGATCGGCGATGTTGCGCGGCAGCCAGCCGCGGTTCACCAGCACGACGCCGCCGCCCGTGAGTTTAAACGGCATCACGACGTAAAAACCCGGCTGGTCGTTATACGGCCGATTGTCGAGGAACACCGCCTGCTCCGGCAGGAAGCGGCCCTTCGCCCGCACGCGGTGGAACTCGATCGACGCGAGCGGAATCAGCTGCGCGCCGACGTCGACCGGCGCCGCATGCTCGTAACGCACGACGTTCGCCTGCAGCGCTTCCTTCTGGTGCGCGCGGTCGCGCTGCCAGAACCCGAGGCGAATCGTGACCGCGACGACGACGAGAATCAGCAGCGCAGGCAGCCAGCGGATCTTCATCGGGCCACCCGCGAGGCGCATTCGCGAAAGCGAAGTGCGATAATTATCCTCTTCCTTTCGAATTGCCGTCGTCCGGTTCGTGTCATGCACATCCTCGTTCCCATCGCCTTCGTCCTCATCGTCGCCAGCATGGGCTCGGCGCTCTACTTCATGATGCAAGACCGCGGCCATACGAAACGCATGGTGTGGTCGCTTGCCACCCGCGTCGGGCTGTCGGTCTCGCTGTTCCTGTTCATCCTGTTCGCGAACTGGATGGGCTGGATCCATTCGACCGGCCTGCCGATCGGGCGTTGATGCCTTCACCGCGCCGGCCGCCGTGACCGCCGTGACCGCTGTGACATTTCGCCGCACAGCGGCGCTACCAAGCAAAAGCGCCGCCTGACTGAGTCGCGGCGGCGCCGGATTGGCGTTGAGCGCAAGCAGCCGGCCGCTGCCCCGTCCCCGCCAATGAAAACGGCCCGCGCATCGCTGCGCGGGCCGTTGTTGCATTTACAGCCAGTAGACGACGACGTACAGGCCGAGCCAGACGACGTCGACGAAGTGCCAGTACCACGCGGCGCCTTCGAATGCGAAGTGGTGATCAGGCTTGAAGTGGCCGCGGATCATCCGCACCAGCACCACCGCGAGCATCGTGCCGCCGAGGAACACGTGGAAGCCGTGGAAGCCCGTCAGCAGGAAGAACGTCGAGCCGTACACGCCCGAGTTCAGCGTCAGGTTCAGTTCGTTGTACGCGTGGTAGTACTCGAAGCCCTGCGTGAACAGGAAGCAGACGCCGAGCACGAGCGTCGCGGCCAGCCACGCGATCGCCTTGTTGCGATGATTGTCGCGCAGCGCGTGGTGCGACACCGTCAGCGTCGCGCCCGACGACAGCAGCAGCGCCGTGTTCAGCGTCGGGATCGGCCACGGGCCCATCGTCTTGAAGTGACCGGCGAGCGCGGCCGGGCCTTCGTTCGGCCACACGGCGGAGAAATCCGGCCAGATCAGCTTGTAGTCGAGGCTGCCGAGCTGGTGCAGCGCGATTTCACGCGCGTAGAACAGCGCGCCGAAGAATGCGCCGAAGAACATGACTTCGGAGAAGATGAACCAGCTCATGCTCCAGCGGTACGACTTGTCGACGTTCTTGCCGTAATGACCGCCTTCCGATTCGGCGATCGAATCGCCGAACCAGTGGTACAGCGTGAAGAGCAACCACAGCAGGCCAAGCAGCGCCGTGTACGGAGCCCAGTCGTGACCGTTGATCCACAGCGCCACCGACGCGAGCATGACCAGCAGGCCGCAGGCCGCGCTGATCGGATGCTGCGACGGATGCGGCACGAAATAGTACGGGGTCTGGTTTTGACCGCTCATGCTTGATTCTCCACTTCAGTCCAATTTGTGTACCGGAAACCGCTCCGGCTTTATTTCTTGCACGGCGCGACCGCCGCCGCTCTTTCCCGCACGCAGCGCCCGGGCGCTACGCACTGCATTCTTTCGTGGCCGCGAGCCTCAACCCACGACCGCACGCACGATCAGGATCAGCACGCCGATGAACACACCGGCCGCGATCAACGCGACGATCAGCACGTGCAGCGGATTGAGCTGCGTCGCGTCGGCCTCCAGGTCGCGCCGCTTGCGCACCCCGAAGAACGACCACAACACCGCTCGCAACGCCTGGCCGAACGACCCGCTCCGCTTGGTCTCTGTCACTGCCCCGTCTCCGTCGTCATGCGTCCGGCTTCGCCGCGCCCTGCGCCGCCGTCTTGCGCGGTGCCGGCACCGGCGCGGCCGGCGTGTTCAGCTCGAAGAACGTGTACGACAGCGTGATCGTCTTCACGTCCTTCGGCAGCTTCGGATCGATCACGAACACCACCTGCATCTTGCGCGACTCGTTCGCGGCCAGCGTCTGCTGCGTGAAGCAAAAGCACTCGATCTTCTTGAAGAACTCCGTCGCCTGCTTCGGCGCGTAGCTCGGAATCGCCTGCGCCACCACCGGCCGGCCCTGCCCGTTGGTCACGTCGTACACGATCGTCGTCAGTTCGCCCGGATGCACGTCGAGGCTGTTGTGCTCCGGCTTGAAACCGAGCGGGCCGCGCGCATTCGCATCGAACTCGACCGACACCGTGCGGCTCGTGTCGACCTGCGAGTTCTTCACCTCGCGTTCGCTGACATCGCGCTGCACCAGGTTGTTGATGCCGGTGATCTGGCAGATCGCGCGATACATCGGAATCAGCGCGAAGCCGAAGCCGAACATCAGTCCGGCCACGACGAAGAGCTTCACCAGCATCGAACGATTGAATGCGCGATCGACGGCGCCCTCTTCCGGCTTCGACATACGACGACTTCCTCGCTACTGCGTCAGTTACTGCGTATCAGTGAGTGGACAGCCACCACTGCTTGATCACGACACCCACAAAAAAAACGGCGGCGATGACGAGCAGGATGAGGCCGAGCCGCTTGTTGCCCGCGCGAATCTGCTCGGGCGTTCGTCTTTCTTGTGGATTCCGGTTCATCTGAAACTTCGCTGAAACTTCGCTGATACATCGATTCGGCGCCCGCCGCGCCTGCCTGCGCGGCAGGCAGCGGCGGAACGCCGGGTGAAACTTATTCGACGTGCGGCGGTTGCTCGAACGTGTGGAAGGGAGCCGGGCTCGGCACCGTCCACTCGAGGCCCGTCGCGCCATCCCACGGCTTGTCCGACGCCTTTTCCAGGTCGCCGCCGCCACGGTAGGCCGGCAGCGCGACCGCGAACAGGAAGTACACCTGCGCGAGGCCGAAGCCGAATGCGCCGATCGTCGCCACCTGGTTGAAGTCCGTGAACTGCGCCGGGTAGTCCGCATAGCGGCGCGGCATGCCCGCGAGACCGACGAAGTGCATCGGGAAGAACGTCAGGTTGAAGAAGATCATCGACGACCAGAAGTGGATCTTGCCGCGCGTCTCGTTGTACATCCAGCCCGTCCACTTCGGCGCCCAGTAGTACCAGCCCGAGAACAGCGCGAACAGCGACCCGGCCACCAGCACGTAGTGGAAGTGCGCCACCACGAAGTAGGTGCCGTGGTACTGGATGTCGAGCGGCGCCATCGCCAGCATCAGGCCCGTCAGGCCGCCGAACGTGAACACGAACAGGAAGCCGATCGCGAACAGCATCGGGGTTTCGAACGTCATCGAGCCGCGCCACATCGTCGCGAGCCAGTTGAACACCTTCACGCCCGTCGGCACCGCGATCAGCATCGTCGCGTACATGAAGAACAGCTGACCGGTGACCGGCATGCCCGTGGCGAACATGTGGTGCGCCCAGACCATGAACGACAGGATCGCGATCGACGCCGTCGCATACACCATCGAGCTATAGCCGAACAGCGTCTTGCGTGCGAACGCCGGGATCACCTGCGACACGATCCCGAACGCCGGCAGAATCATGATGTACACCTCGGGGTGGCCGAAGAACCAGAAGATGTGCTGGTACATCACCGGGTCGCCGCCGCCTGCCGCGTTGAAGAACGACGTGCCGAAGTGGCGGTCGAACAGCACCATCGTGATCGCGCCTGCCAGAACCGGCATCACGGCGATCAGCAGGTACGCGGTGATCAGCCAGGTCCATGCGAACATCGGCATCTTCATCAGCGTCATGCCCGGTGCGCGCATGTTCAGGATCGTCACGACGATGTTGATCCCGCCCATGATCGACGACGCGCCCATGATGTGGACCGCGAAGATCGCGAAGTCCATGCCCGGGCCCATCTGCGTCGACAGCGGTGCGTACAGCGTCCAGCCGGCAGCCGTCGCGCCGCCCGGCGCGAAGAACGAACCGACCAGCAGCACGGCCGCGACCGGCAGCAGCCAGAAGCTGAAGTTGTTCATCCGCGCGAACGCCATGTCGGACGCGCCGATCTGCAGCGGAATCATCCAGTTCGCGAAGCCGACGAACGCCGGCATGATCGCGCCGAACACCATGATCAGGCCGTGCATCGTCGTGAGTTCGTTGAAGAACTCCGGACGCATGATCTGCAGGCCCGGCTCGAACAGCTCGGCACGGATGCCGAGCGCCATCACGCCGCCCGACAGGAACATGATGAACGAGAACAGCAGGTACAGCGTACCGATGTCCTTGTGGTTGGTGGCGAACAGCCAGCGACGCCAGCCGTGCGGCATTTCGTGCGCGTGGTCGTCGTGCGCGTGGTCCGCGGCTACGTCGTGCCCGATGCTAGACATGAGAATCTCCTAATGCGAATACGTCGACTAACTCAGCGACACGTCAAGCCGCCGGCCCGATCTCGACCCGCCGGGCTTCCTTCGCGTCAGCCCCGCCCGTGATCGTTTCCGGCTTTTTCATGATGATGTGGTCTTCCGCCACGCCTGCTGCCTTCAGTGCGTCGCGCACGGCCTGTGCACGATGCTTGGCGAGTTCGGCGTTCGCGTCGGCCGAGCCCGTCTTGTCGGTGAAACCCGACAGCGCGAGCTTCGCGTCCGGATGTGCCTTCGCATAGTCGGCCGCTGCGGCGATCGCTGCCTTCGCGTCGGCCGGCAGCACGCTCTTGCCCGTTTCGAAGTAGATCGTCGACACAGCCGCCGATGCCGGCGCTGCCGCCGGTTGCTCGGCCGCACCCGACGCGGCTTGCGCCGGTGCCGAGGCCGCTTCGGCCGGCGCCGCGGCGCCCGCCACGTCTTCCGGCATCTTGCCGTTGCGCGCGTCGGTCACTTGCTTCGGCTGCAGCAGGTCGTTCTTGTGGTTGCCCCACGAGTTGCGCTCGTACGTGATGACCGATGCGATGTCGAGGTCCGACAGCGACGCCCACGACGGCATGGCACCCTTGCCGTGCAGCACGCGCTCGACGTGGCCGGCGATCGGGCCGTTCACGATCGGGCTGCCGTCCATCGCCGGGAAGGCGCCGAGGCCCTTGCCGCTCACCTGGTGGCAGGCCGCGCAGTTCGCCTTGTAGACTTCCTCGCCGTGCGCGACGAGTTCGGCCATCGTGTAAACCTTGTTCGGATCGACCGATGCGCTGGCCAGCTTGGCCTTCTGCGCGCTCACCCACTTCGCGTAGTCGTCGTCCGACAGCACAACCACCACGACCGGCATGAACGCGTGTTCCTTGCCGCACAGTTCGGTACAGAAGCCGCGGAACGTGCCGACCTTGTCGGCCTTGAACCACGTATCGCGCACGAAGCCGGGGATCGCATCCTGCTTCACGCCGAACGCGGGCACGTACCACGAGTGAACGACGTCGTTCGCGGTCGTGATGATGCGGATCTTCTTGTTGACCGGCACGACGAGCGGGTTGTCGACTTCCTGCAGGTAGGTCTCGGTGATCGGCTTCTTGCCCATCACTTCGTCACGCGGGGTGCTGAGCGTCGACAGGAAGCTGATGCCCTCGCCCGGACCCTTCACGTAGTCGTAGCCCCATTTCCACTGGTAACCGGTGACCTTGATCGTGAGATCGGCGTTGGTCGTGTCCTTCATCGCGACGACGGCCTTCGTGGCCGGCAGCGCCATCAGCACGACGATGATGAACGGCACGATCGTCCAGATGATTTCGACGGTCGTGCTTTCATGGAAATTGGCGGCCTTGTGGCCTTTGGATTTGCGGTGCGCGAAGATCGAATAGAACATCACGCCGAACACGCCGACGAAGATCACCGTACACAGGATCAGCATCATCGTGTGGAGATCGTAGAGCTCCTCGGCGATTTTCGTGACCGGCGGCTGAAAGTTGATCTCGTTGACGCGGGGGCCGCCCGGGCTATCACCGACCGCCAGAGCAGCGCCGGCAAAGAGCAATCCGCTGCATGCCAGCACGCCCGTGAGGGCTCGCTTGATTGTTTTCATAGCATCCTTACCCAAAATTTCCATTCAAACCCTCCCCCGTCGCAAGACGCCGGCCTGTTCCGGCCGGTGCCCGCGCCTCGTCAGCCGCAGCGCCTGAGCGACACGCGCAGTTCGTCGGCGAACTGCGCACGCTTGTGCTGCGCGAGATGCTGCCCGATTACGACGGTCTGCCCGCGCGATACCAGTCGAATCGGATCGCGTGGCGTCACACCCGGCTCGACCCGCACCCAGCGCGGATTGAATTCGATCTGCGTGAGCCGCTCCGCATCCATCCGCTCGATCACGAGCCGGTGCGGAAACAGCCTGATGCGCTCGTAATCGACCGCATGACGGGCATGGATCGCAAACGCGACGCCGACCGCCAGCAATTCGATTCCTGTGAAGGGCATGACGAGCCAGGCCCCCCGCCACATCAGCACTGCCGCGATCACCAGCGAGAAGCCCGCGAGCGACGCGTAAAACAGCACGAACTGGCGCGGCGACACCGAACAGTTGCGTTTCATGAGCCAGTCTTCGAGGACCGGTTCACCGTTCGTCTCCGCCGACACCCTTGCTGCTTCCATCGCCGCCTCACGCGAATGGCATGCGATGCATGCCTGCATCGGACTCGTCGGCCCGTATTGCGGGGACCCCGGGACGACAAGCTGACGCATTATAGGCGGGTTCAATGGCATCCACAAGCAAGCGGCTATCGGCCCGCGAGCCAAGCGCCACAAGCTTCCCGGCCGTTTTTGGCGTCAATTCGACCCCGCTTTGCGCCGCTAATTTCAGACATAACAAAACCCCTCTTTACCGCTTTACCGATTCTTCGGACGCCCCTTTCCGATATCTTCGATGCGCACGATGCCGTGCCCCTCGGCGGTCGTGCGCGGCACGGCCTTCCATGCGTGGCCGTAGATCACCTCGAACGTCAGGGCAATCGTGCCGTCCGCGCGCCGGCGCGCTTCCAGCGCGTCGCCGAGCGCCGCGCGAAAGCGCCGCGCCGCACGCTGCGGCACCGCGCGGTCGAACGGATAGGCGCCCCAGCGGCGCACGTCGGCCAGCAGGGAATCGGGGGTCTTGTACGTGACGGTCAGCACTTCCTGGTCCATCACCGGAATCTCGAAGCCGCTCTCGACGAGCATGTCGCCGAGGTCGTGCATGTCGACGAAATCGACGACGCGCGCGGCCGGCGGTGCGATGCCGAGCGCCGCTTCGGCGTCCGCGCAGGCCGCGCGCAGCTCGCGCAGCGTGTCGGGGCCGAGCGTGCTGAACATCAGCAGGCCGTTCACGCGCAGCACGCGCTGCCATTCAGGGAACACCGTATCGGGACGCGAATGCCAGTGCAGCGCGAGATTCGACCAGATCAGGTCGAACGCGCCGGCCGCGAACGGCAGCACCGAGAAGTCGGCCTGCGCGACGCGCGGGCCGCGCTGGCCCAGCGCCCGGCCGAGCGACGCGGGCAGCCAGCGGCGCCAGCTCGCCTGCTCGACCTCGCGCTGGCCCGCCCGCGCGAGCATCGCGCCGGACAGGTCGACGCCGAACACCGGGGCTTCGGGAAAGCGCGCGCGCAGCGCCGGCAGGTCCTCACCCGGGCCGCAGCCCGCGTCGAGCACGGCCGCGGGGCTCACCTTGATGTATTCGAGACGCTCGTTCATCCGCTGCGCGATCTCGCGCGGCAGGAACGCGACCGCGTCGAACGCGGCGGCGCGGCGATCGAAGATCCGCCGCAGACGCCGGGCGTCATTGGCCGGACGGCCGGTTGAAGTCGAAGCTGGGGACATGTCGGGCACACTGGCGAAGAGCCCGAAGTATACTCGCTCGCCTCGCAGCCTTCATCGAGACGGGGCCGCCAGGAGTGTTCGCGATGGATCGCAGTTCCGCCCCGCGCCCGATGCGCGTCGTTTTGTCGCAGGTTCGCGCGCTGGCCGTGCGCGTCGTCGCACTCGCATTGCCGAATCGGTGCGCGCTGTGCGGCAATTTGTCACATCCGGTGATTTGCAGCGCCTGCGACGCCGCGTACTGGAACGAAGCGCGGCTGCGCTGCGACGTCTGCGCGGTGCCGCTGGGCGTCGGGCGGCCGCGGCCGCGCGGAGCCCGCGGCCGGCACGGCGGCGCCGGCTCCGCGTCCGCGTACCGTTGCGAAGCATGCCGCGCGACGCCGCCGCCGTTCGATGCGACGCTCGCGCTCGCCGATTACCGCGCCCCGCTCGACGGGCTCGCGCGCGGCCTGAAGTTTCATGCGCGGCTCGCGCTCGGCGCGGAATTCGCGGCCCGGCTCGCACAGCGGATCGACGACACGGACGCGCTGCGCGCCACCGGCGGCTTCGACGTGATCGCACCGGTGCCGTTGTCGCACGGACGGCTCGTCGCGCGCGGCTACAACCAGGCGTGGGCGATCGCGCGGCCGCTCGCGCGCCGGCTCGGCGTGCGCGCCGACGCGGCGCTGCTGGCACGCGTGGCCGAAACCGCGCCGCAATCGCGGCTCGACCGGCGCGCGCGGCGCGACAACGTGCGCGCGGCGTTCGCGGTGGCGGGCGACCTCACCGGCCGCCACGTGGCACTCGTCGACGACGTGATGACGTCCGGCGCGACGCTCGCGGCGGCCGCGCAGGCATTGAAGGCGGCGGGTGCCGCACGCGTGACGAATCTGGTTGCGCTGCGCACCGCCAGGGATTAATTAGATAGAGAGGCCGGCCGGCCGCCCGCGCGCGGCGCCGGCCGTCACGAACCGGCCGGCCGGGACGGAGTGCACGCCGCTCCGCCCCGGCCGGCCCAGCCAGACCCAACCATGTTCAACGTCGTCCTCGTCGCCCCCGAAATTCCGCCGAACACCGGCAACGTGATCCGCCTTTGCGCCAACACCGGCGCGCGCCTGCACCTGATCGAGCCGCTCGGCTTTCCGCTCGACGACGCGAAGATGCGCCGCGCGGGCCTCGACTATCACGAGTACGCGGAAATGCGCGTGCACCGCGACTGGGACGCGTTCGTCGCGACCGAAGCACCCGATCCCGCGCGAATGTTCGCGTTCACGACCCGTGGTTCGGGCCGCTTCCACGACCATGCATTCGTGCCGGGCGACTGGTTCGTGTTCGGCTCGGAAACACGCGGCCTGCCGGCCGAGGTGCTCGAACGCTTCCCGAACGAACAGCGCGTGCGCCTGCCGATGCGGCCGGGCAACCGCAGCCTGAACCTGTCGAACACGGTGGCGGTGGTCGTGTTCGAGGCGTGGCGCCAGGCCGGCTTCGAAGGCGGCGCCTGATGCGCCCGCCCGGCCCGCGCCGCGCGGCCGGATCCGCTCACGCGCTAGATACGCGCGAGCCGCGCGCGATACAGGTCGTAGATGTCGGATGAAAAGCACGCGAACACCACGCGTGTGAGGTTCGGCGCCTGCGGCAGCATTTCGGCGACCGTGCCGACCGCGATGTCGACGGCCTCCTCGGCCGGATAGCGGTAAACGCCGCAGCTGATCGCCGGGAATGCGATCGAGGTTGCCGCAACCTCCTCGGCCAGCTCGATCGCACGCCGGTAGCACGCCGCGAGCAACTCGGGCTCGCCGCGCCCGCCGCCGTGCCACACCGGGCCGACCGCATGAATCACGTAACGGGCCGGCAGCCCGTGGCCGCGCGTGAGCTTCGCGTCGCCGGTCTCGCAGCCGCCGAGCGTGCGGCACTCGGCGAGCAGGCCCGGGCCGGCCGCGCGATGGATCGCGCCGTCGACCCCGCCGCCGCCGAGCAGCGAACCGTTCGCAGCGTTGACGATCACGTCGACGTCGAGCGTCGTGATGTCGACGCGTTGCGCGTCGAGCGTGGTGGAACCGATCTGCAGCATGGCACCCTCCCGAAACGCCGGAGACTGTTCAAGCGTAGTGCGCTTTGGCGCCGCCCGCTTTGCGCGAGCGCGCCCAGCCGCAAAAAATCGGTGTGATTCGTCGGTGTGTCGGCGTGATTCGTCGGCGTTATTCAGCGCGCGCGTCGCGCCGCAGCAGGCCGCTGACCGCATCGCGCGGTGCGACGCCGTCGAACAGCACACCGCACACGGCTTCGGTGATCGGCATTTCGATCGCCTGCGCGCGCGCGAGCGCGAGCACGGCCTGCGCGCAGCGCACGCCCTCGGCCACATGGCCGAGCGCGCCGAGGATGTCGTTCAGCGAGCGGCCGGCCGCCAGTTGCAGGCCGACCGTGCGATTGCGCGACAGGTCGCCCGTCGCGGTGAGGATCAGGTCGCCGAGGCCCGTGAGGCCCGTGAAGGTTTCCGCACGGCCGCCGAGCGCGACGCCGAGGCGCGACATTTCGGCGAGACCGCGCGTGACCAGCGCGGCGCGCGCGTTCAGCCCGAGCCCGAGGCCGTCGGCGATGCCGGTCGCGATCGCCAGCACGTTCTTCACCGCGCCGCCGACCTCGACGCCGACCACGTCGTCACCCGTATAGATCCGCATCGCGCCGTGATGGAACGCGGCGAGCGTGCGCTCGCGGCATTCGGCGGACGTGCTTGCGACCGTCAGCGCGACGGGCAGCGCGAGCCCGACCTCGCGGGCGAAGCTCGGCCCCGACAGCACGCCGTTGCTGTGCTGCCCCGGCAGCTCGGCCGCGATCACCTGATGCGGCAGCAGATGCGTGTCGGCCTCGAAGCCCTTGCAGACCCACACGACATGCGCGGGCACGCAGCCCGCGTCGCGCATCGCGCCGAACAGCGTGCGCAGCCCGGCCACAGGTGCGGCGATCACGCACAGCGCGTCGTCCGCGGCGCCGTGCGCGAGCGCAGCGCCGAGATCGGCGTCGTAGCGCAGCGCATCGGGCAGCGCGATGCCGTCCAGATAGCGGGAATTTTCGTGCCGGGCCTGCAGCCCGGCGATCAGCGCGGCGTCGCGCGCCCAGAGAAGCGTATCGTGCCGCGCGGCCAGATGGCCCGCGAGCGCGGTGCCCCAGGCACCGGCGCCGAGAACGGCTACTTTCATACCCAGCACCGGTCCGGAGTGAAACGTCAGTTCAGCGTCGAGCCGTTCGGCGCGCCTGCCGCACCGGCCTGCTGCTGCTGAAGCTGCGCGAGACGCTGCTCGTACAGCGCCTGGAAGTTGATTTCCGCCAGGTGGATCGGCGGGAAGCCCGCACGCGTGATCGCGTCGGCGATGTTCGAGCGCAGGTACGGAAACAGGATCGTCGGGCAGGCGATGCCGACGAGCGGGTCGAGCTGTTCGTCGGGAATGTTGCGAATGTCGAAAATGCCGGCCTGCTTCGCTTCGATCAGGAACGCGACCTTGTCCTTCACCTTCGCGGTGACGGTACCCGACACGACGACTTCGAAGACGCTTTCCGCGAGGCGTTCGGCCTTGACGTCGACTTCGACTTCAACCGACGGCATGTCCTGCTCGAGGAAGATCGCCGGCGAATTCGGCTGCTCGAGCGACATATCCTTCAGGTAGACGCGCTGGATGTTGAAGAACGGTTGGTTTTCGACGTCGGACATGGTGTTTCCCTAAAAGTGGTGACGGGGCGGCCCGGCTTCACGCCGGCCGCCTCGGTTGAATCCTGCGCGCCCAAGCCGCGGCGCGGCCGGCGGCCATTCTGCCCTAATCAGGCCGCTTGCAGAAGCGGCGCGAGCCCGCCTTCGCGGTCGAGCTTCGACAGATCGTCGTAGCCGCCGACGTGCGTGTCGCCTATATAGATTTGCGGGACCGTGCGACGGCCGGTGCGCGTCATCATTTCCTCACGGCGGGCCGGATCGCGGTCGATCAGCACCTTTTCGATCTGCTCCACGCCGCGCAGCTTCAGCAGGCGCTCGGCCTGAATGCAATACGGACACACCTGCGTGCTGTACATCAAAACCTTGCTCACTTCGCCACTCCTTGTTTGACGACCGGCATCCCGGCCTGCTGCCAGGCGGCGACGCCGCCCTCGAGCACGTGTACCTCGGCATAGCCTGCCGCCTCGACCTCGCGCGCCGCCTTCTGCGACTGCTGGCCGTTCTGGCAGACGAGCAGCACGGGGGTGCTCTTGTTTTTCGCGACCTGCGCGATTTTCGCGCCGATCTCGCCGGCGGCGAGCTGGCGCGCCGACGGCAGGTGGCCGGCGGCGAAGTCGGACGCGGTACGCAGGTCGATCACGACCGCGTTGCGGCGATTGATGAGCTGCGTCGCCTCCGCGGCCGACAGGCCGCCGCGGCCGCGGCGCAGGGCCGGCCAGGCGAGCAGGCCGCCGGAAACCAGCAGGATCGCGATAAGGGCCAGGTTCGTGTAATTGGTAAAGAACGTCACGGAATGCCGCCGGAAAAAGAGAAATCGGATGAGGACAATCTCGCCATTATAAAATAACCGCCTTGCGCGATGGCGGACCCGGGTCGGGTACCGCGCGACGCGCCCCGCTTCCCTATCACTACCGACCGCAAGATCCATGTACAAACTCGTTCTCATCCGCCACGGCGAATCGACGTGGAACAAGGAAAACCGCTTCACCGGCTGGGTCGACGTCGACCTGACCGAACAGGGTCGCAACGAGGCCTACCAGGCCGGCGAATTGCTCAAGGAGGCCGGCTACACGTTCGACCTCGCCTACACGTCGGTGCTCAAGCGCGCGATCCGCACGCTGTGGCACGTGCAGGACAAGATGGACCTGATGTACCTGCCGGTCGTCCACTCGTGGCGCCTGAACGAGCGCCACTACGGCGCGCTGTCGGGCCTGAACAAGGCGGAAACGGCCGCCAAGTTCGGCGACGAGCAGGTGCTCGTGTGGCGCCGCAGCTACGACACGCCGCCGCCCGCGCTCGAGCCGACCGACGAGCGCGCGCCGTTCGACGACCCGCGCTACGCGAAGGTGCCGCGCGAGCAGCTGCCGCTCACCGAATGCCTGAAGGATACGGTCGCGCGCGTGCTGCCGCTGTGGAACGAGTCGATCGCGCCGGCCGTCCGTGCGGGCAAGCAGGTGCTGATCGCCGCGCACGGCAACTCGCTGCGCGCGCTGATCAAGTACCTCGACGGCATTTCGGACAGCGACATCGTCGGCCTGAACATCCCGAACGGCGTGCCGCTCGTGTATGAGCTCGACGAGAACCTGAAGCCGATCACGCACTACTACCTGGGCGACCAGGACGCGATCGCGAAGGCGCAGGCCGCCGTCGCGAAGCAGGGCAAGGCGGGCTGATACCCGTCGTGCCGGGCGGGCCGCCTCGCGCGGCCTGCCCGGCCGCTCCGGCGCGCGGGCGCGAACCTTCGCGGCCCCGGTGCTGTCGAACCCGCTTTCGAATCCGCTGCGCATCCGGCGCCCCCGCCGGGACCGGGCTCCCGGACCATTTCGCACCGGTCCACTGAGCAATCGGGCGAACAGTTATACTTGTCCGCTACATCCCCGCTACCGCCACGCGCTTCCCGACCGCACCAGACTCTCTATGCGAATGAAATTGAAGAACATCGGCCTGATTGCCGCGGGCCTCGCCACGGGCGTATTCGCCACGCTGCAGGTTTCGGCGTCGGCCGAGCAGACCGCCACGGCACCGCTTCCCCTCGACCAGCTCCGCCTGTTCGCGGAAGTGTTCGGCCAGATCAAGCGCGAGTACGTCGAGCCGGTCGACGACAAGAAGCTGCTGACGGCGGCGATCAAGGGCATGGTGTCGAGCCTCGACCCGCACTCGTCATTCCTCGACAAGACCGACTATGACGAGCTGCAGGAGCAGACCAAGGGCCGCTTCGCGGGCCTCGGCATCGAGATCTCGCAGGAAGACGGCCTCGTCAAGGTGATCTCGCCGATCGAAGATACGCCCGCGTTCCGCGCCGGCATCCGTCCGGGCGACCTGATCACCCGCATCAACGACAAGCCGGTGCGCGGCATGACGCTCGACAAGGCCGTCAAGCAGATGCGCGGCGAGCCGGGCACCAAGGTCACGCTGACGATCTTCCGCAAGAGCGACGACCGCACGTTCCCGATCACGGTCACGCGCGCGATCATCCGGGTCCAGAGCGTGAAGATGAAGCTGCTCGACCCGGGCTACGCGTATATCCGGATCACGAGCTTCCAGGAGCGCACGACGCCCGATCTCGCCGCGAAACTGCAGGACATCGCGCGCCAGCAGCCGAACCTGAAGGGCCTGATCGTCGACCTGCGCAACAACGGCGGCGGGCTGCTGCAGAGCGCGGTCGGCGTCGCCGGCGCGTTCCTGCCGCCCGACTCCGTCGTCGTGTCGACCAACGGCCAGATCCCGGATTCGAAGCAGGTCTACCGCGATACCTACGACAACTACCGCCTGCCGTCCTTCGACGGCGATCCGCTGAAGAGCCTGCCGCCGATCTTCAAGACCGTGCCGATGGTCGTGCTGACGAACGCATACTCGGCGTCCGCGTCGGAGATCGTCGCCGGCGCGCTGCAGGATTCGAAGCGCGCGCAGATCATGGGCAAGACGACGTTCGGCAAGGGCTCGGTGCAGACGGTCCGTCCGATGACGGCCGACACCGCGCTGCGCCTGACGACCGCCTACTACTACACGCCGAGCGGCCGTTCGATCCAGAACAAGGGCATCACACCCGATGTGCCGGTCGATCAGTATGCGGACGGCGATCCGGACGACGTGCTCGTGACGCGCGAGGTCGACTACACGAACCACCTCGCGAACACGCAGGACCCGAACGAGAAGAAGGAACAGGAAGAGCGCGAGCAGCGCCGGATGGACCAGCTGCGCGTCCTCGAGGAGCAGAACGACAAGAAGACGCCGGAGCAGCGCCAGAAGGACCGCGATCGCAAGCCGATCGAGTTCGGCAGCACCGACGACTTCATGATGCAGCAGGCGCTCAACAAGCTCGAGGGCAAGCCGGTGCAGGAATCGAAGTCGCTGCTCGCCGAGAGCACGACGAAGAGCCCTGCGGCCAAGGCCGCGTCCGCCGCGAAGGCGTCGGGCGCGAAGGCCGCCGCACCGAAGCCCGCGTCGGCACCGCAGTAAGCGCCGGCCGGCATCCGACGGGCCATCGCGGGAAGACCGCGATGGCCCGTTTTTCATGTGCGCCTAGAATACGCAGATGGACGCAGAGGCGTCCGCGCCGCCGCCGGCGGCATGCCTCACCCGACCTCTCCCATGAACGACGATCAACTCCTCCGCTACTCCCGCCACATCCTCGTCGACGAAATCGGCATCGAGGCGCAGCAGCGCTTCCTCGACGCGCATGCGATCGTCGTCGGCGCCGGCGGTCTCGGCTCGCCGGCCGCGATGTATCTCGCGGCGTCCGGGGTCGGCACGATCACGCTCGTCGACGCCGACACGGTCGACCTCACGAACCTGCAGCGGCAGATCCTGCACGTGACGGCCTCGGTCGGCCGCAGCAAGGTGGAATCGGGGCGCGACGCGCTCGCGCAGCTGAACCCGGAAGTGACCGTGCGTGCGGTCGCGGCGCGCGTCGACGATGCGTGGCTCGACGCGCACGTGCCGCAGGCAACCGTCGTGCTCGACTGCACCGACAATTTCGCGACGCGCCATGCGATCAACCGCGCGTGCGTCGCGCACGGCGTGCCGCTCGTGTCGGGCGCCGCGCTGCGCTTCGACGGCCAGATCAGCACGTTCGACTTCCGCGACCCGGCCGCGCCCTGTTACGCGTGCGTGTTTCCGGAGGACCAGCCGTTCGAGGAAGTCGCGTGCGCGACGATGGGCGTGTTCGCGCCGACGGTCGGGATCATCGGCGCGATGCAGGCCGCCGAAGCGCTGCGCGTGATCGGCGCGATCGGCACGACGCTCAACGGGCGGCTGATGATGCTCGATTCGCTGCGCATGGAATGGACGACGATGAAGATCGCGCGCCAGGCCGACTGCCCCGTGTGCCAGGGCCGGCACTGACGCGCGCGGGATGCACGAACGCATGCGCCGAGCGGCGCATGCGTGACGTTTCGCTACCCGCGCGACGCGCGCGACGGTTTCGCCGCGCAGTCCGCGCCGCCTAGGCAGCCGCGTCCGCGCGCGGTTCCGCGACCGACAGGCGCTGGAGCGCCGCCTGCACTTCCTCCGGCTCGAACGCGGCCAGCACGTCGGCCGTCGGCTTCTCGAGCGCCTTCAGGTGCGCGCGCAGGATCTCCTGCTTCACGACCAGCAACTGGCTCGGGTGCATCGAGAACTCGGTGAGCCCCATCCCGAGCAACAGGCGCGTGAGCGCCGGATCGCCCGCCATCTCCCCGCACACCGACACCGACACGCCCGCACGCTTCGCTTCGCGCAGCGTATAGGCGATCAGGTGCAGCACCGCCGGATGCAGCGGGTCGTACAGGTGGGCGACCGCATTGTCCGCACGGTCGATCGCGAGCGTGTACTGGATCAGGTCGTTCGTGCCGATCGACAGGAAATCGAAGCGCTTCAGGAACAGCGGCAGCGCGATCGCCGCGGCCGGGATCTCGATCATCGCGCCGACGCGCACGTTCGGATCGTATGCGAGCCCCGCGTCGTCGAGCTGGCGCTTCGCCTCGCGGATCAGGTCGAGCGTCTGGTCGATCTCCTGCGCATGCGCGAGCATCGGGATCAGGATCTTCACCTGCCCGAACGCGGACGCGCGCAGGATCGCGCGCAGCTGCGTGAGGAACATCTGCGGCTCGGACAGGCTCCAGCGGATCGCACGCAGGCCGAGCGCCGGGTTCGGCGCCGTCTCGTAGCCTTCGTCGAGCGCCTCGAGCGGCTTGTCCGCGCCGACGTCGATCGTGCGGATCGTCACCGGCATGCCCTTCATCCACTCGACCGCGCGCTTGTACGCGGCGAACTGCTCCTCCTCCTCGGGCATCTCCTTCTGATGCATGAACAGGAACTCGGAGCGGAACAGCCCGACGCCGACCGCGCCGGCCTCGACCGCCGCCTTCGCGTCGTCGGGCAACTCGATGTTCGCGTAGAGGTCGATCTTCGTGCCGCACAGGGTTTGCGTCGGCGAGAACTTCAGGCGCTGCAGCTTGCGCTGTTCGAGCAGCTTCTCGGACTGGCGGTACGAATATTCCTCGAGGACGATCGGCGCGGGATCGACGATCACGATCCCCTGGTCGCCGTCGACGATGATCAGGTCGTCCTGGCGGATCAGCGAACTCGCGTGCTGGACGCCGACCGCGGCCGGAATGCCGAGGCTGCGCGCGACGATCGCCGTGTGCGACGTGCGGCCGCCGAGATCGGTGACGAACGCCTGGAACGACTGCGACTTGAACTGCATCATGTCGGCCGGCGCGATGTCGTGCGCGACGACGATCATCTCGTTCTGGCTGTGCGCGGCCGCGCGATCGAGCGCCTGCGACGCCGACGGCGCACCGGCGAGCGCCTTCAGCACGCGCTCGACCACCTGCTCGATGTCGGCCTTGCGCTCGCGCAGGTATTCATCCTCGATATCGTCGAAGTGGCGCGTGAGCAGCTCGAGCTGCTCGGTCAGCGCCCATTCGACGTTGTAGCGTCGCGTGCGGATCAAGTCGATGGTTTCCTGCACGAGCATCGCGTCGCTCAGGATCATCATGTGGACGTCGATGAACGCGCCCACTTCGGTCGGGGTATCGTCGGTCAGGTCGGCGCGCAGCGCGTCGAGTTCGCGATGCACGACCTCGCGCGCCGTGCTGAAACGCTCGACCTCGGCGTCGATCTGGTTCGCCTCGACCAGGTAATGGGCGACGTCGAGCGCCGCCGGCGCGATCAGATACGCTCGCCCGATCGCGATACCACGTGAGACGGGAATGCCATGCAGCGTGAAGGACACGCGCACCTCCTCTGTACATGTAAAGCCGCGGCACACTGCTGCGATGCGCTTATGACCCCGGTTAGCGATTATAAATTCCGTACCTCCGTGCTGGCTGCATGCAGCGCAGCATTGCCATTTCCGCATCAATGCTGCGGACGAAAAAAATGCCGCGACATACGCGGCATTCTGCTTCGAAACGGCAACGATCGCGGGGCAGGCCCCGGATCACTGACCTTCGCCGAACTTGTCCGCGATCAGCTTGAGCAGCGCGTCCATCGCCTCGCGCTCGTCCGGACCTTCGGTCTCGATCGTCACGCTGCTGCCGATGCCCGCCGCGAGCATCATCACGCCCATGATGCTCTTCGCGTTGATCTTGCGTCCGTTGCGCGTCATCCAGACTTCCGACTGGAAGTTGCCGGCCAGTTGCGTAAGCTTGGCCGATGCGCGCGCATGGAGCCCCAATTTGTTGACGATGGTGGTTTCTTGTTGAAGCATGATTCTCGGTCGGATCGGTCGAGGCCGCCGGCGACGTGCGTCGGCGGGTCGGTCTAAAACGGAAAACGGGACGGTCAGTGCGATTCGGTGCGCGGTTGCGGCTCGGGCGGAATCGGCGCGCACTGGCCGCAGCCGGTTTCCGACGGCGGCGGCGGCGTGCCGGCCGACACCTCGTGGACGCCCTTCGCGCCGCCGGACAACGCCTTGTCGACGAGCTTGTCGAGCGGCACGGTACGGTAGCAGACGGCGCGCACCAGCATCGGCAGGTTCACGCCCGCCAGCACGCGCACGTTGTCGAGCTTCGCGAGCTGGCCCGCGATGTTCGCGGGCGTCGCGCCGTACATGTCGGTCAGCACGACGACGCCGTTCTCTTCCCTGAGCCGCGCGAGCTCCGCGTGCGCGAACGCCATCACCTGGGTCGGGTCGCTGTCCGCCAGCACGTCGATGCAGCCGATGCGCGCGGGCACGCCGCCGTAGATGTGCGCGATGCAGTCCCGCAGCGCGGTGGCGAGCGGCGCGTGCGCGATGATCAGAATCCCGGCCATGTCAGACTGCCCCCGGCCGCCCCTGGCGGGCCGACGCCCCGCAGCGGGGCAACGAGCATAGCGAGTAAGGGAAACGTTTCATGTTCAGCCTTGCAACGGTTTCGGCCCGACCGCCGGGCCTTCGGCGCGCTGGTCGCGGCACCGGGCAAGCGGGCATTGTAGCAGGCCGGTCGAACCGCTCCGGCGACGGGGGGCCTGCGCGGCCGCCGCCGGGCTTGCGCGGAAAGCGGGCTACGCGGCCGCCCGCTCCAGCGCGTCGATGAACATCGCGGCGACGTCGAAACCCGTCTGCTCCATGATTTCGCGGAAGCACGTCGGGCTCGTCACGTTCACCTCGGTCAGCCAGTCGCCGATCGCGTCGAGCCCGACCAGCAGCAGCCCGCGCGCGGCGAGCACCGGCCCGAGCGTCGCGGCGATCTCGCGGTCGCGCGGCGTCAGCGGCTGCGCGACGCCGAGCCCGCCCGCGGCGAGATTGCCGCGCACCTCGCTGCCCTGCGGAATCCGCGCGAGCGAATACGGCACCGGCTCGCCCGCGATCAGCAGAATGCGCTTGTCGCCCGCCGTGATCTCGGGAATGAACTTCTGGATCATCAGCGAGCGCGTGCCGTCGTGGCCGAGCATCTCGATGATCGCGCCGAGATTCATGCCGTCGGCCTTCACGCGGAACACGCCCATCCCGCCCATGCCGTCGAGCGGCTTCACGATCACGTCGCCATGCTCGGCATGGAAAGCACGCAAGCGCGCGGCGTCGCGCGTGACGAGCGTCGGGGCGACGAACTGCGGAAACTCGCCGATCGCAAGCTTCTCCGAGTGATCGCGGATCGACTGCGGCTTGTTGAACACGCGCGCGCCCGCCCGTTCGGCAAGCTCGAGCATCCAGGTGGCCGTCACGTATTCCATGTCGAACGGCGGATCCTTGCGCATCAGCACCGCGCCGAACGACGTCAGCTGACGCGATTCGTGCGCGGCCGCCTCGAACCACGGATGACGATGCAGGTCGGCCGTGTCGCCGACGATCGTCACGCGCTGCACGTCCGCCTCGACGCCCGAGCCCGTCCATGCGAGCTGGTGCGGCTGGCACGCGTACACCGCATGCCCGCGCCGCGCGGCCTCCGCCATCATCGCGTAGGTCGAATCCTTGTAGATCTTGAAGCGCTCGAGCGGGTCGGCGATAAAGAGAATGTCCATGCGGGTCCTGTACGTAGCGAAGCCGTTACACCTGGATGGCTTCGGGATCGGTCTTTTCCAGTTCGATCGACGACGCGATCAGCGACAGGCGCGCGACGACGCCGTACATGTAGAAGCGGTTCGGCGGCGCAGCGCCCGGCTTCGCGCCGGCATCCGGCAGCGCGGTGTGCTCGAAGCCGAGCGGCACGTAGTGCATGCCGGGCGCGTTCAGGTTCTGGTCGCGCTCGCGGCCGCCGTGCGTGCGGTAGAAACCGCCGACCACGTAGCGGTCGATCATGTACACGACGGGCTCGGCCACTTCGTCGCCGACGCGCTCGAACGTGTAGACGCCTTCCTGGACGATCACGTCGCGCACCGCGAGGCCGGCCTTCGACTCGGCCATCTGCGCGCGCTCGGCCTTCGACATGCGGCCGATCTCGGCCGCGTCGTGCACGGTCATCACGCCGCGCCCGGCGGTGCCCGCGTCGGCCTTCACGACGACGTACGGCTTTTCGCTGATGCCGTATTCGCGATACTTGCGCGCGATCTTCTTCAGCACGCCGTCGATCGCGTCGGCGAGCGCCTGCTCGCCTTCATGCGCCTGCCAGTCGACGCCTTCGACGTGCGCGAAATACGGATTCACCATCCACGGATCGACGCCGACCATCTTCGCGAACTTCTTCGCGACGTCGTCGTAGCACGAGAAGTGCGTCGACTTGCGGCGCACGGCCCAGCCCGCGTGCAGCGGCGGCAGCAGGTACTGCTCGTGCAGGTTCTCCAGCACGGCGGGAATCCCGGCCGACAGGTCGTTGTTCAGCAGGATCGAGCACGGATCGAAATTCTTCAGGCCGAGGCGGCGCTGCGAACGCTCGAGCGGTTCGAGCACGATCTTCTGGCCGTCGGCCAGCGTGATCGGCGTCATGTCGGTGATGCTCGGGTCGAGCGAGCCGAAGCGCACGTTCAGGCCGGCCTGGCGCATGATCGTCGCAAGCCGTGCGACGTTTTCCAGGTAGAACGCGTTGCGGGTCGGCAGCTCGGGAATCACGAGCAGGTTCTTCGCGTCCGGGCAGATCTTCTCGATCGCGGCCATCGCGGCCTGGACGGCGAGCGGCAGCACTTCGGACGGCAGATTGTTGAACGCGCCGGGGAACAGGTTCGCGTCGACGGGCGCCAGCTTGAATCCGGCGTTGCGCAGGTCCACCGAACAATAGAACGGCGGGGTGTGTTCCTGCCATTCGAGCCTGAACCAGCGTTCGATCGCAGGCGTCGCGTCGAGGATCTTCTGCTCGAGCTCGAGCAGCGGACCGTTCAACGCGGTAACGAGGTGGGGAACCATGAATCACTCGCGAGCGGGAGAATGAAGATTGTAGAGCAATTGCCTCGCCCATTTGGGGATTGTTCCCGGCTTCACAAGGATATGGAGGAAGTTTTCGGCTATTGACCCGATAGCGTGAAGGGTTATGCGCTACGGCAGCACGCGGCAGGAGAAAAAAAGCCCGCCGGGTGGGCGGGCCGAAGTCGCTGCGCTCATTCGTGGCGGGCGCCGTCTGCGCGGCGGCCCGCCGTCATCCTTATGACTTATTCGACATGTTCGCCGTGCAGGATCACGTCGAGGCCCTCGCGCTCTTCCTCTTCGGACACGCGCAAGCCCATCGTCAGGTCGATCAGCTTCAGCAGCACGAAGCTCAGCACGCCGCTGTAGACCAGCGTGATCAGCACGCCCTTCGCCTGCAGCAGCAGGCTGCCGTCGAAGCCGCCGATGTCCTTGACCGCGAACACGCCCGTCAGCAGCGCGCCGAGAATCCCGCCAATGCCATGCACGCCGAACGCGTCGAGCGAATCGTCGTAGCCGAGCTTCGACTTGAGCCACGTGGCCGACCAGAAGCAGATCACGCCCGCCGCGATGCCGATCGCGAGCGCACCGGCGACGCCGACGAAGCCGGCAGCCGGCGTGATCGCCACGAGACCCGCGACCGCGCCCGACACGATGCCGAGCACCGACGGCTTGCCCTTCGCGATCCACTCGGCAAACATCCAGCCGAGCGCCGCGCAGGCGGTCGCCACTTGCGTCGTCAGCATCGCGAAGCCGGCACGGCCGTCAGCCGCGACCGCGGAGCCCGCGTTGAAGCCGAACCAGCCGACCCACAGCATCGAGCCGCCGATCATCGTCAGCACGAGGTTGTGCGGCGCCATCGATTCGCGGCCGTAGCCGACGCGCTTGCCGAGCACGAGGCACGACACGAGGCCCGCGATACCGGCGTTGATGTGCACCACCGTGCCGCCCGCGAAGTCGAGCACGCCGTCGGCCGACAGCCAGCCGGTCGGCTCCCACACCATGTGCGCGATCGGCACATAGACGATCAGCGACCAGAGCGTCATGAACACGAGCATCGCCGAGAACTTCATGCGATCGGCGAACGCGCCGCAAATCAGCGCCGGCGTGATGATCGCGAACGTCATCTGGTAGACGAAGTAGACCGATTCCGGAATCGTCGACGCGAGATGGCTGACGGTCAGCGTCGTCGCCTTGTCGCCCTTCACGTAGGCCATCCCGTGCAGGAACACGCGCGACAGCCCGCCGATGAAGCCGTTGCCCGGCGTGAACGCGAGGCTGTAGCCCACCACCGTCCACAGCACCGTGATCACCGCGGTGATCGCGAAGCTCTGCATCACGGTCGCGAGCACGTTCTTCTTGCGGACCATGCCCGCGTAGAACAGTGCGAGACCGGGGATCGTCATGAACAGCACGAGCGCGGTGGACGTCAGCATCCACGCGGTGTCGCCGGCACTGATCTTCGACGAATCGACGGAGAACGGCTCGGTCGGTGCAGCGGGTGCGGCCGGCGCGGACGCGGCGGCGGCGGCCGATGCGTCGGAGGCGGCGCCCGAAGCGGGTGCGGCGGCAGCGGCAGGTGCCGATGCGTCGGTGGCGGCCGGCGCCGAAGCGGCGGGAGCCGCGGCTGCCGATGCATCGGACGCCGTGGCGGCGGGCGCGGACGCAGCCGCGGCGGAGGCCGCGTCGTCGGCGAGCGCGGGACCGACGCCAGCCGCGATCAGCGAGCCGGCCATCAGCAGGGACATCAGAAGTTTGCGCATCTCGGGTTTCCTCTTGTCGCTTGTCTTGGTCTGTTACAGCGCGTCTGCGCCGGTCTCCCCGGTCCGGATCCGGATCACTTGCTCGATCGGCGTGACGAAGATCTTCCCGTCGCCGATCTTGCCGGTGCGGGCGGCGCGCTCGATCGCCTCGACCGCCTGGTCGACGAGATCGTCGGATACGGCCGCCTCGATCTTCATCTTCGGCAGGAAATCGACCACGTATTCGGCGCCCCGGTACAGCTCGGTGTGCCCCTTCTGGCGCCCGAACCCTTTCACCTCGGTGACCGTGATGCCCGAGACGCCGAGCGCGGAGAGCGCTTCGCGCGTCTCATCGAGCTTGAACGGCTTGATGATTGCGGTAATCAGTTTCATGAAGTCCTCTCGCAGGTTGGTCCCGTCGAATTGGTTGGAATGGTGTGACCGTCTCTCCTCAGCAACTCGCATGCCATGTTCGCGCGAGCACCGCCTCGAACGGCTCGGAAACGGGGTTGCATCGCGTGCTGAAAGGTACGGAAAGGTGCGGAAGCCCGGCCGAATGGCCAACGTGGCCCAGGTTTGCTAGCGCGCCGAAAGGATCATTGCTAGAGTGCACGCACGTCCCGGATCACCGGGCCATTCACCCATGCGGGCGCCATGCCCGGAATTCGCGCCGCGGGCGCACCATTTCCGGTCATGCGTGCATCATGGGCACGTACGCAACTGAAGATGCACATTTTTTGTGCAAGGAAGGGAAATCTCATGAAGCAACCCAGCGATGTTTTCAACGACCTGCAGTCGCGCGTCAGCGACCTGCTGAAAAACTCGCCGGCCAAGGATGTCGAGCGCAACGTGAAGGCCATGCTGTCGCAAGGCTTCTCGAAGCTCGATCTCGTCACGCGCGAGGAGTTCGACACGCAGGCACAGGTGCTCGCCCGCACCCGCGTGCGTCTCGAGGAACTCGAGAAGCGCGTCGCGGAACTCGAGCAGAAGCTCGCAGCGTCCCAGGCCTGACGCCCCACCCGACCGACAGGTCCGGGCGCGGGCCGCCTCGTGCGGCCCGCGCCTGATACCCGAAGTCGGCCGGTCAGCCGTTTCGTCGTTTCGTCGTTCTTCGCAATCCCCCGCTCTTCGCTGTTCCTCGCTCTTCTCTGTTCTCCGCTCTTCGCTCTTCGCTCTTCGCTCTTCGCTGTTCGTAGCGCTTCGCTGTTCGTCGTTCCTCGTTCTTTTCCGCGCCACGCCGGCAAGCGCGCACCGATTCCTCCGATTCCCGCGGCATGCGGCCCGAATGGCCGTTGCCCGTCCGATTCATTTACAGGAGCCTCGCCATGTCGCTCGCCGTGGTGCGCAGTCGCGCGCCGGCGGCCGGCCGCGCGCCGGACGTCACCGTCGAAGTCCATCTTGCCAACGGGTTGCCGTCGTTCTCGATCGTCGGCCTGCCCGATCTCGAAGTCCGCGAAAGCCGCGAGCGCGTGCGCGCCGCGCTGCAGAACTGCGGATTCGACTTCCCCGTCAGGCGCATCACCGTCAATCTCGCGCCGGCCGACCTGCCGAAGGAGTCCGGCCGCTTCGACCTACCGATCGCGCTCGGCATCCTCGCCGCGAACGGCCAGCTCCCGGCCGATGCGCTGGCCGGCCGCGAATTCGCGGGCGAACTGTCGCTGACCGGCGCGCTGCGGCCGATGCGGGGCGCATTCGCGATGGCGTGCGGCGCGGCACGGGACTGGCGCGCCGCGCCGACTGGAGCGGGCTTCGGCTCCTGCGCCGCGGAGACCGGATCTGGCTTCGGGCCCGCCGCCGCGGGGACCGGCGCGGGCTTCGGGTCTTGCGCCGCGGCCGTCGCGCCGTCCGGGCCGGCGGTCGCAGCCCGTCCGCCCGAGCTGTACCTGCCGCTCCACAGCGCGGCCGAGGCCGCGCTGGTGCCGGGTGTCACCGTGTTCGGCGCGCCCGACCTGCCCGCGCTATGCGCGCACCTGGCCGGTGCGCCGGATGCCCGGCTCGCGCCGGTCGAGGCGCCCGGCCTCGACGGCGTGCCGGCGCCGGCCGCCCCCGATCTCGCGGACGTCGTCGGCCAGCGCGGCGCCCGGCGCGCGCTCGAAGTCGCCGCCGCGGGCGGGCACCACATGTTGATGATCGGGCCGCCCGGCGCCGGCAAGTCGATGCTCGCCGCGCGCCTGCCCGGCCTCCTGCCGCCGCTGACCGACGACGAGGCGCTGGCGTCGGCCGCGCTCCTTTCCGCGAGCCGCATCGGCTTCTCGCCCGCGCACTGGCGGCGGCGCCCGTTTCGCGCGCCGCACCACTCGTCGAGCGCCGCCGCGCTGGTCGGCGGCCGCAACCCGCCGCAGCCGGGCGAGATCACGCTCGCGCACCTCGGCGTGCTGTTTCTCGACGAGCTGCCCGAATTCGACCGGCACGTGCTGGAGATGCTGCGCGAGCCGCTGGAAGTCGGCCGCATCACGATCTCGCGCGCGGCGCAGCAGGCCGACTTCCCCGCCGCGTGCCAGCTGATCGCCGCGATGAATCCGTGCCCGTGCGGCTGGCACGGCGATCCGTCCGGGCGCTGCCGCTGCACACCGGACGTCGCCACGCGCTACCTGCGCAAGCTGTCGGGGCCGCTGCTCGACCGCATCGACATCCAGATCGACCTGCCCGCGCTGTCGCCGGCCGAACTCGCGTCGCGTGCGACGGCGCCCGGCGAGCCGAGCGCCGCGGTCGCCGCGCGGGTCGCCCAGGCGCGTGCGCTGCAGCTCGACCGGCAGGGCAAGACCAATCACATGCTCAGCGGGCGCGAGACCGACGACCTGTGCCGGCCGACCGACGACGGCGAGCGGCTGCTGCGCGAGGCCGGCGAGCGCTTCGGCTGGTCGGCACGCGCGTATTTCCGCGTGCTGAAGGTCGCGCGGACGATCGCCGACCTGGCCGGCGACCCGTTACCGACGGCTGCGCAGATCGCCGAGGCGATCCGCTACCGGCGTGCGCTCACGGCACTATGAATGCCCGCGGAGGACAAAACATGACTGTCAAGACTTGACTTATGCACAATTTCACGAATCCGGCCCCTGATCGCCCTGCGCGGGCACCCCTTCGTCACGAGATTCGTATCCCTTTGTTTTTATTGATTTTTCAGAAATGAAGGCCCCGCTGTCAAATGCGCCAGAAGGCCGTCCGGCGCGGCTGTGCGGGCGATTCGGTCAACTTTTCAACAAAGTTATCCACATGCGCTGTGGATAGCCGAAAAATCCCCGCAAAATCCGGCGATTAGCGTCGAAAGCTGCGAATGAACTTTCAATTGTCATGAAGTGTCTGAGCGCCTTCTCCGGCCGCTGTTCAGTCGAGTTTGAACGAGCCGAAAAACTGGTCGAGCTGCTCCTGCGCGAGCGGCCCGTCGGCGATCACGACGGCCTGGTACGCGTGCCGCCCGCGCGTCACGAGCCGCGCGATGATCATCTTGCGCGAGTGGTCGCCGCCGCTGGCCGCCCCCGTGATGCGCAGCTCGAGCCCGTTCACCGCGCCGCCGGCTGCGAGCGGCACCGGCACCGAGGCCGTCTGCGGCATGCCTTCGAGATTGCGCGACAGCCCGGAACGCAGGAACTCGAGCGCCGCGCGGCGCGTGTCGTCGCGCTCGTCGGGCAGCGTCAGCGTGCCGACCGCGAATACCGCGCCGTCGACGTGCGCAGCCTGCATCCGCATCGGCATCGACGCGCCGCCGACCGCCACCGGCTGGTTCTCGACGGTCGGCTTCGCCGGCAGGTCGATCGTGTAGCCGGCGTCGTTGTGCAGCGTACGCCAGTCATATGACGGCGAGCACGCGGCCAGCGCCGCGCTCACGCACGCGAGCGCGGCGAAGTGTCGCAGCGGACGAAAAAGGGGGCGCAACGAATCGATGACTTCCTTCGGCATGGCAGTGATGGGGACAGGCAAAAGGCCCATTATCCGCCGAAGCTGACTCCCGGGATGTGGGGCGGCCGCCGGTGCGTGCGCCGCATTCGCGCTAAAATAAACGCCGAATTTCGACGTCCTTTGCATCGATCCGCGTCATCGACCGACCCCGAGAGCACCGCAGATGAACACCACGCCTCCCGCCCAGCGCCGCACCGGCCCCGCCCGCTATATCGTCGCGGCCGTCGTCGTCGCGGCCATCGCCGTTGCCGGCTACTTCGCGTTCAACGGCAAGTCCACCGTGCCGGACGCCACGTTCACGCTGCTGTCCGGTCAGAAGGTGTCGACGGCCGGCGACCTGAAGGGCAAGGTCTACCTCGTGAATTTCTGGGCGACGAGCTGCGCGACCTGCATGCAGGAAATGCCGCAGATGGTCGATACCTACAATCGCTTCAAGGGCCAGGGGCTGGAGTTCGTCGCGGTCGCGATGAACTACGATCCGCCGATGTACGTCGCGAACTATGCGCAGACGCGCCAGCTGCCGTTCAAGGTCGCGCTCGACGACGGCAGCGTCGCGAAGCAGTTCGGCAACGTGCAGCTCACGCCGACCACCTTCGTCGTCGACAAGGACGGGAAGATCCTGAAGCGCTACGTCGGCGCCCCGCAATTCGCGGAACTCGACGCGCTGCTCAAGAAGGCGCTCGACGGCAACGCGGCCTGAGCGCCGCCTCCGCACGACAAGGCTCGCAGGGCCGCCCACCGCGCCCTGCTCCGCACCACGGACCGCACGACCGGCCATCCCGGTTCCGCGGTCCGTCTCTTTTTCAGCGCTCGGTTTCGCCTTTCGCCGACAGCCCGTAGCGCTTCATCTTCTCGTACAGCGTCGCCTTGCCGACATGCAGCCGGTCGGCGGTCGCGGCAACCGCGCCGCCCGTCTGGTTCAACGCCTCGGCAATCACCGCGCGCTCGAACTGCTCGATGCGCTCCTTCAGCGTCTGGTCGCTCTCCGCGTCGTCGCCGTTCGCGCCGCCTTCCTGCGGCATGTCGGCGACGCCGAGCACGAAGCGGTCGGCCGCGTTGCGCAGCTCGCGCACGTTGCCGGGCCAGTCGCGCTGCATCAGGCTCGCGCGCTGCCGGTCGGACAGCACGGGCGCCGGCCGCCCGTAGCGCACGGCCGCGTCGAGCATGAAGTGCTCGAACAGCGGCACGATGTCCTCGCGGCGCTCGGCGAGCGGCGGCAGCGCGATCGTCACGACGTTGAGCCGGTACAGCAGGTCGCGCCGGAACGTGCCGGCCGCGACGAGCTCGCTCATGTCGCCCTTCGCGGCCGCGACGACGCGGCAGTTCACGCGGATCGGCTGGTTCGAGCCGAGCCGCTCGAGCACGCCGTCCTGCAGCACGCGCAGGAGCTTCACCTGCAGCGCGAGCGGCATGCTTTCGATTTCGTCGAGGAACAGCGTGCCGCCGGACGCATATTCGAGCTTGCCGACGCGGCGCTTCGCCGCGCCGGTGAACGCGCCGGGCTCGTAGCCGAACATCTCCGACTCGAACATCGGCTCGGGCAGCGCGCCGCAGTTCACCGCGATGAACGGCTTGTCGCGGCGCGGCGACAGCTCGTGCAAGCTGCGCGCGATCAGCTCCTTGCCGGCGCCCGTGTCGCCGTTGATCAGCACCGATGCGTCGGTGGGCGCGACGTTCGCGATCAGCTTGCGCACCTGTTCGATCGCCGGACTGCGGCCGATGATGCGCGGCGCGACGATGTTCTGGCCGGCCAGCTCGCGCCGCAGCGCATGGTTCTCGAGCACGAGCTCGCGCCGCTCGAGCGCGCGGCGTACCGTCTCGATCAGCCGCTCGGCCGCGAACGGCTTTTCGATGAAGTCGTACGCGCCGTCGCGCATCGCCTGCACGGCCATCGAGATGTCGCCGTGGCCGGTGACGAGGATCACGGGCACGTCGGGCACGCGCTCGCGGCACTGCGCGAGCAGGTCGAGCCCGCTTGCGCCGGGCAGCCGGATGTCGCTGACGATCGCGCCGGCGGTTTCCGCGACGATCGCCTTGTCGGCCGCCTCGGCCGATTCGAACCCGACGACGTCGAACCCCGCGAGCTGGAGGCTCTGCACGCTCGCCCGGCGAACGAGCGCATCGTCTTCGATATAGATCACTTGCAGCCGGTTGGCCATCGTAGTCACTTGCTCCTGACAGACCGCGCGGCGGGGGTGCGCGCGGCTCTCGTTGATGCGGTCGTGCGGTGCCTAGCGCGAGCCCGCCGGCTCGGACACGGCGTCCGGATGATGCGTGCGCGCGCGCCGCAGCGTCAAGACGAACAGCGCGCCGCCGGACGGCGCATTGCGCGCGGTCAGCGCGCCGCCCGCGTCGCTCGCGATCGACGACGAGATCGCGAGCCCGAGCCCGAGCCCGCGCCCCATTTCCTTGGT
Source organism: Burkholderia sp. BCC1993 (assembly GCF_905339865.1). Classification (NCBI taxonomy): domain Bacteria; kingdom Pseudomonadati; phylum Pseudomonadota; class Betaproteobacteria; order Burkholderiales; family Burkholderiaceae; genus Burkholderia; species Burkholderia sp. BCC1993. The sequence goes on along the minus strand of NZ_CAJPGZ010000012.1, from coordinate 220,743 downwards.
CGTGAAGAACGGTTCGAACAGCCGCGGCAGCAGCTCGGGCGCGATGCCGGAGCCGTTGTCGCGCACCTCGACCGCGAGCGTCGCGACCGACACCGCGATCGTCACTTCGATCGCCGGTGCGGCGACGCCCGCGACCGCGTCGAGCGCGTTGCCGAGCAGGTTGATCAGCACCTGCTCGAGGCGCAGGTCCTCGCAGCGGGCGACGAGTTCCGGATAGTCGCGCGCCAGGTCGAGCGGCGCATCCTGCGCGGGCGACACCGTCGCATCCTGCAACGTCAGCGTGAGCGCGACGCCGCGCAGCCGGTCGCCGAGCAGCGACAGCACGCTGCGCAGCGCGCGCACGACGAGCGCCTGTTCGTTGCGCGGCTTCGCGCGGCCGACGAACAGCTTCAGCTGGTTGGTGATCTTGCCCATCCGCTCGGTCAGCGCGGCGATCGCCTCGAGGTTCTCGCGCGCGGCCGCCTGCTCGCCGCGATCGAGCAGCACGCGCGTGTTGTCCGAGAAGCTGCGCAACGCCGCGAGCGGCTGGTTCAGTTCATGCGTGATGCCGGCCGCCATCTGGCCGAGCGCGGCGAGCTTGCTCGCCTGGATCAGTTCGTCGTGCGCGGCGCGCAATTCCTGCTCCGCGCGGATCCGGTCGCCGACTTCCTTCTGCAATTGCTCGTTCGCTTCCGACAGGTCGGCCGTGCGTTCCTCGACGCGCCGGTTCAGCTCCGCATACGCCTGCTGCAGCAGCGCGCGGCCGCGGATCATCTCGCGCACGCGCGCGCGGCGCATGCGCCAGTAGAACGCGAGCAACGCGACCGACACGAAGCCGAAGCCCGTGACGATCGTCGCGTTGCGCGCGTCGGCGTCGATGGGCGCGATCGGCGCGAGCGTGACGAGCAGCCAGTCGGGCTCGCCGATCCGCCGCTTGCTGGCGAGGAAACGCGGCGCGCGCAGGCCGGGGCCTACGCCGGCCGCACCAAGGCGCACGATCTCCGCATCGGCGCCGAGCACCTGCTCGACGCGCAGCGGCAGCGGCGTGACGGGCTGCTGCGCGTACTGGCGCGTCTCGTAGATCGACGCGGCGACGGGCCCCGTCAGCGGATGCAGCGTGTGGTACTTCCAGGCGGGCACGGACGACAGGAACACGACGCCGTGATCGTCCGCGACGACGAGCGGCTCGGACGCATCGGCGCCCTGGAACCATTCGAGATTGAGCTTCACGACGACGACGCCCGCGATCCTGCCGTCGCGCCACACCGGCTGCGAGATGTAGTAGCCGGGGTCGCGCGAGATCGTGCCGATCGCGAAGAAGCGGCCGACCCGGCCGTTCATCGCGTCGATGAAATACGGACGAAACTGGTATCCGATCCCGACGAAGCTGTCCGGCGCGCGCCAGTTGCTGGCGGCAACGCACAGGCCGTCCGCACCGATCACGTAGGTGACGGTCGCGTGCGCGTGTTCGTTGAGGTCTTCGAGATAGCGGTTCGCGCGCGCGGTGAAATCGGCGCGCTTCGGCTCGGCGAGCAGGTCCAGCACGTACGGATGGCTGCCGAGCAGATAAGGCAGCGATTCGTAGCGGTCGAGCGTGCTCTTGAGCGCGTTGGTGGTGCGGTCGACCCGCACCGCGGCGTTGCGCTGCAGCTCGGCGACGCCGCGCTGCCACGTGATGGTCCACGTCAGCGCGCACGCCGCCGCGAGCACGGCGGCAAGCACGACGAGGATGAGCAGGCGGCGCTTCACGGACGTGGCTTCCTGACGATGCGGATCGCCTATTGTGTCATAGGGCGCCTCGTCGCTACCCCGTCCGCCGCGCGGCGCACCGCCCGCGGGCGGTGCCGCCGCCTGCTCCTTCATGACGTCAGACGCCGGCCGTCTCGGTCGGCGCGACCTCGCCGCCGCCCTTCAGCGCCTGGCGCAGCTTGTTGCGGTCGAGTTCCTTCTCCCAGGCCGACACGACGACCGTCGCGACGCCATTGCCGACGATGTTGGTCAGCGCGCGGCATTCGCTCATGAAACGGTCGATGCCGAGGATCAGCACCATGCCCGACAGCGGGATCGTCGGCACGACGGCGAGCGTCGCGGCGAGCGTGATGAAGCCCGCGCCCGTGACACCGCTCGCGCCCTTCGACGTCAGCATCGCGACCGCGAGCAGCGTGAGCTGCTGCATCCACGTCAGTTCGATGTTGGTCGCCTGCGCGATGAACAGCACGGCCATCGTCATGTAGATGTTGGTGCCGTCGAGGTTGAACGAATAGCCGGTCGGCACGACGAGGCCGACGACCGAACGCGAGCAGCCGGCCTTCTCGAGCTTTTCCATCAGCTGCGGCAGCGCGGCTTCCGACGAGCTCGTGCCGAGCACGATCAGCAGCTCTTCCTTGATGTACGACACGAAGCGGATGATCGAGAAGCCCGTGACGCGCGCGATCGTGCCGAGCACGACCAGCACGAACACGACCGACGTCAGGTAGAACGTGCCGATCAGCTTGAGCAGCGGCACCAGCGAGCCGACGCCGTACTTGCCGATCGTGAACGCCATCGCGCCGAACGCGCCGATCGGCGCCAGCTTCGTGACGATGTGCACGATGCCGAACAGCACGCGCGTGAGGCCGTCGATGAAGTCGGTCACGACCTTGCCGCGCTCGCCGAGGTGCGCGAGCACGCTGCCGAACAGCAGCGCGATCAGCAGGATCTGCAGGATTTCACCCTGCGCGAACGCATCGACCATCGTGTTCGGGATGATGTGCATCAGGAAGTCGACCGTCGACTGCCCGTGCGCCTTCGCCGCGTACGATGCGACTTCCTTGCCGTTCAGCGTCGCCGGATCGATGTTGAAGCCGACGCCCGGACGCAGGATGTGCGTGGCCGCGAGGCCGAGCAGCAGCGCGAAGGTCGACACGATCTCGAAGTACAGCAGCGCCTTGCCGCCGACGCGGCCCACCTTCTTCATGTCCTCCATGCCGGCGATGCCGGTGACGACCGTACAGAAGATGATCGGACCGATCACCATCTTGATCAGCTTGATGAAGCCGTCGCCGAGCGGTTTCATCTCGGTGGCGAGCGACGGATAGAAGTGGCCGAGGATCACGCCGACGATGATGGCGAAAATCACCTGCACATAGAGCACTTTGTAGAAGGGTTTCTTCTTCACGATGGTTCCTGCTGAAGTAGATGAGCCGGTGGAAACGGCGTCACGCGCGCAGGCGAATGTCTCAGGGGAGAAGGCATTCGCCCGCGCGGCTGCCGTGCCGCAACAAGCGATGCCTCAGGACATCCGGAGGGGGAGGAAGGCATTGGTCATCGGTTGTCTCCTTGCTTGCTGTAGTAGTTCGGCCGGGGGATGGCCGTGCGCTTTATATCGCAAGGTCGATGCCAGGTTTCCGGAACCCCTCAAGCCGTTGTTTTCATTGTATTTCTCATAATGCGGCAGGCAAGGAAATCCGGGATTCCGGATTTCCGGAAAATATCCGTCCGGCGATCCGGACGGAGCGATCGTTTCATCCGACGAATCAATGCTGCACGGCCTCACCGGCCAGCACGCCCGTCTGCGCATAGAACTCCTGCTGCGCGAACGCGTCGCGCTCGCGCCGCGCGCGCTCGCCGCGGTCCGCGAGCGAACCGGCGACGATCCCGACGAACGCGAGCGGCACCGACACGAGCGCCGGGTTGTCGAGGAACACCGGCGCGTGCGCGTGGTGCAGCACGTCGACCCACACCGACTTCGACAGCACCGTGAGCGTGACCGCCGACGCGAGGCCGAGGCCGCCGCCGAGCACCGCGCCGCGGGTCGTCATCCCGCGCCAGAAGATCGACATCGCGAGCACCGGGAAATTGGCGCTGGCGGCCACCGCCGCGACGAGCCCGACCATGAACGCGACGTTGACGTGCTCGAACAGGATCGACAGCGCGATCGCGACCGCGGACAAGCCGATCGTCGCCGCGCGCGAGATGCGCATCTCCAGGCGCTCGTCGGGCTTGCCGCGCGCCCACATCTGCGCATACAGGTCGTGCGAGATCGTGGTCGCGCCGGCGAGCGTCAGCCCGGCGACCACCGCGAGGATCGTCGCGAACGTGACGGCCGCGATGAAGCCGTAGAACCAGTTGCCGCCGACCGCCTGCGCGAGCTTCACCGCGACCATGTTCGAGCCGCCGAGCAGGTCGTGCGTCAGGTTGAACGTGCCGTTCGCGCCGAGCCGGAAGAATTCCGGATGCTGCGCGAGCAGCACGATCGCCGAGAAACCGATCACGAACGTCAGCAGATAGAAATAGCCGATGAAGCCGGTCGCGTAGAGCACCGACTTGCGCGCCTCCTTCGCGTTCGGCACCGTGAAGAAGCGCATCAGGATGTGCGGGAAGCCGGCCGTGCCGAACATCAGCGCGATGCCGAGCGACAGCGCGTTGGCCGGATCGCGGATCAGCTTGCCGGGCCCCATGATCGACAGCGCGCCCGGATGCACGGCCACCGCGCGACGGAACATCTCATCGACGCTGAAGCCGAATTCGGCGAGCGCGAGCAGGACGAGCAGCGTCGCGCCGCACAGCAGCAGCACGGCCTTGATCACCTGCACCCAGGTGGTCGCGGTCATCCCGCCGAAGAACACGTAGACGACCATCAGCACGCCGACGATCAGCTCGGCCGTGCCGTACGACAGCCCGAACAGCAGCTGGATCAGCTTGCCCGCGCCGACCATCTGCACGACCAGGTACAGCACCACGATCGTCAGCGCGTTCGCGGACGTCAGGAGCCGGATCGGCCGCTGCGCGAAGCGGTACGCGACCACATCGACGAACGTGAACTTGCCGAGGTTGCGCAGCGGCTCGGCGATCAGGAACATCACGAACGGCCAGCCGACCAGGAAGCCGATCGAGTAGATCAGCCCGTCGAAGCCGAACATGAACACCATCCCCGACAGCCCGAGGAACGACGCGGCCGACATGTAGTCGCCCGCGATCGCGAGCCCGTTCTGCAGCCCGGTGATGCCGCCGCCGGCCGTGTAGAAGTCGCGCGTCGAACGCGTGCGGCGCGCGGCCCAGCGCGTGAGCGCGAGCGTCGCGAACACGAACGCGAAGAACATCGCGATCGCCACCGGGTTCAGCTCGACCTTGTCGGGCATCGGGCCCGCGACGCCGGTCGCGTGCGCGGTGGAGGAAAGGAGAACGGCCAGCGCGCCGAGCGCGCTCGAAGTGCGTCGCATGTCGGCCTCCGTCACGAACGCTGCAGGATCGCGTCGACGCGGCGGTCGAACGCACGGTTCGCGCGCAGCACGTAGCACGCGGTCAGGCCGATCGCGACCAGGATGATCGCGACGCCCGCGGCGATCCCGACCGTGGTCGTCGCGCCGCGGTACAGCGGCGCGGCCAGCACGTGCGGCGCGAGCGCGACGAGCAGGATGAAGCCGTAGTAGGTGGCGATCATCAGCGCCGTCAGCGTGAAGCTGAAGCGGCGCCGCGCCCGCACGAGCTGCTGGTAGTCGCGGCGCGCCGTGACCGATTCGATGACGGAAAGCTCCATGGTGTCTCCAATGTCTCCTCGTCGTTTCGCGAGAAGTGTCTTGTGGATGGCCGGCGCGCCAATCGATCCGCCCGCGCCGTGGCGGCACGTCAATGCGTTACACGACGCGCTCCGCACGCAGCCGCGCCAGTTCGTCCGCCGACATCCCGAGCCAGCCGCCAAGCACCGCGTCCGTATCGGCGCCGAGCACCGGCGGCGCGCCGCGCACCGGCAGTCGCGCACCGTCGAAGCGGTACGGCGGCGCGAGCACGTCGACGCCGCCCGCGACCGGATGCGGCTGCCGCGTGACGAGCCCCGCGCTCGTCGCGCGTTCCGACGTCAGCGCTTCGTGCAGCCCGAGCACTTCGCCGCAAGGGATGCCCGCGTCGGCGAGCGCCGCGAGCAGCGTCGCGCGCGGCCGCCGCGCAAGTTCGCCGCGAATCTCCGGCAGCAGCGCGGCGCGGTTCTCCGAGCGGTCGAGGTTGGTCTTGTAGCGTTCGTCCGCGGCGAGGTCGGGCCGCTCGATCGCATCGCAGAAACGCGCGAACTGCGGGTTGTTGCCGACCGTGATCACGAGCGGGCCGTCGGCCGCGTCGAACACGCCGTACGGCACGATCGACGGATGCGCATTGCCGTAGCGCGGCGGATCCTCGCCCATCAGCAGTGCATCGAGCCCGTAGTACGCGGTGATCATCAGCCCGCAGTCGAACAGCGCCATCTCGATGCGCCGCCCGCGCCCCGTCGCATGACGCTCGTACAGCGCGGCGAGGACCGCCTGCGCCGAATACATGCCGGTGAACAGGTCGACCGCCGCGACACCGAATTTCAGCGGCGGCTGGCCGGCCTCGCCGTTCAGCGCCATCAGCCCGGCCTCGCCCTGCACGACGAGGTCGTAGCCGGGCCGCGCGGCTTCCGGGCCCGAGCGGTCGTAGCCGGAAATCGCGCAATGCACGAGCCGCGGATTGAGCGCGGCCAGCGCGTCGTAGCCGAGCCCGAGTTTTTCCGCGCCGCCGAACTTGAAGTTGTGCAGCACCACGTCGGCCTGCGCGGCCAGCTCGCGCGCGAGCCGCCGCCCTTCGTCGGTCTGCAGGTCGAGACAGATCGAGCGCTTGCTTCGGTTCACGCTGTTGAAGTAGGTCGTTTCGGTGTCGCCGATCCGCAAGCCCCAGTCGCGCGTGTCGTCGCCGCGCGCCGGATGCTCGACCTTGATCACTTCCGCGCCGAAATCGGCAAGCACCATCGCGCACCACGGGCCTGCCAGCACGCGCGAGAAATCGAGCACCTTCACGCCGGCCAGCGGCAACGCGCGCGATTCGTTCGTCATCCTTGTCCCCTCCATTCGCGTCGTTCGTCTTTATTGTTTCGACAGCGCGATGTAGCGCGCGAGATGGTGATCCTCGTCGCCGAGCTGGTGATCGATCATCACGAGCCGCTTCGCGTAATGCGACAGCGGCAGCTCCCACGTCATCCCGATCCCGCCGTGCAACTGGATGCTCTCCTCGGCGACCAGCGTGCCGATCCGGCCGATGCTGTATTTCGCCGCCGCGAGCGCGCGTTCGCGCACCACGCGCGGCGCATCGAGCTGCGCGGCCGCGTTGATCACCGCCGAGCGCGCCTGCTCGACTTCGAGCAGCAGGTCGGCCATCCGGTGCTGCAGCGCCTGGAAGCTGCCGATCGGCAGCCCGAACTGCTTGCGCGTGCGCAGGTAGTCGAGCGTCGCTTCCTTCGCGACGTCCATCGCGCCGAGCGCCTCCGCCGACAGCGCGAGCAGCCCGTAGCCGAGCACGCGTTCGAGCAATGCGGCGCCTGCTTCGTCGTCTTGCATTTCCGGCACGCCGAGCGCGGCGTCGCCCGGGAGCACGACGCGCTCGAAGCGCACCTCGGCCGCGCGGCCGCCGTCGATCTTCTTGTAGTCCCGCAGCGACACGCCCGCCGCGTCGGCCGGCACGACGAACAGGCCGATGCCGGCCGCGTCGTCGTCCTCGCCCGTCGTGCGCGCGCTGACGACGAAGAACGCCGCCTGCGCGGCCTGGTCGACGACGCCCTTCGCGCCCGTCAGCACCCAGCCGTCGCCGGTACGCTCGGCGCGCGTGCGCACGGTCGTCAATTCGTAGTGCGAGCCCGGCTCGTCGTGCGCGAACGCGGCGCTCGCGCTGCCGTCGATCAGCGCGGCCAGCCGCGCGCGGTGCGCGTCGCCGCCGGCCAGCGCCAGCGCGCGACCCGCGAGCAGCGTGCCGAGGAACGGCTCGACCACGAGCCCGCGGCCAAGGCATTCGAACACCACGGCGATGTCGAAACCCGCGCCGCCGAAGCCGCCGTCGGCTTCGGCAAACAGCGCGCCGACCGCGCCGAGCCCGGCGAAGCGCTGCCACATCGCGCGATCGAAGCCTTCGGCCGACTGCGCGATGCGGTCGCGCACCGGGAACGCGTACTGTTCGGCGATGAAGCGGTTCAACGTGTCCGCCAGCATCCGGCGGTCTTCTGTGTGCTGGAAATCCATCGTCGCGTCCCTCGTTACAGCCCGAGCATCATCTTCGCGATGATGTTCTTCTGGATCTCGTTCGAGCCGCCGAAGATCGACAGCTTGCGGTTGTTGAAGTACTGCTGCGCGGCGCTCGCGGCCTCGTCCGGGCCGACCGGCTCGCCGTCGTAATCGGCATCGAGCGCTTCGTCGACGAACGGCTGAGCGTACGGCCCCATCGCGCGCCGCATCAGCGCGGTGATCTCCTGGCGGATCTGCGTGCCGCGGATCTTCAGCATCGAGCTTTCCGCGCCCGGCACGCCGCCGCCCGCGACCGCGGCCAGCACGCGCAGGTTGGTCGTGCGCATGTTCTCGAGTTCGATCTCGACGCGCGCGATGCGCGCCGCGAAGAACGGATCGTCCGCGAGCGGCCGGCCGTTCTTCGTGACCTTCGCGGCGACCGCGCGCAGCCGCTCGAGCGCGGCCGTCGAGAAGCCGATCCCGGCGATGTTGGTGCGCTCGTACGTGAGCAGGTATTTCGCGCAGGTCCAGCCGCGGTTCTCTTCGCCGACCAGGTTCGCCACGGGCACGCGCACGTCGGTGAAGAACACTTCGTTCACCTCGTGCTCGCCGTCGAGCGTGATGATCGGGCGCACTTCGACGCCCGGCGTGTTCATGTCGATCAGCAGGAAGCTGATGCCCTCCTGCTTGCGCACGTCGGTCGCGGTGCGCACGAGGCAGAAGATCATGTTCGCGTAGTGGCCGAGCGTGGTCCACGTCTTCTGGCCGTTCACGACGTAGTGATCGCCATCGCGCACCGCGCTCGTCTTCACCGATGCGAGGTCGGAACCGGCGCCCGGCTCCGAATAGCCCTGGCACCACCAGTCGGTGCCGTCGAGAATGCGCGGCAGCCAGTGGCGCTGCTGCGCTTCGCTGCCGTACTTGATCAGCACGGGCCCGAGCATGTTGACGCCGAACGGCACGATGCGCGGCGCACCCGCGAGCGCGCATTCGTTGTCGAACAGGAACTTCTGCGCGACGCTCCAGCCGGGGCCGCCGTATTCGCGCGGCCAGTGGCTCGCGAGCCAGCCGCGGGCGTTCAGGATTGCATGCCATTCGCGCATGTCGTCGCGCGTCAGGTGCAGGCCGCCCTTCACCTTGCGCGCGGTGCGCGCGGGCAGTTCGGCAGCGAGGAAGCGCTGCACTTCGGTGCGGAACGCTTCCTCTTCGGGAGTGAAATTGAGGTCCATCGTAATTCCGTTGCGGATGCGGTTGGCGTTCAGTCGATACGGTTCAGGCTCGCGAAATCCGCGCCGCGCTCGACCAGCTCGACGAGCAGCGGCGACGGTTTCCAGAACAGCGGATCTTCCTTCGCGAATGCGCGGATGTCGGCGAGCACGTTCGCGAGGCCGACCGTGTCCGCGTAATGCATCGGGCCGCCGCGATGGCGCGGGAAGCCGTAGCCGTACAGGAACACCGCGTCGACGTCGAGCGGGCGCAGCGCGATCTTCTCGTGCACGACGTTCGCGCCTTCGTTGATCATCGCGGCGAGGTAGCGGCGCAGGATTTCGTCGTCGGTGAACGCGCGCGGCGTGACGCCCTTCTTCGCGCGTTCTTCCGCGACGATCGCGTCGACTTCCGGGTCCGGCGTGCCGACGCGCGCGCCGTCCGGATACAGGTAGTAGCCGCGCGCGGTCTTCTGGCCGAACCAGCCGCGTTCGCACAGCCGGTCGGAGATCTCGACGTAGCGCGCACGCGGGTCGCGCGTCGCCGCGCGGCGCTTGCGGGTCGCCCAGCCGATGTCGCCGCCCGCGAGGTCGACGACCTGGAACGGCCCCATCGGGAAGCCGAATTCGCGCACTACGCGATCGATCTGGTACGGCGACGCGCCGTCTTCCATCAGGTAGTCGGCCGCGGTGCGGTAGACGGCGAGGATCCGGTTGCCGATGAAGCCGTCGCGCACGCCGGCGCGCACCGGCGTCTTTTTCAGCTGTTTGGCCAGCGCGAACGCGGTCGCGACGACGTCATCGGCGACGCACGCCGGCACGACGATCTCGAGCAGCTTCATCACGTTCGCCGGCGAGAAGAAATGCAGGCCGATCACGTCGGCCGGCCGGTCGATGCCGGCCGCCAGCTCATCGATGTCGAGATACGACGTGTTGGTCGCGAGCACCGCGCCCGGCTTGCACACGCGCGCGAGTTCGGCGAACACCGCCTTTTTCACGGCCATGTCCTCGAACACCGCCTCGATCACGACGTCGGCCTGCGCGAGCGCGTCGTACGACGTGCTGCCCTTGAAGCGCGCGAGCCGCGCCGCGTGCGCGGCCGGCGTCATCCGTCCCTTCGCGACGAGCCCGTCGTACACCTTCTCGACATGCGCGCGGCCGCGCGCGAGCGACGCTTCGTCGCGTTCGATCATCGTCACCGGCAGCCCGGCATCGAGCGCCGCGACCGCGATGCCCGCGCCCATCGTGCCGCCGCCGACCACGCCGATCCGCTCGACCGGACGCGCGCTCGCGCGGCGCGCCTCGGGCGCCTTCGCGGCCTCGCGTTCCGCGAAGAACGCGTGCACGAGGCCCGCGCGCTGCGGGCTGTCGACGCATTGCAGGAACAGGCTGCGTTCGAGCTTCAACCCCGCGTCGAACGACAGCGTGAGCGCGGCCTCGACCGCATCGACGATCTTCGCCGGCGAGAACAGGCCGCGCGACTTCTTCGGCAACTCGGCGCGTGCCGCGTCGATCGCAGCCTGCGCAGCCGCGCGGTCGGCGAGGCCCTGCGCATCGCGGGTGCGCCGTGCCGGCGCGCCGAGCGACACGAGTTCCTGCGCATAGGCGAGGCCTTCGGCGAGCGTGTCGTCGCTGTGCGCGACGCGATCGACGAGGCCGAGCGCGAGCGCTTCGTCGGCGCTCGCGTGACGCCCCGTCAGCATCAGGTCGAGCGCGGCCTGCGCGCCGATCAGGCGCGGCGCGCGCTGCGTGCCGCCCGCCCCGGGCAGCAGGCCGAGCGTGACTTCGGGCAGCCCGAGCTTCGCGCCGGGCACCGCGAGCCGGTAATGCGCGGCGAGCGCGACTTCGAGGCCGCCGCCGAGCGTCGCGCCGTGCAGCGCCACCACGACCGGCTTCGCGCTCGACTCGATCCGCTCGCAGACGTCGGGCAGCGACGGCGGCACGGGCGGCTTGCCGAATTCGCGGATGTCGGCGCCCGCGATGAAGTTGCGGCCGGCGCCGACGATCAGCACCGCGCGGATCGCGGCGTCGGCCTGCGCGGCGTCGAGCGCGTCGGCGAGGCCGCGCCGCACATCGGCGGACAGCGCGTTGACGGGCGGATGGTCGATCGTGACGACGAGCACCTTGTCGCGCCGTTCGCGCGCGACGGTGCCGGTCTGGGCGGGTTCGGGGGAAGCGGTTGAATTCATCGTGTCTCCATTGCGGTGCGCCATGCAGGCGGGACCGGTCGCCGGGCCGGCGAGCGGCGCCGCGTCCCGAGCCCGATCCCGCGCGGCGGGAAACGATCCGGCGCATGTGCCGGGCATGACTCGATTCTCGATTGATCGAGATTCATTGACAATTCCCGCGCGGCTTTACAAGCTGTCAAGTCTGACTTGACATTGAATGCTTTCGGACCGCTTCGGGTCCTTAAGCGGGACGGATCAGGAGACACCGGGCATGGACCTGAACGCGCTGACGCTGCTCGTCGAGATTCTCGACGCGGGCAACCTGAGCAAGGCCGCGCAGCGGCTCAAGATGAGCCGCGCGAACGTCAGCTACCGGCTGAACCAGCTCGAGCGCTCGATCGGCCAGCAGCTCGTGCGCCGCACGACGCGCCGCATCGAGCCGACCGAAATCGGGCTGAAGCTGTACGAGCACGGCCGGCGCATCCGCAACGAGCTGCTCGCCGCGCAGGAATCGGTGACGACGCTCGGCCAGGACCTGCAGGGCCGCGTGCGGCTGTCGGTGCCGAGCGGCTACGGGCAGATGGTGATGTCCGACTGGCTGCTCGCGTTCAAGCGGCTGCATCCGGGCATCGTGCTCGACGTCGTGTTCGAGAATCGCGTGGAGGACCTGATGCGCGACGAAGTCGACATTGCGATCCGCGTGATGTCCGAGCCGCCGCAGAACCTCGTCGCGCGCGACATGGGCGCGGTGCGCTACGTCGCGTGCGCGTCGCCCGCGTTCGCGGCCGCGCACGGGATGCCCGCGAGCCTCGGCGCGCTGGCCGCCGCGCCGGTCGTCACCGCGACGGTGCTGGGGCGGCAACTGCGGATCGCCGCATATCTCGGCGACGAGCGCCACGAGGTGCTGCTCGAGCCCACGCTGATTTCGGAGAACTTCCTGTTCCTGCGCCAGGCGATCCTCGCCGGGATCGGCGTCGGCATCGTGCCCGACTACGTGATGCAGGACGACATGCGGCGCGGCACGGTCGTCACGTCGCTCGACGCGTATCGTCTCAGCATCTTCGGCACGCACATGTACATGCTGTACATGCCGAACCGGCACCACACGCGCGCGACCGCGACGTTCATAGAGTTCATCCTCGAACAGGCCGGAAAGGCCGGCCGGGGCGGGCCCGGCGGGATGCGTCAGGGTTTCCTGTCGGATGACAATCCGCCGGCCGCACGGCGACAATAGCGCGCCGCGTGCGCACGGCGCGTGCCGCGCCCCCTTCGATTTCACAGTTGCCGAGGGTTCAATGTTCGACCGGATTCGTCCGCATTCGCGTCCCTGCACGCCTGTCGCCGCGCTCGCGCGCATCACGCTCGCCGCGCTCGTCACGTTCGGCGCCGGCTGCACGTCCCCGTCCGCGCCGTCGGGCGCCGTCGTCCCGGTCGCTGCCGCATCGGGCGCCGCGGTGCCGCTGCCCGGCGTTCACGCCCCCGAACTGGCGTCCGGCTGGACCGACAAGCCGGGCTGGACCTCGCAGCGCTTCATGATCGCGGCCGCGAACCCGCTCGCCACGCAGGCCGGCTACGAGATGCTGAAGGCCGGCGGCACCGCGATCGACGCGGCGATCGCCACGCAGATGGTGCTCGCGCTCGTCGAGCCGCAATCGTCGGGGCTCGGTGGCGGCGCGTTCATGCTGTACTTCGACGGCAAGGCGACGCAGGCTTATGACGGCCGCGAGACCGCGCCGGCCGCCGCGACCGACCGGCTGTTCTACGGCCCGACCGGCCAGCCGATGGGCTTCTACGAAGGTGTCGTCGGCGGGCGTTCGGTCGGCACGCCGGGCGTGCTGCGGATGCTCGACGCCGCGCATCGCGCGCACGGCAAGCTGCCGTGGCGCCGGCTGTTCCAGCCCGCGATCCGCCTCGCCGAGCACGGTTTCACGATCAGCCCACGCCTCGCGATGCTGATCGCGAACGACAAGTACCTGATGAACGACCCGGCCGCGCGTGCGTACTTCTACAACAAGGACGGCACGCCGAAGGCGGCCGGCACGGTGCTGAAGAACCCCGCGCTCGCGACCGTGCTGCGCCAGGTCGCCGACCGCGGCGCGAATGCGTTCTACACCGGCGCGATCGCGCGCGACATCGTCACGAAGGTGCGCAAGCACCCGACCAATCCGGGCCTGCTGTCGCTGCAGGATCTCGCGCGCTACAAGGCGAAGGTGCGGGCGCCGCTGTGCACCGACTACCGGCGCTCGATGGTGTGCGGGATGCCGCCGCCGTCGTCGGGCGGCCTCGCGATCGCGCAGATGCTCGGCATCCTCGAGGCGATGCCCGACTGGCAGCAGATCGGCGCGCAGAAGCCGGTGCGCAACGAAGTCGGCTACGAGCCGACGCCGTTCGCCGCGCACCTGTTCAGCGAGGCGGGACGCCTCGCGTATGCGGACCGCGCGCGCTACGTCGCCGATCCGGATTTCGCGCCGCTGCCGGGCGGCAGCTGGGCGAGCCTCGTCGACCGGGCCTATCTCGCGCAGCGCGCGCGCCTGATCGGCGACACCAGCATGGGCGTCGCGCAGGCCGGCACGCCGCAGGGCGCGACGCTCGCGCTGGCCGACGACCGCAGCCCCGAATTGCCGTCGACGTCCGACATCGCGATCGTCGACCGCTACGGCCAGGCGCTGTCGATGACGACCAGCGTCGAGGACGCGTTCGGTTCGCGGCTGATGGTGCGCGGGTTCATGCTGAACAACCAGTTGACCGATTTCTCGTTCGTGTCGAACGAGAACGGGCGGCCGGTCGCGAACCGCGTGCAGCCGGGCAAGCGGCCGCGCTCGGCGATGTCGCCCGAGCTCGTGTTCGACCAGAAGACGAAGCAGGTGACGATGATCGTCGGCTCGGCCGGCGGCCCCGCGATCATCAATCACGTCGCGAAGACGATGATCGGCGTGATGGACTGGGGGATGACGATGCAGCAGGCGATCGCGCTGCCGAACGTCGGGTCGACGAACGGGCCGACGCAGCTCGAACGCGGCCGCGTGTCGGACGCGCTCGTCGACGGGTTGAAAGGGCGCGGGCACGACGTGCGGGTCGTCGAGATGAATTCGGGACTGCAGGGGATCCAGCGGCTGAATGTGCAGGGGCAGACGGTGTGGTTCGGCGGGGCCGATCCGCGGCGGGAAGGCGTCGCGATGGGCGAATGACACGACCGGCGCGGGCGGCGCGCATGCGCCGCCCGCGGGCCTCATCCGGGCCTCATGCGGGCATCACCCGCGTCCCTTCCACGGCACCACCCGCCGCTCGACCCACCGCATCGCGAGATCGAACAGCCACGCGATCGCGCCGATGATCAGGATTCCCATCACGACGATATCGGTGCGCAGGAAGCTCGACGCGTTAAGCACCATCTGCCCGAGCCCGGCCGTCGCGGCGACCATCTCGGCCGCGACCAGCGTCGTCCAGCCGAACCCGATCGCGATCCGCAAGCCGGTGAGGATTTCCGGCAGCGCCGCCGGCAGCACGACATGCCGCACGATCTGCGCGAAGCTGCCGCCGAGCGAATATGCGGCGTTGATCTGCTCGACGGTTGCCGCGCGCACGCCGGCACGGGCGGCCATCGCGATCGGCGCGAAGCACGCGAGAAAGATCACGACCAGCTTCGCCGTCTCGTCGATGCCGAACCAGATCACGACGAGCGGCAGATACGCGAGCGGCGGCAGCGGCCGGTAGAACTCCAGCAGCGGATCGAGCACGCCGCGCGCGATGCGGCTCACGCCCATCAGGATGCCGGCCGGCACGCCGATCGCAGTGGCGAACACGAAGGCGCCGAACACGCGCGCGGCGCTCCACAACAAATGCTCCGACAACGGCAGGCCACCCTGGATGCGGCCATGCCACGCGTCGACGAACGCGGCCCACACCGCTTCCGGCGCGGGCAGGAACAGCGGCGGCAGCCACTGCCGGTGCGTCGCGACCCACCACAGCACGGCCAGCGCCGCGACCGTCGCCACGCTGAGCGCGGCCGTCCTGCCCTGCCCCGGCAACCGGTAACGATGCGATGCGCGAGCCGGACGCACCGCGTGACGCCGTTGCGTCGCGCGTTGATCCTGCCCGACCTCCGCGGCCGCTCGATCGGCTGCCAACGAATCCTGCGTGCTCATGTCGTCCTGTCTGTGCAAAGTACTGATCCGGCCGCGCCCGACGGACGCGCCATGCCGCGCGAACTCATGCATCACGCGCGCTCCGCCACCGCCTCGTCGCGATGCAGATACGCGATCAGCCGCTCGCGCCACGCGATGAATTCCGGCGACGACTTCACCGCGCGCGCATCGCGCGATTCGACGTAGCGCCGCGCGAACGGCAGCTCGAACGTTTCCGCGATCCGGCCGGGGCCGGGTGTCATCACGACGAGACGCGTCGCGAGGAACAGCGCCTCCTCGACGTCGTGCGTGATGAAGAACACCGTCTTGCCGGTGCGTGCCCACACGTCGAGCACGAGCGCCTGCATCGTGCCGCGCGTCATCGCGTCGAGCGCCCCCATCGGCTCGTCCATCAGCAGCACGCGCGGATCGCTCGCGAGCGCGCGCGCGATACCGACGCGCTGCTGCATCCCGCCCGACAGTTCGTACACGCGCGCGTGCGCATGCTTGTCGAGCCCGACCAGCGCGAGCATCTCCCGCGCCCGCGCTTCGCGTTCGGCCTTCGACACGCGTGCGAAGCGCAGCCCGAGCGCGACGTTCTCGAGCACGTCGAGCCACGGCAGCAACGCGTATTTCTGGAACACGACGCCGCGATCGGCGCCGGGGCCCGTGACCGGCACGCCGTCGACGCGCACGTCGCCGGTCGTCGGCGCGACGAAGCCGGCCATGCAGTTCAGCAGTGTCGTCTTTCCGCACCCGGACGCGCCGAGCGCGACGACGAATTCACCGGCTTCGATGCGCAGGTCGACGCGCACGAGCGCCTGCGTCGTCGGCCGGCCGCGTTCGCCGGGATAGTCGACCGATACCTGACGGACTTCCAGCGTGCTCATGATCGAGGGCTCCGCGATGCGTGGCGTAAGGTGCCTGAGTTGCCGCGTTCAGTGCGCGGCCTTCTGCACGAACTGCGGATCGACGCCGACCGAATAGTCGGCGAGCACCGCCTGGATCGTGCCCTGCGATTTCAGGAACGCGGCGGTGGCCGCGAGCGACTTCGCGGCGCCCGACTGCGCGCCACCGCCGAGCCACGTCGGCGACGCCTGCTCGGCCGGCGTCGGGAACGCGTAGAGCGCGAGGCTCGCGGGCACGTCCTGCGCGTCCGCGCCCGACACCTTCGCGACCGCCGCGACCTGCGGCGAGCCGACCTTCCACGCCGCCGCATGCGCGCGGTAGTCCGCGTCGGCGGCCGCGAGCACCTTCACGAAGCGCGCGACGAACTCGGGGTTTTCGCGCGCGAACTTGCGGCTCACGACGAAGCCGTCGAAGGTCGCCTTGCCACTTTCTTTCGCAACCTGGCCGGACGTCGTCAGCACGGTGCCCGACTGCTTGACCTTCGCGAGCACCGGATCCCAGATGTAGGTCGCGTCGATGTCGCCGCGCGTCCATGCGGCCGCGACCTCGGGCGGACGCAGGTTCACGATCTTCACGTCGTTCGGATTCACGCCGGCGGCCTGCAACGCGACGAGCGTATGGAAATGCGACGTCGACACGAACGGCACGCCGATCTTCCTGCCCTTCAGCGCGGCGACGCTGGTCACGCCCGAGCCGTTGCGCGCGACGAGCGCCTCGGCGTCGTTGATGTTGTCGAGCACCCAGAACAGCGAGATGTCGAGCCCCTGCGACAGGCCGGCCGCGATCGGGCTGGAGCCGGCCTCGCCGAGCTGCACGGAGCCCGATGCGAGCGCGCGGATCACGTCGGCGCCGCTGTCGAGCTTGCGGAACCTGACCTTGTAGCCGGTCGCCTTTTCGACTTCACCGCTCGCCTGCGCGTAGCGCCACGGCACGACCATGTCCTGGTACGCGATCACGACTTCGCGCGATTCGGCGTGCGCCGCGCCCAGCGCGGCAAAGGCGGTCAGCGCGACGACGGCGCGGCGGACGAAGCTGAAACGGGACATGCGGCTCTCCTTCGGAATGCGGGCATTGCTGCGGGAGAGCCGACTTTACGAGCTTTGCGCGCGGCGGGAGCGAACTTATCCTGCGAAGCTATCGATGCCGTTTCAGCTTTACTTTCCATGCTCGACCGGATTGCGCGTCCGGTCGGGTGACGATAGTCGTGCGCGTGCGCGCAACGCGGCCGCGTCAATGAAAAAGCCCGCATCGCTGCGGGCTTGATTCAACTGCACGACGGCTGCAGAACGGGCGAATGCGACGCTCAGACCACCCCGGCCCCATGCGCCTGCAGATCGGCGTGATAGCTCGAACGCACCATCGCGCCGACGGCCGCGTGCGTGAAGCCCATCTTGTACGCCTCTTCCTCGTACATCTTGAACGTATCCGGATGCACGTACGCACGCACCGGCAGGTGGTGCTCGGACGGCTGCAGGTACTGGCCGATCGTCAGCATGTCGACGTCGTGCGCGCGCAGGTCGCGCATCACCTGCAGGATTTCCTCTTCGGTTTCGCCGAGGCCGACCATCAGGCCCGACTTCGTCGCGACGTCCGGATGCTGCGCCTTGAAGTCCTTCAGCAGCTTCAGCGAGTGCGCGTAGTCCGAACCCGGGCGCGCTTCCTTGTACAGGCGCGGCACCGTTTCGAGGTTGTGGTTCATCACGTCGGGCGGCGCGGCGTTCAGGATCGAGATCGCGCGGTCGAGACGGCCGCGGAAGTCCGGCGTCAGGATCTCGATGCGCGTCTCCGGCGACTGCGCGCGCGTTTCGCGGATGCACTCGACGAAGTGGGCGGCGCCACCGTCGCGCAGGTCGTCGCGGTCGACGCTCGTGATCACCACGTACTTGAGCTTCAGCGCGGCGATCGTGCGCGCGAGGTTCTTCGGTTCGTCGGTGTCGAGCGGATCGGGACGGCCATGGCCGACGTCGCAGAACGGGCAGCGGCGCGTGCACTTGTCGCCCATGATCATGAACGTCGCGGTGCCCTTGCCGAAGCATTCGCCGATGTTCGGGCAGCTCGCTTCCTCGCACACGGTATGCAGGTTGTGCTCGCGCAGGATCGTCTTGATCTCGTTGAAGCGCGAGCTGCCGGTGGCTGCCTTCACGCGGATCCACTCCGGCTTCTTCAGCTTCTCGATCGGAATGACCTTGATCGGGATGCGCGCCGTCTTCGCCTGCGCCTTCTGCTTGGCGGTGGGATCGTAGGCAGCGGTCGCGGCCGAGTCGGCCGGTGCGGGGGAAGCGGTAACGTCAGTCATTCGAATGTTCCAGTGCCTGCGGCTTGTCGGCGGCCGCGGATGCGCCATCGAGGTTGGCAATCAGACGACCCACCAGCGTGTGGGCGACGTCGTTCCAGTCGGCGGCAACCTCGAGGCTCGCCATGTCGACGGTTTCCAGTCCGGCATAGCCGCACGGGTTGATCGCAAGAAACGGGCGCAGATCCATCTTCACGTTCAGGCTCAGCCCGTGATAGCTGCAGCCGTTGCGGATCTTCAGGCCGAGGGCCGCGATCTTCGCGCCTTCGTGCACGCCGGATGCGACGTAGATGCCCGGCGCGCCCGCCTTGCGGACCGAAGCGAGATTATACGCCGCGAGGGTTTCGATCACGGCCTCCTCGATCTTCGTCACGAGCGTGCGCACCATCAGCTTGCGCCGGCGCAGGTCCAGCAGCAGGTAGGCGACGATCTGGCCGGGGCCGTGGTAGGTGATTTGTCCGCCGCGGTCGACCTTCACGAGCGGCACGCCGCTGTCGGCCACCAGCAGGTGGGCCGGGTCGCCGGCCTGGCCGAGCGTGTAGACGGGCGGATGCTCGACGACCCAGATTTCGTCGCCGGTGTCGGCCGTGCGCGTGTCGGTGAACGCGCGCATCGCGTCGAAGCTCGTCTCGTAGGCCTCGCTGCCCCGCCAGCGCACGGTGACCGGCACGACGGGCTGAACCGGAGACCCGGCGGGCGATTCGGAAACAGCGACAGGCGTGGACACGATGGCAACCGGCGAGACGGACATGGGCGGTAGTTTACCGAAAACCCATGCGTCTCGCCGGCTCCGGATGGGGACGGATCGTGAGCATCCGTCGGAGGAAAGGTCGGTCAGACGGTGCGCCAGCCGTCGTGGAGCAGCGCGTTCACGCGGTTGCGCAGCCGCGCCAGCGCGCCGCGCGCGACTTCCCCGGCCGGCCGCGACACCGAGAACGCGACCTGCGCGCCCTGCCGGCCTTCCGCGCTGAGCCACAGCCGCTCGCCGCGACGCAGCCGGAGCGTCTCGCCGTCGACCAGGAAGTAGTCTTCGACGTCGTTGCTGCGCGTCGCCCACACCGGCCCGCATTGCACCGTCAGACGCGTGCTGCGCTGCACCCTCATCGGCACGGTCTCGCCCGCGGGGATTTCGAAGGTGATGCTTGAAGAAATTTCTTGCATGATCGACTCCGCCAATAAATGCTTCGATGGCTACAATCGTAGTCACTTCAAGGCACCCGACCAAACGACCAATTTTCACGTCGATGTGAGGAAAATTAGCAAATGGACCTCCGCCAGCTGCCTGCGCTGAACGCGATTCGCGCGTTCGAAGCCGCCGCCCGTCACGAGAATTTCTCCCGCGCCGCCGACGAGCTGTACGTCACGCACGGCGCGGTCAGCCACCAGGTTCGCGCGCTCGAGGAGGAGCTCGGCGTGCAGCTGTTCACGCGCAACGGCAAGCGCCTGTGCCTGACCGACGCCGGCATGCGCTACGCGCAGCACGTCCGCACCGCGCTGATGCAGATCGCCGATGCGACGCGCGAGGTGCGCGCCAGCGACCGCGGACGGCGGCTGGTGGTGTCGATGCTATCGTCGTTCGCCGCGCGCTTCATCACGCCACGCATCGGCTCGTTCATCGAGCGGCATCCGGAAATCGACGTCGAGCTGCAGTCGACCAACTCGCTCACCGATTTCGCGCGCGACGACGTCGATCTCGCGATCCGCTTCGGCTCCGGCAGCTATCCGGGGCTGCATGTCGAGCCGCTGTTCGAGGAAGTGTTCTTTCCGGCGTGCGCGCCGACGCTGAACGGCGGCAAGCTGCCGCAGACGCCCGCCGATCTCGTGCACTACAACCTGCTGCGCTCGGACGACGAGCTGTGGCGGCCGTGGTTCGACGCGGCGGGGCTCGATACGCTGACCGAGCCGAAACGGGGGATTCTGTACCAGGATTCGTCGAACCTGTTGCTGGCCGCGATCGACGGCCAGGGCATCGCGCTGGTGCGCCGCTCGCTCGCGGTGCACGACCTGCTGGACGGGCGCCTCGTGCGCCTGTTCGACATCGACGGGCAGAGCCCGTGGCACTATTTTTTCGTGTGTCCGCCGCCGCTCGTGAACACGCCGCGCGTGCAGGCGTTCAGGACCTGGCTGCTTCAGGAAGTCGCCGAGTACCAGCGGCTGTGCGACGAGCTGGACGCGCGGCGCGCGGCGGGGAAGACCCCCGCCGAGTGCGCGCAGGAAGGAGGATGGAAAGCGGCGCTCAGAGCACGACCTTGACCATCGGATGGCCGGTCAGTGCGCGGTAGATGTCGTCGAGCTGTTGCTGGCTCGTGGCGCGCACGGTGATCGTGAGGCCGGTGTAGTTACCGCCGCTCGATGCGCGCTCCTCGATCTTCTCGACGTCGATCTCGTTGTCGTGGACGGCCACGACCTTGAAGATCGTGTCCTTGAATTCCGGGTGCGCCTTGCCCATGATCTTGATCGGGAAATCGCACGGAAACTCCAGCAGCGACTCCTTCCGGGTATCGATCGCGCCGGTCACCTCGATGGTTTTGGTCGGTTCGCTCATCATTTTCTCCGGGTTAGGTCAAACTGTTCAAACTCGCGTGCCTTCGCACGCTGGTACGCGTCGTACAACGCCGCGAACACGGGGCCCGGCTTGCCGCCCTGCACGGGCAGGTCGTCGAGCGACGTGACGGGCAGAATTTCCTTCGTGGCCGACGTGAGCATGATCTCGTCCGCCGAGCGCAGCTCGGCTTCGCTGATCTCGCGCGCGACGAACGGAATGCCGCATTCGTCGGCCAGCTGCTCGACCAGCGCGTAGCGGATCCCTTCGAGGATCTTGTTGCTGCGCGGCGGCGCGTACAGCTCGCCGTTCTTCACGATCCACACGTTCGACGACGACCCTTCGGTCACGTTGTCGTCGCGCAGCTGGATCGTTTCGAACGCGTCGCGTTCGGCCGCATGCTGCGCCATCAGCACGTTGCCGAGCAGCGAAATCGACTTGATGTCGCAATGCAGCCAGCGGCGATCCTCGGCCGTCACGCAGCGCACGCCCTGCGCGCGCTCCTCGTCCGACGGCAGGCGCAGCGGGCTCGTCATCGCGAACACCGTCGGCACCGTATTCGCCGGGAACGCGTGGCCGCGCTTCGCGACACCGCGCGTCACCTGCAGGTAGACGAGCGCATGGCCGTCGCTGAGGCCTTCTGCATTCGCGGCGACCACGCGCTCGATCAACTCGCGCCAGCCGGCCGCGTCATGCGGATTGTCGATGCCGATCTTCTTCAGGCTGCGCGCGAGCCGGTCCAGATGCTGTTCGATCCGGAACGGCACGTGCGCGCCGTCATGCGCATAAACGGGGACGACTTCATATACGCCATCGCCGAAGATGAACCCGCGGTCGAGCACCGGGACCCGGGCTTCCGACAGCGGCACCAGTTCCTCGTGCGACGACACGCTGAGGTAGACGATCGGTTCGAATTCGGCTTGGCTCATGGCTATACCAGATGGGGATGAAGTCGTAAAAACAAAGGCCCGTCGCGCTTACTTCTTCTTGCTGAACATCAGCAGGATCGAGTCCCAGATACGGCCGAAGATACCCGCTTCCGGCACGGCCTGCAGCGCGACGACCGGGAACTCCGACAGCGTCTTGCCGTCGGCGACGAGCTTCACGGTACCGACCTGCTGGCCTTCTGCGAGCGGCGCGATCAGCGGCGCGTTGACCTCGACTTCCGGCTTGACCTTGTCGCCCAGGCCGCGCGGCACGGTCACCCACTGGTCGCCCTTCACGCCGACCTGCACGGTGTTTTCCTTGCCCTTGTAGATGCGCGGCGTCGACATCGCCTGGCCGCCCTTGAACAGGCGCACCGCGTCGAACGCGCTATAGCCGTAGTTCAGCATCTTCATGCTGTCCTGCGTGCGCTCGCCTTCCTTCTGCTCGCCCATCATTACCGACACGAGACGGCGCTGGCCGTCGACACCCGGGATCGCGCGCTTCGCCGATGCGATCAGGCAGAAGCCGGCCGCCTGCGTATGGCCCGTCTTCAGGCCGTCGACCGTCGGATCCAGCCACAGCAGGCGGTTGCGGTTGCCCTGGCGGATGTTGTTGTACTTGAATTCCTTCTCCGAGAAGATGCTGTAGTACTGCGGAAAATCGCGGATCAGGTGGGCGGACAGCTTCGCGAGGTCGCCGGCCGTCGTGTAGTGGTTCGGGTCGGGCATGCCGTTCACGTCGGCGAAGTGCGTGCCCTTCATGCCGAGGCGCGCCGCCTCGTCGTTCATCAGCGTGACGAACTGCCCTTCGCTGCCGCCGACCAGTTCGGCCAGCGCGATCGCGGCGTCGTTGCCCGACTGGATGATCATCCCGTACACGAGGTCGTGCACCGACACCGGCTTGTTCGCCTCGATGAACATGCGCGACTCGTCGGTGCCGACGCGGCGTACCGCGACGCTCGGCGTGACGATCTGCTCCATCGAGATCTTCTTCTTGTCGAGCGCCTCGAACACCAGGTAGGCCGTCATCAGCTTCGTCAGCGATGCGGGCTCGACGCGTTCGTCGGCGTTGCCCGATGCGAGCACCGTGTTGCTCGTCGCATCGACGAGCACCCACGAGCGCGCGTTCACGCCCGGCGGCGGCACCGCGCCCGGCATGAAGGTCGCGGGCGCGCCGGTGAACTGCTCGGCGGCGGCGGCCGGCGCGGCATGCGCGGCCTTGGCCTTGGCGGCCGGCTTCGCCTCGGCGACGACGATCGTCGACGCGAGCGCGACGGGCAGCATCACGCCCAGCGCGACGTTGCGCGCGGCGGTGCCGAAGGCGATGGAAGAAGCGAGGGACTTGAGGCCTTGGGGAGACAGACGCATGATCGATTCAGGCTGATGGCAGAAAGTGCGGCGCGAAACGCGCAAGGGTTGAACGGCAAGGCGGCGGGCGTTCCGGCGTTCGTCCGACTGTGTCGGACGGCGCGAAACGCGCCGGTTGGACTCGTGCGGACGCGTTCGGTTCGCGGCCGTCGCGAGCGGGCGGACAGGCGGCGAAACGAGCGCCGCATGGGCCCAGCCGGGCCGCGGGCGACGCGAATTGCGGCCATTATACGTGGCCGCGAACGGCGTTTTCGGGAACCGTGGCCCGGGTGGCCGCACACCGGCTTCGAGAGGATAGCGTGGCTTCGCTGCGAGAGCGGGTGATCGAAGCCACGCGAAAGGCGCGCGCAGGCGCTGTGCAAGCCGGGTTGCGCCGCGCCGGAGCGGGCATGTGCGACCGTGCCGTGACACGATGCGGCGCGATGTCGCGCGAGCGGCGACATCGCGGGCGTGCGGCAGCGGCGCCGCACGCCGGGTTCAGCGCATCAACGCCACGCGTCGACGATGATGCGCTTCAGCACGTGCAGCTTGCGATGGAAGAAATGCTCGGCACCGGGGATCACGACGACCGGCAATTCCTGCGGCCGCGCCCAGTCGTAGACCGACGCGATCGGTACCGTGTCGTCGGTTTCGCCGTGGATCACGAGCGTGTTCTCCGGCACGTCGGCAACCTGCCAGCGGCTCGCGGCCGTGCCGACGAACACCATCCGCTCGATCGTTTCGCCCGCGTCGCGCAGCCGCTTCGCGACATGCGACAGCACGAAGGTGCCGAACGAGAAGCCCGCGAGCACGAGCGGCAGCTCCGCATACGCGGGCTGCGCGCGCATGTGCGCGAGCACGGCAAGCAGGTCGTCGGCCTCGCCGACGCCGTTGTCGTGCACGCCCTCGGTCGCGCCGACGCCGCGGAAGTTGGACCGGTACACCACGTAGCCGAGCTGGACCAGCGTGCGCGCAAGGGTTTGCGCGACCTTGTTGTCCATCGTGCCGCCGAACAGCGGATGCGGGTGCGCGACGAGCGCGATGCCGCGCGGCGCGGCGCTGCCGTCGCGCATGGCGTCCGGCAGGTCGACCGCGATTTCGATCTGCCCGACCGGGCCGGCGATCAGCGACTTCTGCGTATGAACGTTCATTCGGCCGGCCCGCTCAGATCTTCAGGCGGTCGACGACCTTGCCGTCGCGCAGGTGCGATTCGACGATCTCGTCGATGTCGGCCTGGTCGACGTACGTGTACCACGTGCCTTCCGGATACACGACCATCACGGGCCCTTCCTCGCAGCGGTCGAGGCAGCCGGCCTTGTTGATGCGGACCTTGCCGGGCCCCGCGAGGCCGAGTTCCTTCACGCGCTTTTTCGCGTATTCCTGCATGGTCTGCGCATCGCATTGCGCGCAGCTCGGACGCTCGGCGCCCGGGTCGCGCTGGTTCAGGCAGAAGAAGACGTGGTGCTGGTAATAGGAATCCATGATGGTGACGAGCGGCCCGGCGCGGTGCCGGGCGGAAAGAGGGGCGATCGCCGTTGCGCGCGGCAACGGATGTGCGGACGATTATAACGAGCGGCGCGCGCCGCTGCCCGCGACCGAACCGTGGCCGCCCTGCCCGGCGTGCCGCGTCAGCGCCGCGGCGCGGCCGGCAGCCACGCGCGCTCGACCCGCTGGCCGAGCCAGATCAGCGCCGCGTAGGGCCAGATCCACGCGAGCCAGCGCGCGATGCTGTTGAAGTGCACGTAGCGGCCCTGCCGCCAGCCCGACAGCGTGAAGTCGAAGAACGGGTTGACGGGCAGCAGGTTGACGAGCGCCACGCCGGCCAGCAGCGCGAGCGCCGCGAGCAGCGCGCGCCACGCGGCCGGCACGCGCAATGCGAGCAGGGCCGCCGCGAAGCCGAGCTCGATGCCGAGCCGCGCGCCGGGCGTCGCCCACACGACGACGAGGCCGGTGCTCGACTGCATGAAGGTCGCGGCCGCCTTCAGCGCGAGCGTCGCGACGACGAACCCGATCAGGAGCCGCACGCGCGGCGCGCGCTCGCGCATCGCGAGCGACGCGATCGCCAGCGCGGCGAACAGCATCAGCCCGCCGAGCGCGGCTTCCCACGCGGAGTCGGACAGCCAGCCGTCGACGCGCTCGGGCCATTCGCTCACGCGCCACGCGGCCGGCAGCCACGCGAGCAGCGCGTCCTGCATCGAGCCGTCGGCGCGTTCCCACAGCGCGGCCGGCCAGTCGCCGATGCCGAACAGGAACGGCGACGGAAACAGGATCGCGAACGGCCACAGCCCGGCGAGCAGCAGCGGCGTCGCGCCGTCGGTCTCGAACCACGCGAAGCGCAGCCGGCGCAGCGCGCCGCGCTCGAGCAGCGCGCCGGTGGCCGGTGCCGCGAGCGCCGCGCCGAGCAGCGCGCCGAGCGCGTTGGCCGCGAGGTCGAGATTCGACGCGACACGCGTCGGCAGGTAGGTCTGCAGCGCCTCCATCGACCCCGACAGCAGCACGCCGAGGCCGCCCACGATCAGCGTCGCGGCCACGCCGCGCCAGCGCGGATGCAGCGCGAGCACGCCGAGTGCGCCGAACGGCAGGTAGCCGAGCACGTTGGTGACCACGTCGAACGCGGTCACATAGCGCTGCATCGGCGCGAACAGGTAGTCGAACGGCCCGATGCCGAGCGACACCCAGCCGTCGAACGGATACAGCGATGCATAGACGACGAGCGCCGCATACGCGGCGAACGCCTGCCGCGCCAGCGACGACGCGCGCGACGTGCCCGGCGCGCTCATCGCGGCTGCGCGCGGTGCGTCACGAGTTGCCCGCGTACGCCTGCACGCCGACCCACGCGGCGATCTGCGACACGAGCTCGTCGCTCGCGGCCGCGAGCGCACGCGCGCCGCCGGCCGCATCGGGCGTGCTCGACGGCGCGCGCGCGACGAAGGTGCGCTGGCCGAGCACCTTGCCGTCCTGCATCAGCGTCGCGCGCGCGGTGACCGCGCCGTGGCTCTGCGACTGCCCGTCGAACACCTGCTCGAATTCGTTCAGGTCGACCTTCAGCGTCGGCGCGCGCACGCCGTCGGTGCCTTCGAGCACCGCGCCGCGCGACGACAGCGCGCCGCGCAGCCGCTGCGTGAGCAGTTGCGCGGGCGGTGCGGTCCAGCGGCTGTCGCGATAGACGGCCATGCGCTGCGCATCCGCATACGCGAGGCGGTAGACGAACTTGTCCGTGTCGAGCGCGTCGGGCGCGGCGACGTCGAGCACCTTCAGCGCGGGCCCCGTGCCGGCCGTGACGACCGATGCGGCCGGCCCGAGGTCGTAGCGGACGTTCGACAGCGCCGCGGCGTTGCCGGCGCAGCCGGCGGCGAACACCAGCGTCAGCATCGCGAGCGCGGTCGCGGCCGGACGCAGCGCGCGGTCAAGGATTCGTGGCATGGCATGTTCCTGCATGATGTTTCCGGTTTCGATGGCGTCATGGCCCGGTCTCGCGCCGAGCCGCTCGAGCGGCGGGCTGGCGATGCGCTTCATTTCCCGGCCGCGGCACCCGCCCCCGGCCAGACGAAGCCCGCCTCGCCGGGTCCGGGCGCGGAACCGGGCGAGCCGAACAACAGACTGCTCGGGTTGCGGCCGAGTTCACCGGCGACGTCCTTCAATTGCCGCGACGCATCGCCGACGCTGCCGGCCAGCACGTTGAAACGCGGCAGCGTGTCGTACTGGACCCGCGCGTTCAGGTCGTTCAGCGCAACGCCGACCTGCTCGGCAGCCGAGCCGGCCTTGTTCAGGTTCGACACGAGCGGCCCGTTCGGCTGCAGCAGCGTGTTCGCCGATGCCATCGCGCGATCGACCTGGTGCATCGTCTCAGGCAGCGCGGCCACCGCCGGCGCGAGCTGCTTCGACAGCGTCGCCGCGCCGTCTGCCGCGTGCTGCAGGCTTTCGGCCGTCGCGCGCAGCTGCTCGCGCATCTCCGGCGACATCAGCGCGTTCGCGCTTTTCGCCGCCAGCTCGAGCTGCCGCAGCAGCACGTCGCCGCGCTCCTGGATCTGGTCGAACAGGCTCGGCCGCATCGGGATCTGCGCGATCGCCTTCGGCGACGACGGCAGCGGCGCCAGGTCGCGCCCCGTATCTTCGAGCTGCACGAACGCGATGCCCGTCACGCCCTGGAAGCCGAGGCTGCCGTAGGTCGACTGCGTGATCGGCGCGTCGTGATCGACGAGGATCCGGATCCGGATCTGGCCCGGATGCGCGCGATCGAAGCCGATCGACTGCACCTTGCCGACGTCGAGGCCGCGAAAACGCACGGCCGCATCGGGGAACAGGCCCGTCACGTTGGTGCGCGCGAGCAGGTCGTACGGCACGCGCACGGTACGGTCGACGTTGAACCAGAACACGGTGCCCGCGATCGCGAGCGTCAGCGCGATCGTGAACAGGCCGGCCCAGAACGCATGTGATTTGTTTTCCATTCGCGGGTTCCTTGCTTCTTGCCTTGGCTTACAGCTCGACGCTCGACGGCGCCGGTTCGAGGGCCGCCTTCGGCAGCTTCGCGCGCCGCTCGGGCGGCAGCGCCTGCAGCGCGCGGCGCCCGCGCAGCCCCAGGAAATATTCGTGGATGAACGGATGATCGACGTTCGCGGCCTCCTCGACCGGGGCCGCAACCAGCACCTTGCGGTCGGCCAGCACCGCGACGCGCGTCGACAGCGCGACCATCGTGTCGAGATCGTGCGTCACCATCACGACCGTCAGCCCGAGCGTGCGGTGCAGCGTCGCGATCAGCTCGACGAATTCGTCGGACGCCTGCGGGTCGAGGCCGGCGGTCGGCTCGTCGAGGAACAGCAGCTCCGGCTCGAGCGCGATCGCGCGCGCGATGCCGACCCGCTTCACCATCCCGCCCGACAGCGCGGCCGGCATCTTCGACGCGTGCTTGCACGGCAGCCCGACCATCTCGAGCTTCAGCATCACGATGTCGTGCAGCAGGTCGGGCGGCACGCGGCCGAGCTCGCGCAACGGCTGCGCGACGTTGTCGAACACCGTCATCGACGAGAACAGCGCGCCCTGCTGGAACAGCATCCCCGAGCGCGTGCGCATCATCCGCGCGGTCGCGTCGTCGATCTTCGACGTGTCTTCGCCGAACACCTTGATCGTGCCCGACGTCGGGCGCTCGAGGCCGAGGATCTGCCGCACCAGCGTCGTCTTGCCCGAGCCCGAGCCGCCGACGATCGCCACGATCTCGCCGCGCCGCACGTCGAAATCGAGCTTCTGGTGAATGACGTTGCGCCCGTAGCGCTTCGTCAGGTTGCGCACCTCGATCACGAGGTCGTCGCCGGGTACGGCGGCGCCCGGCGGCATGCCGACCGAGCCTGCGCCGATTGCCGCGGCATGCGCGCTGGCGGCACTAGCCGCCGGTTCGTTCGACGCGTTCATCCGAGCCCCACGTTCTGGAACAGGATCGCGAACACCGCGTCGGCGAGGATCACGACCGTGATCGACGAGACGACCGACGTCGTCGTCCCTTCGCCGAGGCTCTGCGAGTTCGCCTTGATCCGGAAACCGAAATGACAGGCAACCAGCGCGATCAGCATGCCGAACACGACGCCCTTGCCGATGCCGATATACAGGTTCGCGATCGGCACGACGCCCGGCAGCGAGCGCACGAAATAGTTGACGTCGATGCCGAGCACCAGCTTCGCGGCGAGCGCGCCGCCGGTGAGCGCGATGATGTTGGTCCACATCACCAGCAGCGGCATCGCGACGCCGAGCGCGAGCACGCGCGGCAGGATCAGCCGCAGCCCGTGCGGGATGCCCATCACGCGCATCGCGTCGAGCTCCTCGGTCACGCGCATCACGCCGATCTGCGCGGTGATCGCCGACCCGGAGCGGCCCGCGACGAGGATCGCCGACAGCACGGGCCCCAGCTCGCGGATCACCGACAGCCCGAGGATGTTCACGATGTAGCGGTTCGCGCCGAACATCTGCAGCTGCTGCGCGGACAGGTAGCTCAGCACGATGCCGATCAAGAACGCGACCAGCGCGGTGATCGGCAGCGCCTGCGCGCCGGCGCTGTAGATGTTCGCCGAGGTTTCCTTCCACGGCATCGTCTGCGGGCGGCGCAGCACCGACAGCGCGTCGAGGATCACGAGGCCGAACATCGCGATGCCGCCCTGCAGGTGTTCGGCGAACGCGAAGATCGCCTGGCCGAGGCGCGTGACGGGATCGAACCGCACGACGCGCTCGGGCGCCTCGCGCTGGCTGTCGAGGCGTTCGATCCGCTCGAAGATCGTGCGCTGCGTGGCGGACAGCTCGACGCCGGCCGGCAGCTTGCGGCCCCACACGCGCCACAGCGCCTGGCCGCCGACGTGGTCGAGTCGCTCGATGCCGGACAGATCCCATTCTTTCACGCGCCCGGACGCGATGCCCGCGATGCGGCGCGCGACCGCGCCGCGGTTGCGCGCAAGCGCGAGTGCGGTCCATTGGCCGTACAGGCGCACCGTCTGACCCTGGCCGCCGGCGTCGACCGACAGGCCGGGAGGAGTCTCGAAGTCCAAGGGCGGATTGTTTGCAAAAGGATGACAGCGGCCATTGTAGCGAACCGCCCGGCGCCGCGACGTGAGGATTTCCGTCGGGACGCGCAGCCGGGCGCGCCTGGCGGCGCGCGCATGGCCGGCGCGTCGGGCCGGGGGCATCCGGTTGCGGGTGCCCGGCCCGCCACCGCGCGGCGTTCGCCGCCGGATTCGGCATGCCGGGTGCGCGACCTTTCATTCTTCCGTCACGTTTCCTTTCGATACTCTCACGCGCCGCACGTCAGGCCGTCGGCGCCCGCGCCGCCATCTCGCGGCGCGCCTCGCGATTCATAGAACAGAACACCGAACAGGACAATCGATGCGTCTCCCCCCGCTTTCCCGCCGCCGCGCGACCGCCGTCGCCGCGCTCGCCAGCCTCGCCTTCGCCCTCGCCGGTTGCGGCGGCGACGACGTCACCGCGCCTTCGTCATCGCAGACGCAGGCCCAGGCGCCCGCCGGCACGACCGCCACGCTCGCGCTGCTCGAAACGACCGACCTGCACACCAACGTGCTGTCGTACGACTATTTCAAGCTCGCCGCCGACAAGTCGCTCGGCTTCGAGCGCGTGTCGACGCTGATCGCGCAGGCGCGCGCACAGTACCCGAACACGCTGCTGCTCGACAACGGCGACACGATCCAGGGCACCGCGCTGTCGGACTACCAGGCGCTCGTGAACCCGATCGGCTGCGACCAGACGCTCGCGATCTACAAGGTGATGAACGCCGCGAAGTTCGACGGCGGCGGGATCGGCAACCATGAGTTCAACTACGGGCTGCCGTACCTGTCGCAGGTGACCGGCAACACGTTCGACGTCGACGGGCTGCCGGCCCCCGCGCAGCAGAAGAAGTGCGCAGGCCCGAACTTCCCGCAGGTGCTCGCGAACGTGATCAGCGCGAGGACCAACGCGCCGCTGTTCACGCCGTACACGATCCTGACCCGCACGGTGACGGCCGTCACGCCCGACGGCAAGACCGTCAGCGCGCCGGTGAAGATCGGCATCATCGGCTTCACGCCGCCCGCGATCATGAGCTGGGACAAGCGCTGGCTCGACGGCAAGGTCTACACGACCGGCCTGAAGGAAGCGGCCGAGAAGTACATTCCGGAGATGCGCGCGAAGGGCGCCGATCTCGTCGTCGCGATCTCGCACGGCGGCCTCGACAATTCCGCGTACTCGCCGACGATGGAGAACGGCAGCTGGTGGCTGTCGAAGGTGCCCGGCATCGACGCGATGCTGATCGGCCACTCGCACCAGGTGTTCCCGGATGCGAACAGCACCGTGGCGCAGTTCAACCTGCCGGGCGTCGACAAGGCGAAGGGCACCGTCAACGGCGTACCGACCGTGATGGCCAACTACTGGGGCAAGCATCTCGGCGTGATCAAGCTCGGCCTGACGTTCGACGGCAAGACGTGGAGCGTCGACAAGTCGCTGACGACCGTCGAGGCGCGGCCGATCCAGAACGCGGACAAGAGCTATGTCGCCGCCGATCCGTCGGTGTCTGCCGCGATCGCCGCCGAGCACCAGGCGACGATCGACTACGTGAAGACGCCGATCGGCTCGACCGACTACCGGATGAACTCGTACTTCGCGGACGTCGGCGATCCGGGCGCGATCCAGATCGTCAACGAGGCGCAGGCCGACTACGTGAAGACCTACGTGCAGGCGAACCTGCCCCAATACGCGTCGCTGCCGGTGCTGTCGGTCAGCGCGCCGTTCAAGAGCGGCTTTGGCGGCGGCAGCGACTACACCGACGTCGCGCCGGGCGCGCTCGCGATCAACAACGCGGCCGACCTGTACCTGTATCCGAACACCGTGTACGCGGTGAAGGTGAGCGGCAGCGACGTGAAGAACTGGCTCGAGACGGCCGCGAAACGCTTCAACACGATCGACCCGACCCAGGCGACCGTGCAGCCGCTCGTCAGCAGCTTCCCCGGCTACAACTTCGACATGTTCACGTCCGCCGATCTCGCGTACGAGATCGACGTCACGCAGCCGGTCGGCAGCCGGATCAGGAACCTGACGTACAAGGGCGCGCCGATCGACCCGAACGCGCAGTTCATCGTCGCGACCAACAACTACCGCGCGAGCGGCGGCGGCAACTTCCCGGGCCTCGACGGCAGCAAGACGATCTTCGCGTCGCCCGACGCGAACCGCGACGTGCTGATCGCGTTCATCAAGAAACGCGGCGCGATCACGCGCGCGGCCGACGGCGCGCAGCGCAGCTGGCGCTTCACGAAGCTCGCGAGCTCGGTCGCGCACGTGCGGTTCACGTCCGCGCCGAACCGGCTCGGCGACGCGGCGGCTGCCGGCCTGAGCGGCCTCACGCAGGTCGCGGCCGACGACGGCTCGGGCAAGAACCTCGCCATCTACGAGATCGACCTCACGCAATGACCATGAGACCCGCGATGCAACCGATCCGGACGATGCGGCCGGCCGAGGCCGGCTTCACCGCCGCCGCGCGGCGCCTGCTGCGCGCGAAACTCCCGCCGGCCGCGTTGCTCGCGGCGGCGGCCGTGACCGTCGCGGCCGTCGTCACGGCGACCGGTTGGCGTGCGGCCGGCCCCGCGCCGAGCACCGCGCAGCTCGACGAGTGGCAGGCGATGGTCACGCAGGCCGTCGAGCCGCACGCGCTCGCGCAGTTGCGCGCCCTCGCACGCCGCGGGTCGGGCGACGCGCAGGCGGCGCTCGGCATCGCGCTGGTCGATGCGCGCGAGCCGGGGCTGCGCGACGAGGGGCGCGGCTGGCTGGAAACCGCCGCGCAAGCGGACACGAAAACCGACACGCCCGCCGCGCGGCGCGCGCAGCTCGCACTCGGCAAGGCATTGCTGCTGGGCAGCGGCGACATCCCGAAGGACTATGTGCGCGCCCGCGCGCTGCTCGGCGAAGCGGCCGGACAGGGCGATCCGGCCGCCGCGTATTACCTCGGGCTGATCTATCGCAGCGGCTACGGCACCGCCGCGGACCCCGTGCAGGCCGCGCACTGGTTCGAGCTCGCGTCGCGCGCGGACCTCCCGGCCGCGGACTTCATGCTCGCGAACGCGTACCGCGAAGGCAGCGGCGTGCCGCGCGACGAAGCGCGCGCGCTCGCGCTGTATCGCCGGGCGGCGGAACACGAGCTGCCGGAAGCCGTGCAGACGCTCGCGATGGCGTATCGCAACGGCGAGCTGGGGCTCAAGCCCGACGCGGACGAATTCCACGCGCAGTGGATCGAAACCGCGCATGCGCTGAAGCACCCGGTCATCGCGCCGTGATGCGCGCGAGCCGCCTGGCCGGGTGCCGTCGCGGCATCCCGTGTCAGGCGGCGCCGCTGCGCGCGGGGCGTTCCAGACGCATGTACGAGTCGGACACGATCAGTCCGAAGACGATGTGATCGAGCGCGCTCACCCAGCCTCGCGCGTCGGCGAACCACGGGAACAACTGCGTCATGCCGTAGTAGTTGACGACGTACAGCAGCACGCCGAATACGGCCCCCGCCACGCTGGCCATCCCGATGCTCGAATCCAGGCTGAAACACGCAATGATCACGGCCAGGATCAGCGCAAATACGATCGACAACGCGAAGTGCACGCCCAGCGCGGCCAGCAGCGTCCCCACTTCGACCGTGGCCGACGGTGCGAGCGCGTCATCGCCGAAGTAGATGGCCGCGATCATGCGCAGCGGCGCCCACGCGTCGTGTCCGATGATTGCCGCCGCGACGACCTGGACGACGAGGAAAACCGCACCGGCCACGCACCCGCCGATCACGGCGGCTCGCCACACCGGAATGCGGCGCGCGTAATGGTGCGAATGCATGTGGAGTTGCATGGCCACCTCCTTGAAAATGGTCCGCCGCCGCGTCAGTGCCGGTGCGTATGCGACATATCCGGGCGCATCGCCGACCATGCCGACGCGAGCGAGTCCATCAGCCGGCGACAGGCACACGTCGTCGGGAGGCCGGCGGCATCGGCGCTCCGGCGCGTCCTGCGGTGAAGGCGCTCGAACCGGCTGGACGGGCTCGAACACGAATGAAGCGGGTTCATCGCCATTTCCCTCGATGCGGCAACGACGACGACACGCCGGCGCGCGCCGATTCGTCTGCGTTACTGCCGGCAACGCCGTCGAACATGCCGCCAAAGCAGATACTTCGAACGTAGTCGTGCCGGTCGCCAATTTCAAGATGCCGGCCGGCGGCGGTACGCAACGGTGCCGGATTCGGCAGGCGAAAGCGGCAACAGGCCCGCGGTCAAGCAGGACACCGACTGCGAACATTCGCGCGCCCGTGCAAGCCGAGCCTGCAAAACAAGTAGCCGCGCCGGATGCGCGGCCGTCACCGTCGATATCGCTGCCGGTGCTTCCAAGCGCCCCTTCCGCCCCTGTCGCTACAATAGCCACCATGAACGCCCCCACCTCCTCCGACACGCCCGATTCCGGCGACGCGCACATCGCGCGCAACCGGCTCGAGGCGCACCTGGATGCCGCGCCGCGCGCGTGGCCGCTCGACATCGTTGCCGCCACCGGCTCGACCAACGCCGACGTCGCGACGCGCCTCAAGGCGCTGCCGCGCGCCGCGAACGCGCTGCCCGCGCCGCTCGTGCGCGTCGCGTTCGAGCAGACGGCCGGCCGCGGCCGGCAAGGCCGCCCGTGGTTCGCGCAGCCCGGCAACGCGCTGCTGTGCTCGGTCGGCTGCATCGTGCCGCGCCCCGTGGACGCGCTCGGCGGCCTCAGCATCGCGATCGGCGTCGCGCTCGCGGAAGGGCTCGCCACGCTGCCGCTCGACGCCCGCACGCGCGTCGCGCTCAAATGGCCGAACGACCTGCTGCTGACGGTCACCGACGACGGCACGCCGCGCATCGTCGGCAAGCTCGCCGGGATCCTGATCGAAACCGTCTGGACCACCGCCGACGCGACCGCCGTCGTGATCGGCTTCGGCATCAACGTGCGCGGCGCGGAAGCCGTCGCCGCGCAGGTCGACGCGCTGCGCGCGCGCGAAGCGACGCTCGCGAGCGGGCTGCCGCCGGCCGCGCTGTCGGCCGCGTGCGCATCGGCCAACCTCACCGATACGCTCGCCGCCGCGCTGAACGCGCTCACCCCCGCCCTCGCGCAGTTCGGCACCGACGGGCTCGCGCCGTTCCTGCCGCGCTGGCACGCGCTGCACGCGTACGCAGGGCGCGAAGTCGTGCTGCTCGAACAGGGTGTCGAACGCGTGCGCGGTATCGCGACCGGCATCGACGCGACCGGCCAGCTGCTGCTCGACACGCCCGATGGCGTGCGGGCGATCGCGGCCGGCGACGTATCGCTGCGCGAAGCGCAATGAACGAACCGCATCTGCTGATCGACGCCGGCAACAGCCGGATCAAGTGGGCGCTCGCCGACGCGCAGCGCGCGCTCGTCGACACCGGCGCGTTCGGCCATACGCGCGACGGCGGCGCCGATCCCGACTGGTCGGCCGTGCCGCGTCCGCATGGCGCATGGATCTCGAACGTCGCGGGTGCCGACGTGGCCGCCCGGCTCGACGCGCTGCTCGACGCCCGTTGGCCCGGCCTGCCGCGCACGACGATTCGCTCGCGGCCCGCGCAATGCGGCGTGACGAACGGCTATACGACGCCCGAACAGCTCGGCAGCGATCGCTGGGCCGGTTTGATCGGCGCGCATGCGGCGTTTCCGGGCGAGCATCTGCTGATCGCGACGTTCGGCACGGCGACGACGCTCGAAGCGCTGCGTGCGGACGGACGTTTCACCGGCGGGCTGATCGCGCCGGGCTGGGCGCTGATGATGCGCGCGCTCGGCACGCACACCGCGCAATTGCCGACGCTGACCACCGACATCGCGAGCGGGCTGCTCGCGGGCGCGCAGGCCGAGCCGTTCCAGGTCGATACGCCGCGCTCGCTGTCGGCCGGCTGCCTGTACGCGCAGGCGGGGCTGATCGAACGCGCCTGGCGCGATCTCGCCGATGCGTGGCAGGCACCCGTGCGGCTCGTGCTGGCAGGCGGTGCAGCCGACGACGTCGCGCGTGCGCTGACGCTGCCGCATACGCGGCACGACGCGCTGATTCTGTCCGGGCTTGCGCTGATCGCCGCGGAAGCGGCGGCGCAGGATTGACGTCAAACCGGCCGGCATCGCGCCGACTGAACGACTGAACAACGACGAGGAGTGTCGACGATGCTGCGCTGGCTGATCGCTGTTCTCTTTCTCGCGAACCTGCTCGCGTTCGTCGCCGTGCGCGGCGTGTTCGGGCCGCTGCCGGCGGCCGGCCCGCGCGAACCGGGCGTGCTGTCCCGGCAGGTGCGGCCCGAAGCGCTGCATGCGATGCCGCTCGCGCACGCGGCCGATCAGCCCGTGATCGGCGGCCCGATCGGCGCGCCGGCCGTCACGGCCGAGCCGCTCGCGGCATCCGCGCCCTGACGGCGCGGCACCCGCATCAGGACTGCTGCGCGCGCACCTTCTTCAGCAGCGCGGTGGTCGAGCGGTCGTGCTCGAACGGAATCGCGAGCGCCCGCCCGCCCCAGCCGCGCACGATCGCCGATTCCGGCAGCGCGTCCATGTCGTAGTCGCCGCCCTTCACGAGAATGTCCGGACGGACGGCCTCGATCAGCGACACCGGCGTCTTCTCCTCGAACTTCACGACCCAATCGACGCTTTCCAGCGCCGCGAGCAGCGCCATGCGGTCTTCCTCGCGGTTGATCGGCCGGTCGTCGCCCTTGCCGAGCATGCGCACCGACGCATCGCTGTTCACGCCGACGATCAGGCATGCGCCGAGCGCCTTCGCATCGGCGAGATAGGTGACGTGGCCACGGTGCAGGATGTCGAACACGCCGTTCGTGAACACGACGGGCGAAGGCAGCGAAGCGCGCAGCGCAACCAGGGCGTCACGGGTGATCAGCTTGCGTTCGAAGGTAGCGGGCATGATGGATTTCGGATGGCGTGAGCGGCGCGCGATGCACGTCGCGACGGAACACGGCGGCGCCAGATAAAAAGCCCGCCGGATCGCCGGGCGGGCTTCATGCGGGAATACGCGGCGGCGATCGCGGCCGGCGGCGCTTCACGCCGGCTGCGACGCCGCGCGGCCTCAGGCCGGTTGCGCGGCCGACGACGGGCCGCTTTCGGACTGCAGGCGGCCGGTGACTTCCTTGCGATAGCGGTTCAGTTCCTGCGCGGTCGCGAAGGTGCGCTCGAACAGGATCGACAGGTTGTGCAGGATCCGCTCGACGACCTTCTTTTCCCACTCGCCGTCGAAACGGATCTGCTCGTCGAGCCAGCGCTCGAGCCATTCCGGATCGGGCAGGCGCGACTGCACGGTGTCGCGCGGGAACAGCGCCTGGTTCACGTGCAGGTTGGTCGGGTGCAGCGGCTTCTCGGTGCGGCGCGCCGACGCCATCAGCACGCCGATCTTCGCGAACGCCGCGCGCGCGACGTCGCCGCAGTTGTTCAGCGCCTTCTTCATGTAGCGCAGGTAAGCGCCGCCGTGGCGCGCTTCATCGCGCGAGATCGTTTCGTAGATGTGCTTGATGACCGGCTCGGTGTGCCAGTCGGCCGCGCAACGATACCAGTGGTTCAGGCGGATCTCGCCGCAGAAGTGCAGCATCAGCGTCTCGAGCGGCGGCGCCGGGTCGAACGCGAAGCGCACCGCGTGCAGTTCCTCTTCGGTCGGCACCATTTCCGGCCGGAAGCGGCGCAGGTATTCCATCAGCACGAGCGAATGCTTCTGCTCTTCGAAGAACCACACGCTCATGAACGCGGAAAAGTCGCTGTCGTGCTGGTTGTCGCGCAGGAACATTTCCGTCGCGGGCAGCGCCGACCATTCGGTGATCGCGTTCATCTTGATCGTCTTCGCCTGCTCGTCGGTGAGCAGCGAAGCGTCGAACTTGTCCCACGGAATGTCCTTCTCCATGTCCCAGCGGACAGCTTCGAGCGACCTGTAAAGTTCCGGATAAAGCATGGTGTTCATGATGGTCCCACCCCTGTTCTGCGCAATGCGACTTCTCTAAACGTGACTGTTGCCGCGCGGGCGCGCGAACGCGCTTTTTGCAGCCAAGACTCTAATTTTACGCGTGAATCCAGCCCCCGGACGCAGATTCCGCGTTCGGCAGCCGGGCGGCCGCGCCGCCGCCTCGAAGCACGCCGCGGCCCCGCTCCGCTCGAACGGAACCGACCGCGCGTGCCTGATGTGGGGGCCGGCGCAGGCCGGCTCGGTGACGAGCCCGCCCGGCGCCACGCGGTCCCCGGACGGGTTCCCGTGCGACCGCCGGACCGGCGGGCTGCTCGATATGGTGTATACGGCGGCGGCCATGATAGCACGCGCCCATGACGGTTCCGAGACGCGGAACCGGTCGCGGGCCGCCAGCCGCGGTGCGGCGATCGGTCGCAGGCTCCGTCGCGAAAACGCAACCGAAATGTAAGCTGCGTCGCTTTCGGGTCGGCCCCGGGCGTGTCGGTCAGGCCCGTATTTCGCCTGTCGCGATACCGCCTTCGGGCGGCGTGCCGGCCGCCGGCGCGCTGCCGCCGTCGGCCCGGGCGATCCAGTCCGCCAGCGTGTCGCGTTGCGCGCGCCCGTCGCGGTAGCCGAGTTCGATCAGCTCGCGCGTGAACGCCTCCTCGAACAGCAGGTAGCTCGCGAACGACGCGCCGGCGGGCTGGCTGCCGCCGATCGCGCCGAGCAGCCCGCGCATCGTCGCCGGCATCTGCGTCAGGTGTTTCGCGGCGATCAGCTCGATGCGCTCGGACGGCGCGATCGCGAGCACGTCGACGTGCCGCCAGCCGCTGTCGACTTCGACCTGGTGCGGCAGGTGCTCGATCATCCGGTTGATGTGCTCGATCCGCTCGATGTCCGAGCCGATCGAGTCGAGAAACACGCTCGCGAGCACCTGCTGGCCGATCTGCGCGGGCGTCGGGTAACCGCGCACCAGCCCCGAGCCGTTCGCGGCGGGAATTTCGGGCCGCGGATCGGCCGCGCCGACGACGACGATCCGGTCCGCGCCGAAGTGGATCGCCGGCGACAGCGGCGCGACCTGCCGGATCGACCCGTCGCCGAAGTATTCGATCTGGCCGTCGAGCACGAGCGGCACGGCCGGGAACACGAACGGAATGGCCGACGACGCGAGCAGGTGCGACGCCGACAGATCGACGAGCCGTGCGGTGCGCTGCGCGCGCCGCCATGCCTGGATCGGCTCGGCAGCCTGGTAGAAGGTCAGGTGCCGGCCGCTCGAATAGCTGAGCGCCGTCACCGACAGCGCATGCAGCAGGCGGGCCTCGAGCATCTGCTCGATCCGGTGGAAGCTCAGCTCGCGCTGCAGCAGGTGCGCGAGCGGCGCGTTGTCGAGCAGCCCGCGCGGCGAGCGGCGCGCCGCCCAGCCGAAGGTCATCGTCGCGAGCCAGCGTGCGCCCGCCGCCGCGATGCCGAGCCAGTCGGTGCGATACACGTAGTCCGCGCGCAGCGGCTCCCAGAATTCGAGCAGGCGCCGCACGCCGTGCGAAAAGTCGTCCGCGTGGCTTGCGATCGACGTCGCATTGATCGCGCCGGCCGATGACCCGCAGACCACCGTGAACGGCACCGTATGCCGGTTCGGATCGGCCTCGCGCGCGATTTCGGCCAGCGCCTTCAGCACGCCGACCTGATAGGCGGCGCGTGCGCCGCCCCCCATCAGCACGAGCGCGAGCCGCATGATCGACCTGCTATCCGGTTCGCGTCACGTCGAGCGCTTCGGCGGACGCGTTTCGGGCGACGAAGCGGCTGCCGCGCGCGCCGCGGCCGAGCCGGCCGGCTTCGCGCGCTTCGCGGCCGGCTTGCGCGGCGCGGCTGCGGCTGCCGCGGCGGAGGCGGGCTGCTTCGCCTGCGCCGGCTGGGCGGCCGGCTCCGGCGACGCATCGCCCGGCGCCGCGGGTTGCGCGCCCGGCTGTGCCACCGCGAGACTCGCGAGCTGGTTGAACTGCGCCTGCAGCAGGTTCCACCAGCCGGCCGGGTCGAACGCCTGCTGCGCGGCGTCGCCTGCCGGCGGCGCAGCCTCGGAAGCAGCAGCCTCGGCGTCCGGCGCGTGCCGGGCATCGGCGCGCGACGCGGGCGCGGACGCCGCTTGCGCGGCCGCAACCGCGGCCTCCTCGGCCGCCGACATCGAGCTTTGCGCGAACGCGCCGAACGCGCGCAGCGTCGCGAGCGTCGCGCGCTGCACCTCGAGTGCCTGGATCGCGGACTGCAGCATCCCGAGATTGAGCTTGAGCCATTGCTCGACCGCACGCAGATCGGTGATCCGCTTGTCGAGTTCCTCGACGCTCGTGAGCGGCGCCATCATGTCGGACATGCTCGACAGCGAAGGCGGCAGCCCCGACGCGGTGCCGGGAAACGACGCCATCCCGCCGAACGGCGTCATCCGCATCATGTCCCACATCCGGTCGAGCATGTCGGCAGGCTTGAAACCGGCAAAGCCGGCGAAAGGGTTGGAACCGGGGGCATCGGTCGTCATACGGGCGTCCTGGTTGACTGGGGGAGCGAAGCGGCCGGCACGGATCGAGCGGCCGCCTTTGGTTCGATCATAACGCGCGTCAGAACGGTGCGTCGCCGGGGAAGTCGGGCGGGCGCCGCTCGCGCAGCGAGCGGATGCCTTCCTGCACGTCGGGCCCCGAGAAACCCATGAATTCGAGCGCGAGCGACGTATCGAACGTCGGCCCGGCGCTGCGCAGCCAGTTGTTCAGCGCGTACTTGGTCCAGCGGATCGCCGACTGCGATCCGTGCGCGAGCCGCTCCGCGACTTCATACGCCTTCGGCAGCAGGTCGGCCGGCTCGACCGCGAGCGACACGAGGCCGATCCGCTCGGCCTCCTCGCCGCTCACCGGTTCGCACAGCAGCAGGTAGTACTTCGCCTTCGCCATCCCGCACAACAGCGGCCACACGATCGCCGCGTGATCGCCGGCCGCGACGCCGAGCCGCGTATGGCCGTCGATGATGCGCGCATCCTTCGCGGCGATCGAGATGTCGGCGAGCAGCCCGGCGACGAGCCCCGCGCCGACGGCCGGGCCGTGCATCGCGGACACGATCGGCTTGCTGCAGTTGATCACGTTGTAGACGAGGTCGCGCGCCTCGCGCCACACGCGTGCGCGCACGTCGAAGTCGTTCGCCATCGCCTCGACGAGCGCGAGATCACCGCCCGCCGAAAAGCCCTTGCCCTCGCCGCGGATCACCGCGACGCGCGTGTCGGGATCGCGGTCGACGTCGCGCCAGATGTCGGCGAGCTCGCGATGCATGCGCTCGTTCGCAGTCGCGAGGCCGCTGCGGTTCGCGCCCTCGCCGCTCATCACGATGTCGAGCACGCCGTGATCGCGGCGTATCACCTTCAGTGCTTCGTAACCGCCGTATGCGGCGAGATCGGCCATGCGCAGCTCCCGGGTTCTGGTAAAGCTTCAGGCGTTTGAAACGCCTGAGGCGAGTGTAGCCAAGCCCGCGCGGGCAAACATCAGGCGAAACCCGGCGCGCGGGCCGGGGCCGGGTTTCGCGTCGGCTTGCGCGTGCGCGTCAGGCCGCGCCGTCGGGCGGGGCGACCGCCTGCTCGATCGCACCGAAGATCGACTTGCCGGCCGCGTCGAACATCTCGATGCGCACGGTGTCGCCGTAGCGCA
The DNA here is from genome assembly GCF_905339865.1 of Burkholderia sp. BCC1993. Taxonomy (NCBI): domain Bacteria; kingdom Pseudomonadati; phylum Pseudomonadota; class Betaproteobacteria; order Burkholderiales; family Burkholderiaceae; genus Burkholderia; species Burkholderia sp. BCC1993. Next base: position 179,148 of record NZ_CAJPGZ010000012.1, on the reverse strand, counting down.
TGAATTCGGTCTGCGGCGCGCCGTGCTCGATCGTCTCGAGGCAGCGCTTCTCGGCGATGCAGCAGTAGCCGCGCTTCGCGTCCTTGTTCGACACCGTGCCCGAGCCGACGATCGAGCCGGCACGCAGGTTGCGCGTCTTCGCCGCATGCGCGATCAGCTGGCCGAAGTGGAACACCATGTCGGTGCCCGCGTCGGGCTGGCCGACCTTCCTGCCGTTCCAGTGGACGATCATCGGCCGGTGCACGCGGCCTTCGCGCCATTCGTCGCCGAGCTCGTCGAGCGTCACCGCGACTGGTGCGAACGCGGTGGCCGGCTTGCTCTGGAAGAAGCCGAAGCCCTTCGCGAGTTCGGCCGGAATCAGGTTGCGCAGCGACACGTCGTTCACGAGCGTGACGAGCCGCACGGCCTTCAGCGCGTCGTCCGGCGACGCGCTCATCGGCACGTCGCCGGTAATCACCGCGACTTCGGCCTCGAAGTCGATGCCCCATTCCTCGGACGGACACACGATGTCGTCGCGCGCGCCGAGGAAATCGTCGCTGCCGCCCTGGTACATCAGCGGATCGGTCCAGAACTCCGGCGGCATCTCGGCGCCGCGCGCGCGACGCACGAGCTCGACGTGGTTCACGTACGCGGAGCCGTCGGCCCACTGGAACGCGCGTGGCAGCGGCGCCATGCAGTTCGCCGGATCGAACGCGAACGCGTTGCGTGCGCGGCCGTGGTTCAGCGCGTCGTACAGGTCGTGCAGTTGCGGCGCGTAGAACGCCCAGTCGTCGAGGACGCGCTGCAGCGTCGGTGCGATCGCATCGGCGATCGCCGCGGTGTGCAGGTCGCGCGACACGACGATCAGCTGGCCGTCGCGCGTGCCGTCCTTCAGCGATGCAAGTTTCATGGGGTATCTGCCGTTGTAGTGACGATGGAGGGAATCTATTTTACGATGGTGAATCCGTGCGGCGCGCCACGATCGTGCACGCCGTTTTCGTCCCGACCCTTGCCGCCTTGTCGCGCCCCCGTTGCCCATGCCTGCCAGCCCGCTTCCCGACGACGATCCCGCCGATTCCGACACCGACGACACCGGCTCCGGCGAGCACGGTGAAGGCGGCGAGAAGCTCCGCTCCGGCATCCAGTCGATCGAGGTCGGCTTCCGCCTGCTCGACGTGCTCACGAGCGAGCCGCGCGCGATGATGCTGCGCGATCTCGCGCAGCGCGCGGGCATGAGCCCGGCGAAGGCGCATCGCTACCTGGTCAGCTTCTCGCGGCTCGGCGTCGTGTCGCAGGATCCCGTGTCGGGCCGCTACGAACTCGGCGGCTTCGCGCTGCAGATGGGGCTCGCGCGGCTCGCGCGCGTCGACGGCGTGAAGCTCGCGCGGATCGCGCTGACCGAGTTGCGCGACCGCGTCGACCAGACGGTCGGCATCGCGGTGTGGGGCAACCAGGGGCCGACGATCGTGCACTGGATGGAATCGAGCCATCCCGCAAAGGCGTCGCTGAAGCTCGGCGACGTGATGCCGCTGCTCGGCTCCGCGACGGGCCTGCTGTTCGCCGCGTACCTGCCGCGCAGCAAGACTGCGGCGATGCTCGAACGCGAGCTCGCCGACACACGCCGCTCGCCGCATCACGGCGGCCCGCGCACGCTCGACGAGGTCGAGGCGGTGCTCGCCGACGTGCGCGCGCATCAGGCCGCGCGCGTCGAAGGGATGCTGCTGCCGACGATCCATGCGTTCTGCATGCCGGTGTTCGATGCGGTCGGCGAACTCGCGCTCGCGATCGTCGCGCTCGGCCAGGAAGGCATGTTCGACATCGCTTGGGGCGGCGAAATGGACACCGCGCTGCGTGCCTGCGCGCAGAAACTGTCTTACGAACTCGGCTATAGTCCGGACGCGCGCGACGCCTGACACGCCGGGCGCGCTACACCCGTGCGACACCCGTGCGGCACCCGCGCGATGTACCGCGAACGCGCGGCGCATCCGGCGGTCCGATGGCTGTGACGCGCGCTGCGCGCCGCGACCGCCCCAACCCTGTACCGTTTCGCCGATGCCGCCTGCCGACACCCGTCCTCGTCACGCCCCGCCCCGCCACTGGCTGCGCGTGGGCGTCGCGCTCGTGGTCGTGCTGGTGCTGCACGCGCTCGCGGCCTTGTGGCTGACGCGCAGTCGCGACGCGTTCACGCCGCCCGCGCCCGCCGCGATACCGGTGCAGATCGAATTGCTGAAGCCGCAGCCGATCGAGCGCCAGCCCGCGCCCAAGCCGGCCGAACATCCGGCCGAGCCGGCGCCGGCGAAACCGGCTCCCGCCACGCCGAAGCCTGCACCGAAGCCCGCGCCGTCGCCCGAGCCGCTCCTCACATCGACGCAGACGGCCGAGCACGGCGAGCCGCCGCCGGCCGCCGCCGCCGCCGCGAGCGGCACGACAGGCGCATCCGGCGCGCACGCGGCATCGGCCGGCGATGCCGGCGGCGCCGCCAGCGCCGCGACGCCGGGCCCCGCGACGAGCGGCGTGAAGTTCGCGGCACCGCCGCCCGGCGACCTGCAGTACGACACGTTCTACAACGGGATGCAGAACATGATCGGCACGATCCACTGGCGCACCGACGGGCGCACCTACGATCTGTCGGTGTCGATGCCCGTGCCGTTCGTCGGCCCGTTCTCCTACCGCAGCGAAGGCCGCATCGACGCGTTCGGCGTCGCGCCCGACCGCTATGTCGAGAAGCGCGGCAAGCGGCCCGAGGACATCGCGATCTTCAACCGCGAGATCCGCCAGGTGGTCTTCACGCGCACGCCGAACAACGCACCGCTGCCCGACGGCGTGCAGGATCGCTTCAGCATGCTGATGCAGCTGTCGGGGCTCGTGCGCGGCAATCCGGCCGCGTACAAGCCGGGCGTCACGCAACAGTTCTTCGTGATCGACAACAACAGCGGCGAGACCTGGCCGATCACGGTGATCGGCGACGAGGACGTGCAGACGCAGGCCGGCATCATCAGGGCACGCCATTTCATGCGGCTGCCGCGCCGCGACGGCGACACGCGCCGCATCGACATGTGGCTCGCGCCGTCGCTCGACTGGCTGCCCGCAAGGCTCGTACAATCGGAACCGAACGGTTCGCAGATCGAGTTGCTGTGGCACGGCCGGCTCGCCCCGCCGGATGCACCGGCCGCCGGCGCGACGGAAGGCGCAACGCAAGGCGCAACCAACGCGCCTGCCAGCGCACCGGCCGCGGAGCCGGCACCACCCGCGCCGCCGCCCGCCGTGCAACCGCCCGCGCCAGCAGCTGCGCCGCCGGCCTCGGCGCCGTCCGCGCCGTGACGATCGACCAGTCGGCAATTTCGACCGATTAAAGGACTCGCCGAAATGGCCGATGACACTCTTTAACAACTATTTCGGTACACCGGATCACAATAAGAAACGTTTGATAGACATCGGTTTCTAACCGATACACCCCACGCAAACGGGAGAACGGGGTGTGCAGCGCAAGCCCCTTGAAACCGGCACGGCCTGCCCCACCTACGGGACAACAAGGCCAGATGCCACTGCGAAGAGGAGTGCCGCCATGCAAATGATCTACAACAGCCCCAACTACTGCGTCGTCGAATTTGCGCCGCAGGCCGGCCACCATCTGATGAATGCCGGCGGATACGAAATCGTCGACAAGAACGCCCAGCGCGAGATCTTCATCGACGGCGAGCTCGCCGAGCGATTCCGCGCGCACGTGAAGCAGCTGATCGAGGATGAACCGTCGCTCGACGAAGTGGACGAATTCCTCGGACAGTTCGACAGCCTGATGATGATGCCCGTCGTCCTGCACTGACGACCCGCGGCCCGGCGCATCGCCGGGCCATTCGCCGCACTGAAGCGGCGCCGCGAGCACTCCGATCCAAGCCCCCGTCCGGTTCGCCGGGCGGGGGTTTTCGTTTGATGGGGCGGGGGCGCGGCCCGCACACGAGTACGCGTGTTCATTGCGCGCAGACCGCGCGCACGCAGGCATCGGGCCTGCACCGTTGCCTGCACCACGACCGTGCGCGCAACCCGCATGCCGCGCCGGCCGGCTCCGCGCCGCGCGAGGCCGGGCGGCGCCCCGGCGCACCGGCTACAATGACGGTTTTCCCGTCTTCGCCGGTCTCTCGCCCATGTCTGCGACTCCTCTCGCCGCTTCCGCCCCGCTCGACGCGCCCTACACGCGTGGCGCCGCACTGCCCGCGCTGCTGAAATCGCGCATCCTGATCCTCGACGGCGCGATGGGCACGATGATCCAGCGCTACAAGCTCGACGAGGCCGCGTATCGCGGCGAGCGCTTCAAGGATTTCCCGCGCGACATCAAGGGCAACAACGAGCTGCTGTCGCTCACACAGCCGCAGATCATCAGCGAGATCCACGACCAGTACTTCGCGGCCGGCGCGGACATCGTCGAAACCAACACCTTCGGCGCGACGACGGTCGCGCAGGCCGACTACGGGATGGAAGACCTCGTCGTCGAGATGAACGTCGAATCGGCGCGGCTCGCGCGCGAATCGGCGGCCCGCTACGCGACGCCTGACAAACCGCGCTTCGTCGCGGGCGCGATCGGGCCCACGCCGAAGACGGCGAGCATCTCGCCGGACGTCAACGACCCGGGCGCGCGCAACGTCACGTTCGACGAGCTGCGCGACGCGTATTACCAGCAGGCGAAGGCGCTGCTCGACGGCGGCGTCGACCTGTTCCTCGTCGAGACGATCTTCGACACGCTGAACGCGAAGGCCGCACTGTTCGCGCTCGACGAACTGTTCGAGGACACCGGCGAGCGCCTGCCGATCATGATCTCGGGCACCGTCACCGACGCATCGGGCCGCATCCTGTCGGGCCAGACGGTCGAGGCGTTCTGGAATTCGCTGCGCCACGCGAAGCCGCTCACGTTCGGCCTGAACTGCGCGCTCGGCGCGGCGCTGATGCGCCCGTACATCGCCGAGCTCGCGAAGCTGTGCGACACCTACGTGTCGTGCTACCCGAACGCGGGCCTGCCGAACCCGATGAGCGACACCGGTTTCGACGAGACGCCGGACGTCACGTCGGGCCTCCTGAAGGAATTCGCGCAGGCCGGGCTCGTGAACCTCGCCGGCGGCTGCTGCGGCACGACGCCCGAGCACATCGCCGAGATCGCCAAGGCGCTCGCCGACGTGAAACCGCGCCGCTGGCCGAGCCAGTACAGCGACGCCGCCTGACCGACCGCATCAACGCCCGCCCTACCTCATACGAATTCGCACCGCCATGACCGATCACATGATGCGCCTTGCCGGCCTCGAGCCGTTCAACGTCACGTCCGGAACGCTCTTCATCAACGTCGGTGAACGCACCAACGTCACCGGCTCGAAGGCATTCGCGCGGATGATCCTCAACGGCCAGTTCGACGAGGCGCTCGCGGTGGCGCGCCAGCAGGTCGAGAACGGCGCGCAGGTGATCGACATCAACATGGACGAGGCGATGCTCGATTCGAAGGCGGCGATGGTGCGCTTCCTGAACCTGATCGCGTCCGAGCCGGACATCGCGCGCGTGCCGATCATGATCGACTCGTCGAAGTGGGACGTCATCGAAGCCGGCCTCAAGTGCGTGCAGGGCAAGGCGATCGTGAACTCGATCTCGCTGAAGGAAGGCGAGGACGCGTTCCGCCACCACGCGAACCTGATTCGCCGCTACGGCGCGGCCGCGGTCGTGATGGCATTCGACGAGACGGGCCAGGCCGATACCTACGCGCGCAAGACCGAGATCTGCAAGCGCTCGTACGACTTCCTCGTGAACGAAGTCGGCTTCCCGCCGGAAGACATCATCTTCGACCCGAACATCTTCGCGGTCGCGACCGGCATCGAGGAGCACAACAACTACGCGGTCGACTTCATCGAGGCGACCCGCTGGATCAAGCAGAACCTGCCGTACGCGAAGGTGAGCGGCGGCGTGTCGAACGTGTCGTTCTCGTTCCGCGGCAACGACCCGGTGCGCGAGGCGATCCACACCGTGTTCCTGTACCACGCGATCCAGGCGGGCATGGACATGGGCATCGTGAACGCGGGCCAGCTCGGCGTGTACGCCGATCTCGACGCCGAGCTGCGCGAGCGCGTCGAGGACGTGATCCTGAACCGCCGCGACGATTCGACCGACCGCCTGCTCGAGATCGCCGACAAGTTCAAGGCGGGCGGCGCGAAGAAGGAAGAGAACCTCGAGTGGCGCAACCAGCCGGTCGAGAAGCGGCTCTCGCACGCGCTCGTGCACGGCATCACGAACTTCATCGTCGAGGATACCGAGGAAGTCCGCGCGAAGATCGCCGCGGCCGGCGGCCGCCCGATCAACGTGATCGAAGGCCCGCTGATGGACGGGATGAACATCGTCGGCGACCTGTTCGGCCAGGGCAAGATGTTCCTGCCGCAGGTCGTGAAATCGGCGCGCGTGATGAAGCAGGCCGTCGCGCACCTGATTCCGTTCATCGAGGAAGAAAAGCGGCTGCTCGCGGAAGCGGGCGGCGACGTGCGCGCGAAGGGCAAGATCGTCATCGCGACCGTGAAGGGCGACGTGCACGACATCGGCAAGAACATCGTGTCGGTCGTGCTCCAGTGCAACAATTTCGAAGTCGTCAACATGGGCGTGATGGTCCCGTGCAACGAGATCCTCGCGAAGGCGAAGGTCGAGGGCGCGGACATCATCGGGCTGTCGGGCCTCATCACGCCGAGCCTCGAGGAAATGGCGTACGTCGCGTCCGAAATGCAGCGCGACGACTACTTCCGCGTGAAGAAGATCCCGCTGCTGATCGGCGGCGCGACGACCTCGCGCGTGCACACGGCCGTGAAGATCGCGCCGCACTACGAAGGCCCGGTCGTCTACGTGCCGGACGCGTCGCGCTCGGTATCGGTCGCGTCGAACCTGCTGTCGGACGAAGGCGCGGCGAAGTACCTCGACGAGCTGAAGTCCGATTACGAACGGATTCGCGACCAGCACGCGAACCGCAAGGCGCAGCCGATGGTCACGCTCGCCGAGGCGCGCGCGAACAAGACGAAGGTCGACTGGGCCGGGTACCAGCCCGTGAAGCCGAAGTTCATCGGCCGCCGCGTGTTCAAGAACTACGACCTGAACGAGCTCGCGAACTACATCGACTGGGGCCCGTTCTTCCAGACCTGGGATCTCGCGGGCCCGTACCCGGCGATCCTGAACGACGAGATCGTCGGCGAATCGGCGCGGCGCGTGTTCTCCGACGCGAAGTCGATGCTCGCGCGCCTGATCCAGGGCCGCTGGCTGACCGCGAACGGCGTGATCTCGCTGCTGCCGGCGAACACGGTCAACGACGACGACATCGAGATCTACGCCGACGAGTCGCGCTCGGAAGTGCTGATGACGTGGCGCAACCTGCGCCAGCAGAGCGTGCGTCCGGTGGTCGACGGCGTGATGCGCCCGAACCGCTCGCTCGCCGACTTCATCGCGCCGAAGGAATCCGGCGTCGCCGACTACATCGGGATGTTCGCGGTGACGGCCGGCCTCGGCGTCGACGTGAAGGAAAAGCAGTTCGAAGCCGACCACGACGACTACAGCGCGATCATGCTGAAGGCGCTCGCCGACCGCTTCGCGGAAGCGTTCGCCGAAGCGATGCACGCGCGTGTGCGCCGCGAGCTGTGGGGCTACGCGAGCGGCGAGACGCTCGACAACGACGCGCTGATCGCTGAAAAGTACGCGGGCATCCGCCCGGCGCCCGGCTACCCGGCCTGCCCCGACCACCTCGTGAAACGCGACATGTTCGCCGCGCTGCACGCGGACGAAATCGGGATGAGTGTGACCGATTCGTTGGCGATGCTGCCGGCGGCCAGCGTGTCGGGCTTCTATCTCGCGCATCCGGACAGCCGCTACTTCTCGGTCGGCAAAATCGGGCAGGATCAGCTCGGCGACTACGCGCAGCGCATGGCGCTGTCGCTCGACGACGCGCGCCGCGCGCTCGCGCCGCAACTCTGATCCCGGCACGACCGGGGCGGTTCGCCGCCCTTTTGATCAGACGAAATGAAAAGCCCGCATCGAGCGGGCTTTTTCATGTGCCTTTGCAATCTCGCGATCGGCTTCAGGCGGGCAACGCAGCTCAGAAGCCCCAGTGCACGTCGGCCTGACCGGCCTTCGCTTCGCGCAGCATCGTCAGGAACGGTGCGACGCGCTGCGCCAGGCTCGGCGGCACTTCGTGGTGCGCGTGGTCGTCGTCGTCCTCGTGGAAATGGCCGGCGTGCTCGGCACGCTCCTGCTTCGCCTGCGCGACCGCGCCTTCCAGCTTCGCGATCGCGTGGTCCAGTTCGTCGTGCGTAATGACACCGCGTTCGCCCAATTGCTTGCCGACGAGGCCCAGCACGTATACGGCGAAATCCTTCAGCACGTCGAGATCCTGTGCCGCCTTGCTCTTGAACGTAATCATGACTATTCCCTTTTCATCTTGTTGTGCCTGCGCGGCGCGGTTGGGGGGACGCCGGCAGACCGGCGTCCGGCCTCGCGGACGCGGGGCGCCTGAGCGGCATATTAGCACCTGTTAAAATTCTGCGATCCCTGAAACGCGCGCTTAAAAAGCGCGCCGGCCGGCCGGCGTTTCCGGCCGCCACCAACGAAGCCTTCTACCAGCATGCTGCCAGCTCACAAACAGACCCTCGAAGCCCTGCTCGCGGATAGCGTCACGCAGGTCGCACACGCGCTGAAAGGCGCCGACGCAGCGTTCGTCGCCCCGGCCATCACGCTCGAGCGCCCGAAGGTCGCCGCGCACGGCGACGTCGCGTGCAACGTCGCGATGCAGCTCGCCAAGCCGCTCGGCACGAACCCGCGCCAGCTCGCCGAGCAGATCGTCGCCGCGCTCACGGCCCAGCCGGGCGCGCAAGGGCTCGTCGACGCGGCCGAAATCGCCGGCCCCGGCTTCATCAACCTGCGCCTGACGGCCGCCGCGAAGCAGGCGGTGATCGCCGCCGTGTTCGACCAGGGCCGCGCGTTCGGCACGTCGGATCGCGAAACAGGCAAGCAGGTGCTGCTCGAATTCGTGTCGGCGAACCCGACCGGCCCGCTGCACGTCGGCCACGGCCGCCAGGCGGCGCTCGGCGACGTGCTCGCGAACGTGATCGCGAGCCAGGGCTACGCGGTGCACCGCGAGTTCTACTACAACGACGCCGGCGTGCAGATCGGCAACCTCGCGATCTCGACGCAGGCGCGCGCGCGCGGCCTGAAGCCGGGCGACGCGGGCTGGCCGGAAGCCGCGTACAACGGCGAATACATCGCCGACATCGCACGCGACTACCTGAACCGCGAGACGGTTGCCGCGAAGGACGGCGAGCCGGTCACCGGCGCGGGCGACATCGACGATCTCGACGCGATCCGCAAGTTCGCGGTCGCGTACCTGCGCCACGAGCAGGACATGGACCTGCAGGCGTTCGGCGTGAAATTCGACCAGTACTACCTCGAGTCGTCGCTGTACAGCGAAGGCCGGGTCGAGAAGACGGTCGACGCGCTGATCAAGGCCGGCATGACCTACGAGCAGGACGGCGCGCTGTGGCTGCGCACGACCGACGAAGGCGACGACAAGGATCGCGTGATGCGCAAGACGGACGGCACGTATACGTACTTCGTGCCGGACGTCGCGTACCACGTGACGAAGTGGGAGCGCGGCTTCTCGAAGGTGATCAACATCCAGGGTTCGGACCACCACGGCACGATCGCGCGCGTGCGCGCGGGCCTGCAGGGCCTGCACATCGGCATCCCGAAGGGCTATCCCGACTACGTGCTGCACAAGATGGTCACCGTGATGCGCGACGGCCAGGAAGTGAAGCTGTCGAAGCGCGCGGGCAGCTACGTGACGGTGCGCGACCTGATCGAATGGTCGGGCGGCGCGACGCCGGGCCAGGAAGCGGCCCCCGACCTGATCGACGAGGCGACCATCACGCGCGGCCGCGACGCGGTTCGTTTCTTCCTGATCTCCCGCAAGGCCGACACCGAATTCGTGTTCGACATCGACCTCGCGCTGAAACAGAACGACGAGAACCCGGTCTATTACGTCCAGTACGCGCATGCGCGGATCTGCTCGGTGCTCAACGAACTGAAGTCCCGCTACAACGTCGACGCGGCGCAGCTGCCGGGTGCCGACCTGTCGCAGCTCACGAGCCCGCAGGCCGTGTCGCTGATGCAGAAGCTCGCCGAGTATCCGGACATGCTCACGCACGCGGCCAACGAACTGGCGCCGCACGCGGTCGCGTTCTACCTGCGCGATCTCGCTGGTGAATTCCACTCGTTCTACAATGCGGAGCGCGTGCTGGTCGACGACGAAGCGCCGCGCAACGCGCGCGCCGCGCTCCTCGCCGCGACCCGGCAGGTGCTCGAGAACGGTCTGGCGGTGCTCGGCGTGTCCGCGCCCGCCAAGATGTAAGCGGCCCGGACCGGGCAGCGAATGGCTGCGGCAGGCGCGCCTGCGACGGGAGCACCCGCCGCCGGATGCCCGTCGCAGCCTTTTCACGATTCTTTTTGCAGGTGACTCAAGCAATGGCACAACCACGCCGAACTTCGAAGCAATCGAAACAAGCCGGAGGGACATTTCTTGGAATCGTGCTGGGCCTGATCGTCGGCCTCGCGATCGCGGTGGTGGTGGCGCTCTACATCACGCGGTCGCCGTCGCCGTTCGTGTCGAAGGTCGCGCCGCCGCCGGCCGACAACGCCGCGAGCCAGCCGCAGCAGTTCGACCCGAACCGCGCGCTGCAGGGCAAGACGCCCGGCCAGCCGGTGCCGCAGGCCGCGCAATCCGCGCCGCCCAACACCGCGCCCGGCCAGGCCGCGAACCAGACCCAGGGCGGCCTGCTGCCCGAACCGCAGATCGTCGAAGTGCCGCCGGCGGGCAACACGAACGGCTCCGGCAACGCCAGCGGCTCGAGCAACACCACCGCATCGAACAACGCGTCGTCGGGCAACGGCGTCGCCGTCGCGCCGAAGCCGGCCGACAACCCGCCGCCGCCGCCGAAGAAGACGCAACAGGCGCAGCAACAGCAGCAGCAAGGCGGCGAGGACGACCTCGCGCGCTTCGCCGCGCAGAAGCAGGCGCAGCAGGCTGCCGCGCAGAAACAGCAGCAACAGCAACTGGCCGCGAACACGCCGAAGCCGGCGCCGTCCGCGACGTCCGCCGCGGCAGCGAAGCCGCCGACCGCGAGCGACGCGAACACCGGCTACTTCCTGCAGGTCGGCGCGTACAAGACGGAAGGCGACGCCGAGCAGCAGCGCGCGCGCCTGGGCTTCCAGGGCTTCGAGTCGAAGGTGTCGAAGCGCGATGTCAGCGGCGTGACCTATTTCCGCGTGCGCGTCGGCCCGTTCTCGAAATTCGAGGAGATGAACTCGGCCCGTCAGCGCCTGTCCGATGCAGGTGTCGACACGGCGGTGATCCGTTTCACGAAGCAGTAAGCCACCGGCCGCGCCCACGCAGAACCCGTTACGTTTCGTAACCCGAGCAACTGATTCGACGTCCACAACATGAAAAAACTGCTTAGCACGCTCCTTCTGTCCCTCGGCCTGGCCGCAGCCGGCTTCGCCCAGGCTTCGCCCGCGGCACCGGTGGCCGGCAAGGACTTCGAGGTGATGAAGTCGCCGCAACCGGTGTCCGCGCCGGCCGGCAAGGTCGAAGTCATCGAGTTCTTCTGGTACGGCTGCCCGCACTGCTACGAATTCGAGCCGACGGTCGAGGCCTGGGTGAAGAAGCAGGGCAACAACATCGACTTCAAGCGCGTGCCGGTCGCCTTCCGCGACGATTTCGTCCCGCACTCGAAGCTGTTCTACGCGGTGTCGGCGCTCGGCATTTCGGAGAAGGTCACGCCAGCGATCTTCAACGCGATCCACAAGCAGAAGAACTACCTGCTGACGCCGCAGGCGCAGGCCGACTTCCTGGCGACGCAGGGCGTCGACAAGAAGCAGTTCATGGACGCGTACAACTCGTTCAGCGTGCAGGGCCAGGTGAAGCAGTCGGCCGAGCTGCTGAAGAACTACGCAATCGACGGCGTGCCGACGGTCGTGGTCCAGGGCAAGTACAAGACGGGCCCGGCTTACACGAACAGCATCCCGGGTACCGCGCAGGTGCTCGACTACCTCGTGAAGCAGGTTCAGGACAAGAAGCTCTGATCCCCGCACGCGCGCCGGCATGACTACTCCGCTGAAGGTCTTCATCACCGGCGCGTCGAGCGGCCTCGGCCTCGCGATGGCCGAGGAATACGCCCGCCAGGGCGCCACGCTCGCCCTCGTCGCGCGCCGCACCGATGCCCTCGATGCGTTCGCGCGACGCTTTCCCAAGCTGTCCGTCTCCATCTATTCCGCCGACGTGCGCGACGCCGATGCGCTCGCGACGGCCGCCGCGTCGTTCATCGCCGCGCACGGCTGCCCCGACGTCGTGATCGCGAACGCGGGCATCAGCCAGGGTGCCGTCACGGGCCAGGGCGATCTCGCCACGTTCCGCAACGTGATGGACATCAACTACTACGGAATGGTCGCGACCTTCGAGCCGTTCGTCGGCCCGATGACGGCCGCGCGCCACGGCACGCTGGTCGGCGTCGCGAGCGTCGCCGGCGTGCGCGGCCTGCCCGGTTCCGGCGCGTACAGCGCGTCGAAATCGGCCGCGATCAAGTATCTCGAAGCGCTGCGCGTCGAGCTGCGCCCGGCCGGTGTCGGCGTCGTGACGATCGCGCCCGGCTACATCCGCACGCCGATGACCGCGCACAACCCGTACCGGATGCCGTTCCTGATGGACGCCGATCGCTTCGCGGCCCGCGCCGCGCGCGCGATCGCGCGGCAGCACGCGTTCCGCGTGATTCCGTGGCAGATGGGCGTCGTCGCGAAGGTGCTGCACGTGCTGCCGCGCTGGCTCTACGACCGCCTGTTCGAGAAGGCACCGCGCAAGCCGAAGGCCGGCGCGCATTGAGTGCGGCGGGTGAGCGGCGCGTCTTTCGCGCCGTTTGCGCCGGGCCGATTTGGCATCGGCGTTACGGTCCGGTGCCAACGCCGCGCGCCGCTTCCTCCTGCCGGCCGTAGCCGCGACGCCGCTGCTTCCTCTGCTTCCTCTGCTTCCTCTGCTTCCTCTGCTTCCTCTGCTTCCTCTGCTTCCTCTGCTTCCTCTGCTTCCTCCGCTTCCTCCGCTCCGGCGAATTCGCGTTGATTTGCGCCCTTGCCGCCATCGTCTCGACCGCCCGCCGTTCGCCGCCACACCTGCGTCACCTCCCCGCCGCTGCGCCGCCCCAGCACGCATTCCGTCGCGAACGCAGCCGTTTCTCGCTCAATTCGCTGCGTTCAGGCGCCTTTTTTCACGCACCGCGCGCTTTGACGGTATGCTATCCGCCAGCCGCGCCGGCCCCGCCTGTTACCGGGCCACGCCCGCATTCCGACACCCAGCAAAAATCACAAGCAACGTGGGAGAACCTATGCACGTCAAGCTGTTCGCCGTGGCCGCCGTCGCCGCCGCCCTCGCCGCCCCCAGCCTCGCCGCCGCCAAGCCGCTCACCGTCTGCACGGAATCGAGCCCGGACGGCTTCGACGTCGTGCAGTACAACTCGCTCGTCACGACCAACGCATCGGCCGACGTGATCTTCAATACGCTCGTGTCGTACGACGAAGCCGCGAAGAAGGTCGTGCCCGCGCTCGCCGACAAATGGGAAGCGAGCGCCGACGGCCTCACGTACACGTTCCACCTGCGCCCGAACGTCGCGTTCCAGACCACCGACTACTTCAAGCCGGGCCGCCCGCTGAACGCGGACGACGTCGTGTTCACGTTCTCGCGGATGCTCGACGATGCGAACCCGTGGCACAAGGTGGCCGGCGCGAGCGGCTTCCCGCACGCGCAGTCGATGGGCCTCGTGAAACTCGTGAAGTCGGTCACGAAGGTCGACGACAACACGGTGAAGTTCGTGCTGAACGAGCCGAACGCGACGTTCGTGCCGATCCTGACGATGGGTTTCGCGTCGATCTACTCGGCCGAATACGCGGACCAGCTGCTGAAGGCCGGCAAGCAGGCCGACCTGAACGCGAAGCCGATCGGCACCGGCCCGTTCGTGCTGAAGAGCTACACGAAGGACGCGCTGATCCGCTACGACGTGAACCCGGCCTACTGGGGCGCGAAGCCGAAGGTCGACCGGCTGATCTACGCGATCACGCCCGACGCGTCGGTGCGCATGCAGAAGGTGAAGGCCGGCGAATGCCAGATCGCGCTGTCGCCGAAGCCGCAGGACGTGCTCGCCGCGAAGGGCGAAGGCGCGCTGAAGGTCGTGCAGACGCCCGCGTTCATGACCGCGTTCGTCGCGCTGAACACGCAGAAGAAGCCGCTCGACAACGACAAGGTGCGCGAGGCGCTGAACCTCGCGTTCGATCGCGCGACCTACCTGAAGGTGGTGTTCGACAACACCGCGACTGCCGCCAACAACCCGTATCCGCCGAACACGTGGAGCTACGCGAAGGACGTCGCGCCGTACGCGTACGATCCCGCGAAGGCGAAGCAGCTGCTCGCGTCGGCCGGTTTCCCGAACGGCTTCTCGACGACGATCTGGACGCGCCCGACCGGCAGCGTGCTGAACCCGAACCCGAAGGCCGGCGCGGAACTGCTGCAGGCCGACCTCGCGAAGATCGGCGTGAAGGCCGAGGTGAAGGTGATCGAGTGGGGCGAGCTGATCAAGCAGGCGAAGCTCGGCCAGCATGACATGCTGTTCATGGGCTGGGCCGGCGACAACGGCGATCCGGACAACTATCTGTCGCCGCTGTTCAGCTGCAACGCGGTGAAGTCGGGCATCAACTTCGCGCGCTTCTGCGACGCGCAGCTCGACAAGCTGATCGCCGACGGCAAGTCGACCGCCGACCAGGGCAAGCGCGCGAAGCTGTACGAAGCGGCGCAGAAGATCATCCACGACGAGGCGCTGTGGATTCCGCTCGGCTACCCGACGGCGGCCGCGCTCACGCGTTCGAACGTGAGCGGCTATCACGTCAGCCCGTTCGGCCGGCAGAACTTCACGGCGGTCGCCGTGCAGTAACCGTGCGTGGCGCGCAAGCGACGGCAAACTTACGCGTCGCTTGCGGCCCGCGCGCCGCGCTTGCTACACTGCGCACTCATTCCTCATACCGGACGCCAGCCAAAGTGAACAACTAAGCCTTCCCAAAAATGTTTTCGCCGCCGTGCCACGCACGCCGCGCGCGAAGGGTTTCACACATTTTCGGAGGTGCTTATGGCTGCTGCCACGCCGACCGGCGCGCTCGTCGCGCTTCATCACGTTTCCTTCCGCTTCGACGACGGCGTCACGCTGTTCGATTCGCTCGACCTGACCATCGATCGCACGCCGACGGGCATCGTCGGCCGCAACGGCGTCGGCAAGAGCCTGCTCGCGCAACTGATCGCCGGCCGGCGCACGCCGGGTGTGGGCGCGATCGAGCGGCACACGCCCGTCGCCTACGTCGCGCAGCAGCACGACGACGCGCCGGACGCCACGCGGACCGTCGCGGAAATCGCCGCGCTCGATGCGCCGCTCGCGGCCCTCGCGCGCCTCGCGGACGGCCGCGCGAGCGCACACGACTTCGACCTGATCGGCGATCGCTGGGACCTCGCCGAGCGGCTGCGCGCGGCGCTCGACGCAGCCGGCCTGCACGACGTGCGCGCCGACACGCCGGCGCACGCGCTGAGCGGCGGCCAGCTCGCGCGCGTCGCACTGATCGGCGCGTTGCTGTCGGAAGCCGGGCTGCTGGTGCTCGACGAACCGACCAATCATCTCGATGCGTCCGGCCGCGCGTGGCTGCGCACGGCGCTCGACGGCTGGCGCGGCGGCGTCGTGATCGTCAGCCATGACCGCGCGCTGCTCGCGCACGTGCAGCGCATCGTCGAGCTGACGCCGCACGGTGTGCGTACTTACGGCGGCAACTACGCGCTGTATCGCGCGCAACGCGACGCGGAACAGGATGCCGCGCAGGCCGCGCTCGAGCATGCGCGCACCGAACGCGGGCGCGCCAGGCGCCGGCTCGAACAGGAACACGACACGATCCAGCGCCACGCGGCCGGCTCGCTGCGCGATGCGAAGACGGCCAACCTGTCGTCGGGCGCGAAGCAGCGGCGCAAGGGCGCAGCGCGCAACATCATGGGGCAGGTGCGCCGCGACCAGAACGGGTTCAAGGCGACGCTCGACGAACGCGTGCAGGACGCAGCCGCGCGCGTCGAAGCCGACGCGCCGGTGCTCGTGTCGCTGCCGGGCACCGAGGTCAGCGCGCGCCGCCAGCTGTTCACGCTCGAGCGCGCGCAATTGCCGTGGCGTGCCGCCGGGCGTGCGGACGCGATCACGTGGTCGGCCAGCGGCCCCGTGCGCATCGCGCTAACGGGCCCGAACGGCTGCGGAAAATCGACGCTGCTGCGCATGCTCGCCGGCGAACTCGCGCCGCGCTCGGGCACCTGCGCGACGCACGTGAGCGCCGCGTATCTCGACCAGCGGCTCGCACTGCTCGATCCCGGGCGCTCGATCGTCGAACAGCTGGGCAGCCTCGCTACGCCGCTCGCCGAAGGCGACCTGCGCAGCCGGCTCGCGCTGCTGCAGCTCGATGCCGCGCGCGCGACGCAGCCGGTACAGCGCCTGAGCGGCGGCGAGCGGTTGAAGGCCGCGCTTGCGTGCGCATTGTGGCGCGGCACGCCCGCGCAGCTGCTGCTGCTCGACGAGCCGACCAATCACCTCGATCTCGAATCGGTGCGCGCGATCGAAGCCGCGCTGGCCGGCTTCCCCGGCGCGCTCGTGGTCGCGTCGCACGACGCCGCGTTTCTCGCGGCGCTCGCACCGACGCACACGATGCAATGGCAGCGCGACGGGTGGCGTTACGAACCCGTCGCGTAGCTGAAGATCATCGGGGGACGTCTGTCGGCGCGGCGCCGGAATCGACGAACAATCGCGTGAAGAGCCGCTCCGATTCCAGTAGGCCTTCATCGGTCAGCACGACGGATTTCGCCTTGTTGACCGGATCGCCGATCAGGCCGCGTTCATGCAATCGGTTCAGCACGTCCCAATCGAAGGATTTCCAAGCGCGATTGTGATCGTGCAGGGTCAAATAAAGGAGCGCAAGAACGGCGTCATCGACGGCGCCGAGATCGACACTCGTGGCGAGGTCCTCCAATCTGGCTGGATCACGAATCGAGCGCCGCAAGCAGCTTGATGAAGTTGCGTTTGGCCCGGTAATCCTTGCGAATCGCGCCGAGTTCCGCTTCGAATGCCGCCTGCTGGCGATGCGCAACCCGCAAAGCGCGAATATCGCGCACGATGCCGAACGCCTCGTCGTACCGCGCGCTGCCCGCGCCACGCTCGACCGCAACCGGTAAAAATCGATGATAGAGCGCGATCGCGTCGTCCGGATGCGTCGTCGCGCGCGCCGCCGCCATCGCCGGCCAGACCACGGTCGAGATTGGCCCGCCACAAAACGCGCCCCACGCCGCCTCGTTATCCTGCTCCGCGAGCAGCAGCTTCACCAGCTCGGTACGCGCCGACGGCTCCCAATGCCGTCGAGCCGTACGGGTCCCCGCCGGCGTTTCCTGCTTCCGCGCGAGAGACAACAGATGCGAGACCGCCCGCTCCCGCACGGCGTCGCGTCGCTTCGTTGCCTTCGCAACCTTCATCAGCGCACGGAATGCGTCCGCCGTTGGATGGTATGCGAAGCGTTGCCACGCGAGTTCGTCCGCCCGATCGAATGCGCGCCGCCGTACATATTCGTCGATGCAGAAACTCAGCAAGCGATCGTCGTGCCGATCCTTCGTTTCGCGCATCCCGCGCTCGGCCCACGCCAGCCCTTCGTCGAAACGGCCATGCTCCGCGCACAATTCCGCGATTTGCGCGAATCGGTACGGCGCCGACAGATCCTTCGACCAGATGCGAATCAGCGCATCGACGTCGCCGTCGTGCCGCGCCAGCGATTCCATCGCATGCTCGAGATTCAAGCGCACCGAATCGTACGAGCGCTGATCGTCCCGCCCCGCTGGCAGCGGAGGCAGCGCGGCCCATCGATGCCCGACCAGTTCCCGATAGTGGCGCAATCCCGCATCGCCCAGCGGTTCCGCATAGGCCGGCAGCACGCCGCGAAACGTATCCCACTGCCCGTCGATCTGCAGGCGAAACAGACGTTCGGCCAGCTTCAGCGGCTCCGGCCGCGTCTGGACGCACGCGTCGAGGTGCACACCGGTCAGTTCATCGATGCCGGGCATCACGCTGCCGTCCGAGTCGTCAATCTGTTCGAGGCTCGCTTCGGCGTCTGCAATCGCCAGTTCCGCCAGCTCGACTACCTGCGCGGCATGAGCGCCCGCCAACTGACGCCGCAGCATGTCCGCCACTTCGAACAGGGCCTCTCCGTACGTATGCGCCTCGTCCCAGCCGAGCGGCCGCGACAAGCGCGTCAATTGCCGGACGGCGGCTCGCAGGCTTGCCACGTCGCCGGCATTCGCGGCACGTGCGTCGAACAGGAGTCTGTCGCGCAATGACCGGTCGCGCTCGGCCGCGTCGAGCAGCCAGTTCCGCAATGCATCCTCGTCAAGCGTCGCCACATACTCTCGAATCAGCTCGGCATGGGTCTTGCGCTTGCGGCGCGAACGCGCAGGTTGTTCGGGCGTCTCGTCGTGAAAGACCTCCTCGCCGCTGTTTTCGAGCCATGACAAGGCGACCGCCACCGCGTGCTTGCAGAACGCCCCTTCGTCGCCTACCGGGCAATTACACGCGTAGCCCAGCCCGCCGTCGTCGCTCACCGAGAACTCGACGTGATAGCGATACGTACCGCGCACGGTCGCCGACAGTACACCGGCGCGCTCGGTCAGCCGCGAGACGACGCCGTCGTGGAAATAAGCCTTGCCGCGCGTGAAGGATTGCGGATCGGCCAGCGCCCGGATTTTCGCGAGCGTGATGACGTCGGCGAGAGAGACATTGCGTGGCATGGGTCGCGACGGGTAGACGGGTATCGAGTTGGATTACCGGGAATTCTATAAAAGCGCCGGATACGCTACCACCGGCGTGCAGGTTCAATTCCGCGCGAAGCGAATCACGCCGTCGTCGCCCTGCTCGCGCACGAGCTCGCCCGCGAGCCACAGCAGGTTCAGGTGCGCGAGCGCCTCGCCGAGCGCGAACGTCATCTGGTGGATGTCGAGTTCGCGACGCCGGAACATGATCGGCACGATGTCGGCGGCGCTCGCCGGCTTCTCCGCGCAGGCGACGCGCACTTCGTCGAGCCGCGCGTCGTGGTGCGCGCGCAGTTGCGCGATGCGGGTGCGCACGCCGCGGAACGGCTTGCCATGCGACGGCAGCACGAGCGTGTCGGGCGCCATCGTCTCGTAGCGGCCGAGCGATTCGAGGTACAGCGCGAGCGGGTTCGCTTCCGGTTCGAGATCGAACACGGACACGTTGGTCGAGATGCGCGGCAGCACCATGTCGCCGGAGATCAGCACGCCGTCCGCTTCGCTGTAGAGCGCGCAATGTTCAGGCGAATGGCCGTAGCCGGTGACGACGCGCCACGTGCGCGCGCCGATCGTCACCGGGTCGCCTTCGCGCAGGCGCCGGTAGCGCGGCGGCACGGCCGGCACGAGGTCCGAGTAATAGCTGCGACGGTTGCGCAGCTTGTCGAGCGCGGCCGGATCGGTCAGCCCGTGACGCGCGAAGTGATCGGCCGCGGCCGCGCCACCGGCGTTCGAGCCGTTGCCGGCCGCCATCAGGCAGCCGAACATGTATTCGCCGAGCGTCATCCACAGCCGCACGTTCCAGCGGCGCCGGTCGCCGCCTTCGCAGATCCAGTTCGCGAGGCCGAAGTGATCGGGATGGCAATGCGTGACGAGCACGCGCAGTACCGGCAGCCCGTCGAGATGCGTGTCGAAGATCTGTTCCCAGTGCGTACGGATCGCATCCGACGAGATCCCGCAGTCGACGATCGTCCAGCCGGCCTGTCCGTCGATCTCGTCGCGCAGCAGCCAGAGATTGATGTGATCGAGCGAAAACGGCAGCGGCATGCGCAGCCAGCGCACGCCGGGCGCGACCTCGAACGTGTCGCCCGCGGCGGGCAGCGTGTCGGCGAAGGGATAGTCGAGTTGGTGTTCCAGTGCGTTCATCGGTGGGGTGTCTCGTCGTTATCGGTGCGAATGCGGGTGCGAATGCAAGTGCAGGGGCGCGCGGCAGGCCGCGGCGGGCATCGCGTCGATTCTATCGCCGTCGCGCGAAACGCGTGCCGGCGCGCGCCGGACGGTCAAAAAAAGTTCGTGCCAGAATCGGCTCCGTACCCGTATCTTTACGCGAAGATGCACCAAACGGTATGCAACGGCGAGCAACCCGCCCATTGACGGCGCTTGGGCGCCGGACCCCGAAAGTCATTGAAACGCCGACTTGGGCGCTAAAATGGCGAGTGCTTACAGCCCCTCTCCAACGAGCCTGCACGCAATGAATCACTTCCCCAAACTGCTGTCGTCGCAGATCGGCTTCGACGTCGCACAGACGATGCTCGAATACTTCGACCGCCACTACCGGATCTTCCGGGAAGCCGCCGTCGAGGCGAAGACGCTATACGAGCGCGCCGACTGGCACGGCCTGCAGCGGCTCGCGCGCGAACGGATCACGTCGTACGACGATCGCGTGCAGGAGTGCGTCGAGGTGCTGGAGGACGAATACGACGCGGAGAACATCGACGACGAGGTGTGGCAGCAGATCAAGCTGCACTACATCGGCCTGCTCACGTCGCACCGCCAGCCCGAGTGCGCGGAAACGTTCTTCAATTCGGTGTGCTGCAAGATCCTGCACCGCTCGTATTTCAGCAACGATTTCATCTTCGTGCGGCCCGCGATCTCGACCGAATACCTCGAGAACGACGAGCCGGCCGCAAAGCCGACCTATCGCGCGTACTACCCGGGCACCGACGGGCTTGCGGCCACGCTCGAGCGCATCGTCACGAACTTCCAGCTCGAGCCGCCGTTCGAGGATCTCACGCGCGACATCGGCTGCGTGATGCAGGCGATCAGCGACGAATTCGGCCAGTTCGACGCCGCGCCGAATTTCCAGATCCACGTGCTGTCGTCGCTGTTCTTCCGCAACAAGAGCGCGTACATCGTCGGCCGCATCATCAACGCCGATCGCGTGATGCCGTTCGCGGTGCCGATCCGCCACGTGCGCCCGGGCCTGCTCGCGCTCGACACCGTGCTGCTGCGCCGCGACCTGCTGCAGATCATCTTCAGCTTCTCGCACTCGTATTTCCTCGTCGACATGGGCGTGCCGTCGGCGTACGTGGATTTTCTCTGCACGATCATGCCGGGCAAGCCGAAGGCCGAGATCTACACGTCGGTCGGCCTGCAGAAGCAGGGCAAGAACCTGTTCTACCGCGACCTGCTGCACCACCTGTCGCATTCGAGCGACCGCTTCATCATCGCGCCCGGGATCAAGGGCCTCGTGATGCTCGTGTTCACGCTGCCGTCGTTCCCGTACGTGTTCAAGATCATCAAGGATCAGTTCCCGCCGCCGAAGGAAACGACGCGCGCGCAGATCATGGAGAAGTACCAGCTCGTGAAGCGCCACGACCGTCTCGGGCGAATGGCCGATACGCTCGAGTATTCGAGCGTCGCGCTGCCGCTGTCGCGGCTCGACCATGCGCTCGTGCGCGAGCTGGAGAAGGAAGTGCCGTCGCTGCTCGAATACGAGGACGGCAACCTCGTGATCAAGCACCTGTACATCGAGCGCCGGATGACGCCGCTCAACCTGTACCTGCAGAACGGCTCCGACGCGGACGTCGAGCACGGCGTGAAGGAGTACGGCAACGCGGTGAAGGAGTTGATGAAGGCCAACATCTTCCCGGGCGACATGCTGTACAAGAACTTCGGCGTCACGCGCCACGGCCGCGTCGTGTTCTACGACTACGACGAGATCGAATACCTGACCGACTGCAACGTGCGGCGCGTGCCGCCGCCGCGCAACGAGGAAGACGAAATGTCCGGCGAACCGTGGTATACCGTCGGCCCGCACGACATCTTTCCGGAAACCTACGGACCGTTCCTGCTCGGCGACCCGCGCGTGCGGACGGTCTTCATGAAGCATCACGCGGACTTTTTCGAACCCGCGCTGTGGCAGGCCAGCAAGGACAAGCTGCTGCAGGGCGAGTTGCCCGATTTTTACCCGTACGACGTGTCGCTGCGCTTCAGCGTGCGCTACCCCGCGCGCTTCGACGCGACGCCGGACGCCGGTGACGCCGGCGACGTCCCAAGCGACGCGCAGCGCGCCGCCTGACGCACGGCCCGCATCCGCTCGAACCGAACCCGTTATCGACCTGATTTCCGCCAACGGAATCCACACCGATGAATATCCAAGACAATCCGCTTTCACACCTGTTCGACAACAACGACGCCTGGGTCAAGCGCCAGCTCGCCGACGATCCCGATTTCTTCGCGCGTCTCGCCGACCAGCAGGCGCCGGAATATCTGTGGATCGGCTGCTCGGATTCGCGCGTGCCCGCGAACCAGATCATCGGCCTGCCGCCGGGCGAAGTGTTCGTGCACCGTAACATCGCGAACGTCGTCGTGCACAGCGACCTGAACTGCCTGTCGGTGATCCAGTTCGCGGTCGACATCCTGCGCGTGAAGCACATCATGGTCGTCGGCCACTACGGCTGCTCGGGCGTGAACGCGGCGCTGCACAACCGCCGCGTCGGCCTCGCGGACAACTGGCTGCATCACGTGCAGGACGTGCGCGAACGCCACGCCGCGCTGCTCGACGAATGGCCGGTCGGCGAAGCGCGCTATCGCCGCCTGATCGAGCTGAACTCGATCGAGCAGGTCGTCAACGTGTGCCGCACGACGATCGTCAACGACGCGTGGGCGCGCGGCCAGTCGCTCACCGTGCACGGGCTCGTGTACGGCGTGCACGACGGGCGGATGCGCAATCTCGGGATGGCCGTGTCGAACTTCGGCGCGCTCGATGCAACCTACAAGCGCTGCGTCGCGGCGCTGACCGCGCGCGGCCAGCACGCGCCCGACAACGACATGGTCGCGGCGGACGCCGCGCGGCTCGACGACGTCGCGCAGGCGGTCGCCGACACGCTGAAGCCGTGCGACGACGCGAAGTAACCGACTCGAAGTCACCGACGCGCACGGCCACGCGGGCGCGGCACGCAAGCGCCCCGCCGCGCGTCATCCGCTGAAGGCGCATCATGATGGCGGGGCCGCGCCCCCTGCATCCCGTCGCCCGACGGGTGCGCCGTGCGCACACGCCAGCCGGCGCAACGGCGGTCATGCGGCCGCGACGGCCGTCGAACTGATCTGACACCGACACTGCCGCGACGGCGGTGCAATGCAAAGGAGCGGCGAACATGAAAACCGTACTGATCGTCGGCGCATCGCGCGGCCTCGGACGCGAATTCGTCCGGCAATACCGGCGCGACGGCTGGAACGTGATCGCGACCGCGCGCGACGACGCATCGCTCGCCGCGCTGCGCGAACGCGGCGCGCACGCGCATGCGCTCGACATCGCGCAGCCCGAACAGATCGCGGCGCTCGGCTGGAAGCTCGACGGCGAAAGGCTCGACGCGGCGGTGCTCGTGTCGGGCGTGTACGGGCCGCGCACCGAAGGGGTCGAAACGATCGGCGCCGAGGATTTCGACGCGGTGATGCATACGAACGTGCGCGGGCCGATGCAACTGCTGCCGATCCTGCTGCCGCTCGTCGAGGACGCACGCGGCGTGCTGGCGGTGGTCTCGAGCCGGATGGGCAGCATCGCCGAGGCGACCGGCACGACCGGCTGGCTGTACCGCGCGAGCAAGGCCGCGCTGAACGACGTGCTGCGCATCGCATCGCTGCAGACGCGCCACGCCGCCTGCATCTCACTCCATCCCGGCTGGGTGCGCACCGACATGGGCGGCGCGCAGGCCGCGATCGATCCGGAGACCAGCGTGACCGGCATGCGCCGCGTGATCGCGGAAGCCGGCGCGGACGTGTCGCAGGCCAACGGCCGTTTCTTCCAGTACGACGGCGTCGAGCTCAGCTGGTGAGCCGGCATGACAACCCGGCGTCGTTAATTCACGAATCGCATGATTTTGAACCGACCTGACGCGTGCCCGTGCGGCGGCGCGTCCCCTGTCCCTGCCGGCAAAGCCCCGGCGCCACGCTATGCGGCCTGCTGCGGCCGCTTCATCGACAGCGGCGAAGCCGCGCCGACCGCGCTCGAATTGATGCGCTCGCGGTACAGCGCGTATGTGCTCGGCGCGACCGACTACCTGCGCGCGACCTGGGACGCGCGCACCTGCCCGGCCGATCTCGATGCGGACCCGAATTCGCCCGACGCGCCGCGCTGGCTCGGCCTCGCCGTCAAACGCCATGCCAAGCTCGACGAACAGCACGCGGAGGTCGAATTCGTGGCCCGCTACAAGGTCGGCGGGCGGGCGTACCGGCTCCACGAGACGAGTCGTTTCACCCGCGACGAGCACGGTTTCTGGCGCTATGTCGACGGCGAAGTAAGTGAACGCTGACAAATAGTTGCCATGTCAGACGCCGGGTAATTCCCGCATTGCACAACCTGAATTTGTCGGGCTACGATGGCCGTCAGATTGGTCATGTTGCATGGCAGGGCTTACGAATGGCGTTCAGCAAGGTATTGGTGGGATGGATGGCGGCCTGTGCGCTGTCGGCCGCTCAGGCCGGTACGGCGCCGAACGCGCATGCCGGCGCGGCCACGGCCAGCGGCTCGCTCGCCCATGCCGAGCGCTTCGATTACGGTGATTCGGGCCTCCCGCAGGTCGCCGCGAACCTCAACGAACAAATCGTCAGCATTCCGGCCGATGCGTCGGGCGCCGTGATGCTCGAGGCCACGCTGTTCAAGCCGAACGGCCCCGGCCCGTTCCCGCTCGTCGTCTTCAACCACGGCAAGAACACCGGCGATCTTCACCAGCAGCCGCGCAGCCGGCCGCTCGCGTTCGCGCGTGAATTCGTGCGCCGCGGCTATGCGGTCATCGCGCCGAACCGCCAGGGCTTCGCCGGGTCGGGCGGCGCGTACCAGCAGGAAGGCTGCAACGTCGGCAAGAACGGCCTCGTGCAGGCCGCCGACGTCGACGCGACGGTCCGCTACATGTCGCGCCAGTCGTATATCGATGCGTCGCGCATCGTCGTCGCGGGCACGTCGCACGGCGGCCTCGTGTCGGTCGCATACGGCACCGAGGCGGCGCCCGGCGTGCGCGGCATCATCAACTTCTCCGGCGGGCTGCGCCAGGACCTCTGCGACGGCTGGCAGCACAATCTCGTCGACGCGTTCGACCAGTACGGCGCGCATACGGCCGTCCGGTCGCTGTGGCTGTACGGCGACAACGATTCGGTGTGGACGCCCGCGCTCGTCGCGCAGATGCACGACGCCTACGTGTCGCACGGCACGCAGGCGCAGTTCATCGATTTCGGCCGCTACAAGGACGACGCGCACCGGCTGATCGTCGATCGCGACGGCGTGCCCGTGTGGTGGCCGGCCGTGCATGCGTTCCTCGCGGAACTGAACCTGCCGACCTCGGTGCGCTACGCGGTCGCGAATCCGCACGAGCCGAATGCGACCGGCTATGCGTCGATCGATGCGGTCGAGGCGGTGCCGTTCCTCGACGCAGCCGGCCGCGAAGGCTATCGCCGTTTCCTGAGCCAGCATCCGAGCCGCGCATTCGCGGTGTCGGCTGAAGGCGCATGGTCGTGGGCCGAAGGCGGCGACGATCCGATGGCGCTCGCGCTCGACAACTGCTCGAAGCAGGGCGCGGGCGCATGCAAGCTGTATGCGGTCAACGACCGCGTCGTGTGGAACGCGAACGCGACGCAGACGGCCGACAACGGCGACGCCGACGCGCGCGCACTGGCTTCGCGCTGACGCGCGCGGGTCGCGACGCGCGTCAGGATCGCGTTCTCCCCGCGTCTCTTTCCCCTCTTCCGTTTCGTGAGCGTGCGCGGTCCGCGACGGGGTTCGCACACCCATTCTCGCGCGCTTGTGAGTCAGCGGGCGAGCACCCCGCCCGTAACATCCTCTGATGTCCTTGGCCGGCCTTTTCCGGCCTTTTCCCGCCTTTTCCGAACGCCAGCGGCACCTGATTCCACGCACCGGTCGCCGGTCGCCGCGCGCATTGCGTCACACTTCGCGCCCCTTTTTTCCTTCCCGCCCCGATTTTTCACCCCTCCCGCGCCCGCCTGCCCGACGATTTTTTTCTGTCGGGGGGTGTCACTCGAACGTCGTCATCTGCGGTCATTTCGGGGTATCTGGCGCGTACCGTCCCGAGCACCCCTGATCTGCGTCGAACTCCCGCCCGGCAAGGCTCTGCGGTGTTTGTAACCGGTAGTGCAACGCGCGGCGGAACACGCTAATCTCAGCGCGTTTTCCGTCTGTCGCCGCGCGGTATTCCGTTCGATACCCGCCGCCGTTTTACTCCCCGGAGTCGCCTTGAGTACGCCAGCCACCGATGACTGGGTCGCGCGCAGCCTGCGCGCGGTCTGGCATCCCTGCACCCAGATGAAGCACCACGAGCGCCTGCCGCTCATTCCCGTCGCGCGCGGCGCGGGCCTGTGGCTGTACGACCGCGACGGCCGCCGTTACTTCGACGCGATCAGCTCGTGGTGGGTGAACCTGTTCGGCCACGCGAACCCGGACATCAACGCAGCGCTGAAGGACCAGCTCGACACGCTCGAGCACGCGATGCTCGCCGGCTGCACGCACGAGCCGGCGATCGAGCTCGCCGAGCGGCTGCACGCGCTCACCGATCGCACGCTCGGCCATGCGTTCTTCGCGTCGGACGGTGCGTCGGCGGTCGAGATCGCGCTGAAGATGAGCTTCCACGCGTGGCGCAACCGCGGCCGCGCGGACAAGCGCGAATTCGTGTGCGTCGCGAACAGCTATCACGGCGAGACCATCGGCGCGCTCGGCGTGACCGACGTCGCGCTGTTCAAGGACGCGTACGACCCGCTGATCCGCCATGCGCACGTGGTCGCGTCGCCCGACGCGCGCGGCGCGCTGCCGGGCGAGACGGCCGCCGACGTCGCGGGCCGCGCGCTCGACGACGTGCGGCGCCTGTTCGCCGAACGCGCCGACCGGATCGCCGCGCTGATCGTCGAGCCGCTCGTGCAATGCGCGGCCGGCATGGCGATGCACGATCCGTCGTACGTGCGCGGGCTGCGCGCGCTGTGCGACGAATTCGGCGTGCACCTGATCGCCGACGAGATCGCGGTCGGCTGCGGCCGAACCGGCACTTTCTTCGCGTGCGAGCAGGCCGGCGTCTGGCCCGATTTCCTGTGCCTGTCGAAGGGCATCAGCGGCGGCTACCTGCCGCTGTCGCTCGTGCTCACGCGCGACGACGTGTTCGCGGCGTTCTACGACGACGACACGACGCGCGGCTTCCTGCATTCGCATTCGTACACCGGCAACCCGCTCGCGTGCCGCGCAGCCGTCGCGACGCTCGACCTGTTCGCGCGCGACGACGTGCTCGCCGCCAACGTGCGCAAGTCGGCCGCGATGCGCGCCGCGCTCGCGCCGCTCGGCGCGCACCCGCAAGTGCGTCACCTGCGCGAGCGCGGCACGCTGTTCGCGTTCGACGTCGCGCTCGATGGCGAGGCGGCACGCGGCTTCTCGCGACGCTTCTTCGAACGCGCGCTCGAGCGCGAACTGCTGCTGCGCCCGATCGGCACGACCGTGTACCTGATGCCGCCGTACGTGATGAGCGACGACGACATCGCGTGGCTCGCGCAACGCACGCGCGACACGCTCGACGCGACGCTTGCGGAGGCCGCGTGATGAAACAGCCGTCACCGAAAACGACCACGCCGCTGCTCGACACGCTGCAGCGCGGCCTCGCCGAACTCGATGCGCAGGGCCTGCGCCGCGTGCGCCGCACCGCCGACACCGCGTGCGACGCGCACATGCGCGTCGACGGCCGCGACATCGTCGGCTTCGCGAGCAACGACTATCTCGGCCTCGCCGCGCATCCGGCGCTCGTCGTCGCGTTCGCGGAAGGCGCGCAGCGCTACGGCTCCGGCAGCGGCGGCTCGCATCTGCTCGGCGGCCATTCGCGCGCGCACGCGACGCTCGAGGACGAGCTTGCCGGCTTCGCGGGCGGCTTCTCCGATGCGCCGCGCGCGCTGTACTTCAGCACCGGCTACATGGCGAACCTCGCCGCGATGACGGCGTTCACCGGTAAGCAGGCGACGATCTTCTCCGACGCGCTGAACCACGCGTCGCTGATCGACGGAATCCGGCTGTCGCGCGCGACCGTGCAGGTCTATCCGCATGCGGACATGGCGGCGCTCGCCGCGCTGCTCGATGCGTCGGAGGCCGAAACGAAACTGATCGTCAGCGACACCGTGTTCAGCATGGACGGCGGCCTCGCGCCGCTCGCCGAACTCGTCGCGCTGGCCGAACGCCACGGCGCGTGGCTCGTCGTCGACGACGCGCACGGCTTCGGCGTGCTCGGCCCGCAGGGCCGCGGCGCGCTCGCGGCCGCCGCGCTGCGCTCGCCGAACCTCGTGTACGTCGGCACGCTCGGCAAGGCCGCCGGCGTCGCGGGCGCGTTCGTCATCGCGCACGAGACCGTGATCGAATGGATGATCCAGCGCGCGCGCAGCTACATCTTCACGACGGCGGCACCGCCCGCGGTCGCGCATGCGGTATCGGCAAGCCTGAAGGTGATCGCCGGCGACGAGGGCGATGCGCGACGCGCGCACCTCGCCGCGCTGATCGAGCGCACGCGCGCGCTGCTGCGCATGACACGCTGGCAGCCGGTCGATTCGCACACGGCCGTGCAGCCGCTCGTGATCGGCAGCAACGACGCGACGCTCGCGGCGATGCGCTCGCTCGACGCGCACGGCCTGTGGGTGCCCGCGATCCGGCCGCCGACGGTGCCTGCCGGCACGTCGCGGCTGCGCATCTCGCTGTCGGCCGCACATTCGTTCGACGATCTCGCGCGGCTGGAAACCGCACTCCTCGAAGCCAGCGAGCAAGCCGCATGAACGCACCGCTTTCCGTTTTCGTCACCGGCACCGACACCGAGATCGGCAAGACCTTCGTGTCGGCCGCGATGCTGCACGGCTTCGCACGTCACGGCCTGCGTGCGGCCGCGCTGAAGCCCGTCGCCGCCGGTGCGTATGAACGCGACGGCGTCTGGCGCAACGAGGACGCCGACCAGCTCGACGCGGCCGCGAACGTCGTGCTGCCGCCCGAGCTGCGCACGCCGTTCCTGCTGAAGGCGCCGGCCGCGCCGCATATCGTCGCCGCACAGGAGGGCGTGACGATCGACCTCGACACGATCGTCGCGAGCCACCGCGAGGCGCTCACGCGCGCGGACGTCGTCGTCGTCGAAGGCGTCGGCGGCTTTCGCGTGCCGCTGAACGACACGCAGGACACGGCCGATCTCGCGGTCGCGCTCGGCCTGCCGGTCGTGCTCGTCGTCGGCGTGCGGCTCGGCTGCATCAGCCACGCGCTGCTGACGGCCGACGCGATCCGCCAGCGCGGCCTCACGCTCGCCGGCTGGGTCGCGAACCACGTCGACCCGGCCATGCCGTACGCCGACGAGAACGTCGCGACGATCCGCGACTGGCTCGCGCGCGAACATCGCGCGCCGCTCCTCGGCCGCATCGCGCACCTGCGCCCGGCCGCCCCCGAATCCGCCGCGGCGATGCTCGACATCGCCGCGCTCGTCGACACGCTGCGCCGCGCGCAGCATTGACGCCCCGATCCCCGCATTCACGACAGGAAAACCACCATGACCCAAGCCCAGACCGCCGCCGTGCAACCCGACGCGATCCCCGTGGCCGCTCCGGCGCCGCAGCGCTGGCGCGTCGCCGACGTCGTCGCGCTGTTCGAGCTGCCGTTCAACGACCTGATGTTCCGCGCGCAGCAGGTGCATCGCGAGCACTTCGACGCGAACGCGGTGCAGCTGTCGACGCTGCTGTCGATCAAGACGGGTGGTTGCGAGGAGGATTGCGGCTACTGCTCGCAGTCGTCGCACCACGAGACGGGCCTGAAGGCCGAGAAGCTGATGGACGTCGACACGGTGCTCGACGCCGCGCGCGCGGCCAAGGCGAACGGCGCGAGCCGCTTCTGCATGGGCGCAGCATGGCGCAACCCGAAGGAGCGCCACATGCCGGCGCTGACCGAGATGGTGCGCGGCGTGAAGGAACTGGGCCTCGAGACCTGCATGACGCTCGGCATGCTGGAGGACGAGCAGGCCAAGGAACTCGCCGACGCCGGCCTCGACTACTACAACCACAACCTCGACACGTCGCCGGAGTTCTACGGCCAGGTGATCTCGACGCGCACGTACCAGGATCGTCTCGACACGCTCGACCGCGTGCGCGACGCGGGCATCAACGTGTGCTGCGGCGGCATCATCGGGATGGGCGAATCGCGCCGTGAACGCGCGGGCCTGATCTCGCAGCTCGCGAACCTGAACCCGTATCCGGAGTCGGTGCCGATCAATAACCTCGTCGCGATCGAGGGCACGCCGCTCGAAGGCACCGCACCGCTCGACCCGTTCGAGTTCGTGCGCACGATCGCGGTCGCGCGCATCACGATGCCGAAGGCCGTCGTGCGGCTGTCGGCCGGCCGCGAGCAGCTCGACGACGCGATGCAGGCGATGTGCTTCCTCGCGGGCGCGAACTCGATGTTCTACGGCGACCAGCTGCTGACCACGAGCAATCCGCAGACGCAGCGCGACCGCGCGCTGTTCGAGCGCCTCGGCATCCGCGCGAGCCAGGCCGACGCGCTGGCGGAGAACGCGTAAGCGGCCGCCTCGCGTCGTTCAGCGCGCGTTGCAGACGAAAAAACCGGGGCATGCCCCGGTTTTTTTTCGTCCGATCGTCTGCGCCGGGCCGGCCTGCGCGTGGCACATCGCGGTCTTGCCCGCGCGCCGGATCGAAGCGTCGAGCCCGCCCGTTAGCGTGCGCGTCGGCGCGGCTTCAGCAGGCGCGTCACACGTGCGCCGCCGCGCCGTCGAGCGCCGCGCGTACGCGCTCGACCTGCTGCGCGTCGACGGGCGCCAGCACCTCGCCGCGCGGCCGCACGCCCGAGCCGAAGTGCACCGCGCGCACGCCGGTGGCGCGGACGAAATCGCCGACCGCGTCGATCGTGAGGCCCGAGCCGGCCAGCACCGTGCAGGTCGAGCCTGCCGCCTGCCGCACCAGCCGCGTGATCGTCGCGACCGCGTCGAGCACCGACGGATGGCCGCCCGAGGTCAGCACCGACGTGACGGCCGGCACGCGCAGCAGCGCGTCGAACGCGGCATTGAGGTCGCGCGACACGTCGAACGCGCGATGGAACGTCAGGTCGCGCCCGTCCGCGGCCGCCGCGATGCGCTCGAGCGCAGCGAGATCGACGTCGCCGCGCGCATCGAGCGCGCCGAACACGACACCGTTCGCACCGGCCGCGACGGCCGCACGCACGTCGCGCTCGATCACGCGCAGGTCGTCGGCGTCGTAGACGAACGCGCGGCTGTGCGGCCGCACGATCACGTTCACCGGGATCGCCACGGCGGCCACGACGGCCTCGATCAGGCCGACGCTCGGCGTGAGCCCGCCTTCGCTGATCGCGGTCACGAGTTCGAGCCGGTCGGCGCCCGCGCGGGCAGCGGCCTTCGCGTCGCCGACGGTGGTGGCGATCACTTCGAGGAGAACGGCGGAAGCGGCGGTTCGGTTCATCGGCGGCTCGCGAATCGTCAGGACAATTCGCGCATCCTAGCCGAGCGGCGTGAACGGCGCCAGCGCGACGCCGCCGTCGCTATGCGCCGCCCGCTTCCTCGTCGATCCAGTCGATATCGCCGCACAGCACGTGCTGCGCATCGCCGATGCGCACCGCCACCGACAGCGTCACGCACGGCTGCGCCTCGTTGATCGACAGGTACGGGCGCGTCACCTGCACGCGTCCGGGCTCGGCGATCGCCGTGCGGAAATACGGCCGGCGCAGCCAGTTCGCACCCTGCGCATCCGACAGCGGCGAGAAGCGCGCCTCGGCGAGCGCGCGGTCCGCGCGCAGCACGACGTTGCGGCCGGCCTGCCGGCCGCGCGCGTCGAGCAGGAAGCAGCGCGCGGCATCGTCGAGCGCGAGGAAGTTCCAGCACACCTCGTCGAGCGGCTCGCCGGCCGCCACCCGCTCGGCCGCGCGCTCGAACGCGCGCAGGTACGGCGCGAGCCGCTGCGCGTCGCGCCGCTCGCGCGCTTCGGTCTGCTGGCGAAAGCGCTCGGTCAGCTCGCCGATGCAACCGGTCGCGGTCACGCTGTCGGGCAGCCCGGGGGCCGGGCGGCCGAAGAAATAGCCCTGCACGAAATCGGCCTCGCACGACAGCGCGATCTGCGCGTCGTGCTCGGTCTCGATCCCCTCGACGAGCACGAGCTTGCCGGCCTCGTGCAGCAGCGTGACGAGCCCGTGCAGGATCGCGGTGAGCCCCGTGCGGTGCGCCGCGTGGGACAGCATGATCCGGTCGAGCTTCACGATGTCCGGGTTCAGCTGCCAGATCCGCTCGAGGTTCGAGTGACCGGCGCCGAAATCGTCAAGCGCAATCAGGAAACCCTGCGCGCGGAATTCGCGCACGGCCTCGGCGAGCCGCTCGACGTCTTCCGCGCGCTGTTCGAGCACTTCGAGCACGACGCGGCGCGGCGGCATGCCGATCCGCTTCAGGTTCGCGAGCAACGCGGCGGCCTGGAACGGGTCGGTCAGCACGCCCGGATGCACGTTGAGGAACAGCCACTCGCGCTCGGCGCCGAGCAGCGCGAAGTTCTCGAGATGCAGCGCCTGCGCGAGCCGGTCGAGCTGCAGCAGTTCGCCCTGGCGCGCGGCCTCGCCGAACACGTCGAGCGGCGACACCGCGCGGTCGAGCGCGTCATGCGCGCGCAGCAGCGCCTCGTAGCCCACCGCGCGCTGGTGCGACAGGCTGAAGATCGGCTGGAACACGGTCGTGAGCGACAGGTCGCGATGCTGCGTCGCCAGGCGCTCGAGGCCGGAGCTCATCTCCCGCTCGAAACGATACGGCGATGCGGTGGCCGGACGCTCCTGTTGCGCGATCGTCATGGCGCCCTCCTGGTGATGCAGCCGAACGCGGCGGTTGGTTGAGACGGCGCGCGCAATGTCATGGTGGAATCCTCGGTTGTCCGGCCGGTGCCGGACGGTACGCAAGCATCAAGCAAGGTCCGTGCAAGGGCCGAACACGCGCGCCGCGCCTGCCTGCGGCGGCGCCGCACCAGCGTGGCGCAGGCCGGATGCACCGTTCGCGTGCATGCGCACCGGCGCACTCGAACGCACCCGTCACGTCGTCACGCTAAACTCCGGACGGTCGTTTCATTCTCCGCACTCGCCGTCTCGATGGAAATCGTCTTCACAGTCCTGATCCTGCTACTGACCGTCGCGCTGTCCGGCGCGGTCACACGCATCCTGCCGTTGCAGCTTCCGCTGCCGCTGATGCAGATCGCGTTCGGCGCGATGCTCGCGTGGCCGAAGCTGAACCTGCACGTCACGTTCGATCCCGAAATCTTCATGCTGCTGTTCATTCCGCCGCTGCTGTTCGCGGACGGCTGGCGGATTCCGAAACGCGAGCTGTACCTGCAGCGCCGCGCGATCCTGATGCTCGCGTTCGGGCTCGTGTTCATGACGGTACTCGCAGTCGGCTACTTCGCGCACTGGCTGATACCCGAGTTGCCGCTGCCGATCGCGTTCGCGCTCGCGGCCGTGCTGTCGCCGACCGACGCGGTCGCGCTGTCGGGCATCGCCGGCAAGGGGCGGATCCCGCCGCAACTGATGCATATCCTCGAAGGCGAGGCACTGATGAACGACGCGTCGGGCCTCGTCGCGCTGAAGTTCGCGGTCGCGGCCGCGCTCACCGGCATGTTCTCGCTGCGCGATGCGTCGATCACGTTCGTGATCGTCGCCGCCGGCGGGCTCGCGACGGGCGCGCTCGTGTCGTGGGGGTTCAGCGCGCTGTCGACGCGCTTCCTGAACGCCGAGCAGGAAGGCGATCCGGCCCCCGGCATCGTGATGACGCTGCTCGTGCCGTTCGCCGCCTATCTGTTCGCCGAGCATCTCGAGCTGTCGGGCGTGCTCGCGGCCGTGTCGGCCGGGATGATGATGAACTACACGAGCTTCTCCCGCAAAAGCACCGTCGCGTCGCGCGTGCGGGCCGAAAGCACGTGGGCGATGATCGAGTTCGTGTTCAACGGCATGGTGTTCATCATGCTCGGGCTGCAGCTGCCGCACATCATCGGCCGCGCGCTCGTCGACGCGCACCACACGAGCGACGCGCTCGTCGGCCGGATGATCTTCAACGTGTGCGCGATGATGATCGCGCTGTATGCGATCCGCTTCCTGTGGGTCTGGCTGCTGCGCTGGATCGCGAGCCGCCGCGCCGCGCGCCAGGGCCTCGCCGGCACGATGGCCGGCGTGCGCACGATCGCGGTGATGACGGTCGGCGGCGTGCGCGGCGCGGTCACGCTCGCGGGCGTGCTGTCGATCCCCGTCGCGCTGTCCGACGGCGCGCCGCTGCCCGGGCGCGACACCGCGATCTTCGTCGCATCGGCGGTGATTCTCGGTTCGCTGATCGTCGCGGTGATCGGCCTGCCGCTGCTGCTGCGCGGCGTGCGCTCGACGCGCAACCCGCTCGCCGACGAGGAGCGCACCGCGCGCGCGGCCGCCGCGCAGGCCGCGATCCGCGCGATCGACTCGTCGCACGATGCGATCTCGGCCGATCTCGACGAATCGGGCGCCGCGCGCTGCGCGGACATCTCGGCGCGCGTGATGGACCAGTACCGCCGCCGCCTCGCCGCGCTCGCCGACGACGGCCCGACCCCGCACGCGCAAGCCAAGCAGACGGAGACGATGGAACTGCAGATGCGGATCGCGGCGGTGCGCGCGGAACGTTCGGTGCTGTACCGGCTGCGCAGCGAAAGCAGGATTTCCGACGAGACGCTGACGAAGCTGATCCGCGAGATCGACCTGTCGGAAACGGCGCTGTCGACGCGCAAGAAAGGGCTCGTCTGAGCGGCTGCGCCGCGATGCGATCGCACGGCCTCTCGAAAAAACGGCGACGCACGAGCGTCGCCGTTTTCATCTCCGCCCGCCGCGGCGTTACTTCGCGACGACGACCGGAATTCCCTTCAGCATCCCCGCGCCCTTCATCTCGTCGAGCGCGTGCTGCACGGCCGCACTCGTCGCCGCGTCGATGCCGAGCTGCAGCGCGAGCTCGCGCTCCGCACGCTTCACGCCCGCAAGGTTGCGCACCTTCACGTGACCGAAGCCGCGCACGCGGGCATGAAGATCTGCCAGCTGCGTGACCTGCGCCGCATTGCCGGCGGTCGTCGCGGCGAACGCGCGCGTGAGCGTGGTTTCGTAGTCGTCCGCGAGCGCGCGCTCCATCCGGCGCTCGGCCGTGCGGCCGAACGGATCGAGCCACGTGCCGCGCAGGCTGCGCACGCGCGCGAGCGTGCCGAGCACCGGCCACATCCACTGGCCGAACACGCGCTTCTTCGGCACGCTGCCGTCGCGGTCGGCCTTCGCGACCGTCGGCGGCGCCAGGTTGAACTTCACGCGATAGTCCTGCCCCGGCACGCCTTCGAACTGCGCTTCGAGCGCCGTGCGGAACGCGCCGTCCGCATACAGCCGTGCAACCTCGTATTCGTCCTTCACCGCGAGCAGCCGGTAGAACGTCGTCGCGACCGCACGCGTCAGCGCATCGTCGCCCTTCACGCGCGCCGCGTTCACCAGTGCGCGGTAGCGCTCGACGTAACGGACGCCGCCGTATGCGTCGAGGCGCGCTTCGCGATCGGCGATCAGTTCGGCGAGCGTCTCCGGCACAACCTGCGCGGCCACCGCGTGACGCGCGTTCCACAATGCATTGAGGCCCGCCGCGTCGCCGGCCGCCATCCGGCCGATCGCGAACGCGAGCTTGTTCATCGGCACCGCGACGTTGTTCAGCTCGATCGCGCGCATCATCGCGGCGAGCGACACCGGCACGAGGCCGAGCTGCCACGCGTAGCCGAGCATCAGGATGTTCGCGCCGATCGAGTCGCCGAGGAACTTCGCGGCGAGCGCCTGCGCGTCGCAGCTCGACAGGTAGCCGTCGCCGGCCGCATGGTGCATTTTTTCGAGCAGCGCATCCGCGTGCAGGTTCGCGTCGGGGTTCTGCACGAACGACGCGTTCGGAATCCGGTGCGTGTTGACCACGATCCGCGTGCGCTCGTGGCGCACCGTCTGCAGCGCCTCGGCGCTCGCGCCGACGACCATGTCGCACGCGAGCAGCACGTCGGCCTGCTGCGTGTCGATGCGCACCTGGTTCAGCCATCGGTCGCTCGACGCGATCCGCACGAACGACAGCACCGAGCCGCCCTTCTGCGCGAAGCCCATGAAGTCGAGTACCGACGCGCTCTTGCCTTCGAGGTGCGCGGCCATGCTGATCAGCGCGCCGACCGTCACGACGCCCGTGCCGCCCACGCCCGTGACCAGCATGTCGTACGGCGCCGCGTCGAGATGGGTCGCAGGCACCGGCAGCGCGTCGACGCGCACGGCGAGCGCGGCTTCGTCGAATGCCGCGCCCGCGGCCTTCTTCAGCGCGGCGCCTTCGACCGTCACGAAGCTCGGGCAGAAACCGTTCACGCACGAGTAGTCCTTGTTGCACGACGACTGGTCGATGCGGCGCTTGCGGCCGAGCGGCGTCTCGAGCGGCTCGACCGACAGGCAGTTCGACTGCACGCCGCAGTCGCCGCAGCCTTCGCACACCGCGTCGTTGATGAACAGCCGCTTGTCCGGGTCGGGGAATTCACCCTTCTTGCGGCGGCGGCGCTTCTCGGCCGCGCAGGTCTGGTCGTAGATCAGCACGGTGACGCCCGGCGTCTCGCGCAGCTCGCGCTGCACCGCGTCGAGTTCGCTGCGGTGATGGAACGTCGTGCCCTTCGGGAACTGCCCGTGATGGCCGTCGTACTTCTCCGGTTCGTCGGATACCACGACGAAGCGCGACACGCCTTCCGCCTCGACCTGCCGCGCGATCTGCGGCACCGAGATGCTGCCGTCGACCGGCTGGCCGCCCGTCATCGCGACCGCGTCGTTGTAGAGGATCTTGTACGTGATGTTCGCTTGCGCGGCGACCGCCTGGCGGATCGCGAGAATGCCCGAATGGAAGTAGGTGCCGTCGCCGAGGTTCTGGAACACGTGCTTCGTGTTGGTGAACATCGCGTGCGCGGCCCAGTCGACGCCCTCGCCGCCCATCTGGATCAGGCCCGTCGTGTCGCGCTCCATCCACGACGCCATGAAGTGGCAGCCGATGCCGGCCTGCGCGATCGAGCCTTCCGGCACCTTCGTCGACGTGTTGTGCGGGCAGCCCGAGCAGAAGTACGGCGTGCGCTTCACCGCGTCCGCCTCGTTCGACAGGATCTGCGGCGCGACGAGATCGACGACGCGCTCGCGGCGGTCGAGCGCCGGCTTGTGCCGCGCGAGCCAGGCGGCGAACACCGGCAGGATCCGGGACGGGCGCAGCTCGCCGAGCTCGGACAGCAGGCACGCGCCTTCGGCGTCGTGCTTGCCGAACACGCGCGGGCGTGCACCGTCCGCGCGGTTGTACAGGTAGTCCTTGATCTGCTGCTCGATCACCGGGCCCTTCTCTTCGATGACCAGCACTTCCGACAGGCCGTCGACGAAGGTTTCGATCCGTGTCATCTCGAGCGGATACGACAGGCCGACCTTGTAGATCCGCACGCCGGCCGCTTCCAGGTCGGCAACGGTAAGGTCGAGCCGGCGCAGCGCCTCCATCAGGTCGAGGTGCGCCTTGCCGCACGTGACGATGCCGACATTCGCGTGCGCGCTCGGCGCGATCCATTTGTCGATGCTGTTGGTGCGCGCGAAGTGGCGCACCGCGTCGAGCTTCGCGGCGAGGCGCGCTTCGATCGTGAGGCTCGGCAGGTCGGGCCAGCGGTTGTGCAGGCCGCCCGCCGGCGGCGTGAAGCCTGCCGGCGCCGGCCATTGCGTCTGCAGCGCGTCGAGATCGACGGTCGAGCCCGACTCGACGGTCTCCGAGATCGCCTTGAAGCCGACCCATGCGCCCGAGTAGCGCGACAGCGCCCAGCCGTACAGGCCGAACTCCAGCATGTCGGCGATGTTCGACGGGTTCACGACCGGCATGTGCCACGCGATCATCGCGAAGTCGCTCTGGTGCGGCATCGACGACGACACGCAGCCATGGTCGTCGCCCGCCACCACCAGCACGCCGCCGTGCGGCGACGAACCGTATGCGTTGCCGTGCTTCAGCGCGTCGCCGGCGCGGTCGACGCCGGGGCCCTTGCCGTACCACATCGCGTACACGCCATCGACGGTGCGCTCCGGGTCCGATTCGACGCGCTGCGTGCCGAGCACGGCGGTGCCGCCGAGTTCCTCGTTGATCGCGGGCAGGAAGCGCACGCCGCTGCCGTCGAGCAGTTTCTTCGCCTTCCACAGCTGCTGGTCGACCATCCCGAGCGGCGAGCCGCGGTAGCCGCTGACGAAGCCGGCCGTGTTCAGGCCCTGCGCGGTATCGGACGCGCGCTGCATCAGCAGCAGGCGGACCAGCGCCTGCGTGCCGGTCAGGAAGATCCGGCCGCGCGTGGCGGTCAGGTTGTCGGTCAGGCGGTAGTCGGATAGAGCGGGCGTGCCGTCGACGGGCAGGCGGGCGGTCATGGGGATGTCTCCTGATTGTGTGTTCTGGGCCGCGCACCGGTGCGTCGGGCGACGCCCGCCGGGGAGGGGCTGGATGGCTCTATTTTTTCGCGGAGAGACGAGAAAGTTTTTTCTCATCTTGCGCAGGCGGCGCCGGAGTGAGAAAAACTGCGCAGGTTTTGGGCGGGAATTGAGAGAGTTCTCGCGCGGGGTGGCGGGGGCTGGCTGGGGGTGTGTCGTGCGGGGTTGGCCGGTTGTCTCGAAACCGTGGGGACTGCGGGGGCGGCCTGCGCGGGCGGCGGGAGGCGCTTGCGGCCCCGTGTGACAAGGGTTTGGGCGGTTGAACGGGCACGCGCTCACCGTCAGGATGCACAGCGTTCGGATTGGTCGCGAATCGGAGGTGTCCACAATGTCAGCCAGGACCGCGGGCCGAACAGGCCGAAGCACTCACCGTTCGATCGCACCGGGTTTCGAGTTGCGTCGAGGGCCAGATGTCCATACCGGATTCGGTCCGCGAATCGAGCGGATTTCGACACTCACCGTTGAAATACACAGCGCGACGAGTCGATGTCGCCAGCAGATATCCACATCTTCTGATCGCCGCTCGGCGGAGGCGACCTTCGCGCTCACCGTTCGGATGCACAGGATTGCGAGTCGATTCGGTTGCGTGATATCCACATCTCTGCCTGCCTTGGCAACGTTCCAAAACGAGTCCGGCCGGCGGGTGACGCGGGATAGTGGTGTGTGTGCGGCTGGCGCGTTCTGGGCGCTGGGTGCTGGGTGCTGGGTGCTGGGTGCTGTTACGTTCAGGGTGTCGCGTTCTGAGTGCTGCGTTCTGAGTGCTCGATGCCAGGTGCCGCGTTCTGAGCGCTCGATGCTGGGTGCCGAGTTCTGGCTGTCGCGCGCTGGGCTCTGGGTACCTGGTGCCGAGTGCCGCGTTCTGGGTGACGGGCCTCGCTTGGATCGCACGCGCTTCGCAAGCGTCCGCTCGACATTTAAGCCCGTCAGGGCGCGATTGCGCGATCTAACGATATGCCGGCGCGGGTGTGGATATCACCACCAGCAGACAGAAAAAACGCTGTGCATTTCAATGGTGAGCACCTGCGCCCGATCGAATGAAGACGCCGATTCCGGTGTGGATAGCCCACCCCACCAACTCGAAACACTGTGAATTTCAACGGTGAGCGACAGCATGCAGTTCAGACGAGAGCGGCGATTCGGATGTGGATTACCCGACCCACGCCAACTCAAAACGCTGTGAATCTCAATGGTGAGCAACGGCAAGGCGATCGAACGAGGCACCAACTCGGGTGTGGATAGCTCGCCCCAACAACCACTCAAGACGCTGTGAAATCCAACGGTGAGCGTCGGCATGCTATCGCGCGAAGATACCGAACCGAGCGTGAACGGCGCTACCCGCAATCGCTTGGCAAGCCTTGTGTCTGGAGCCGGAGAGCCGCGCGGGAGCGGGCCGCCAGCCGATCGGACAGTCGCGTTCACCCATGCAAAACACAGTGCGCCGAGTCGCTTCGGAACTGCGATGTCCGCATCGAGACACGCGCCCGAACGGAACACGCAATCGCCAGTGCGGTTAGAATGCGCGACCCTCGACGCCCTGTCGACGATCGGCAACGGGCGCCCAAGCTGACGCCTGAGTCGATCAGGCGCCGGCGCTCACCATCAAAATACACAGCGCGCCGAGTGAATCCTGCGGCAGGATATCCACACCGCGACTCGGGTCCCGATCTATCGCCGATTCGTACGCGCCGTTAGAATGCGCATCGCACCGAAATCCGCCGGACGGCCTGAAATCCGCATCAGGCAAGCCTCGCGCGCGATCGGATGCCGACGCTCACCGTTCCGAAGCACAGCATTTTTCGTTGTTGTGAACGCTGGTTGTCCACACCCTGCGTCGTCGATCCGGCACATGCGGTCACTCTCACCGGTGCAATGCACAGCGTGACGAGTGATTTGGAGGTCGGGATATCCACAACCGATGCTGCCCGGACATTCACGGCTCGCGCGTCGACAACGCCAGTTCATGCGTCTGCCAGCGACGCGCTTCGAATGCCGGAAAGACCCGCAGATTCGGCTTCCCGCCGCGTGCTCACCGCTCGAATTCACAGCATTCCGACTGAACGAAGGGGCAAGTTGTCCACATCCGCACCGCAGCGGTCGGCAATCGCAAGCCTCGTCAATCCGCGATCGAACGGATGATCCGCGCCGGGTTTCCGCCGACCAGCGTGTTGGGCGGAACGCTTTTCGTCACGACGGAACCCGCGCCGATCACTGAGTTGTCGCCGACCGTCACGCCGCCGATGATCGTCGCACCCGCGCCGATCCACACGTTGCTCCCGATCACGATCGGCCGGGCGACGACGGCGTCGCGTCGGCGGGACGGTTCGACAGGATGGCCCGACGTGATGAGGCTGACGTTCGGCCCGATCATCACGTCGTCGCCGATATCGAGGCCGCCGAGGTCGTAGAACGTGCAGTTCTGGTTCACGAACACGTTGCAGCCGATACGCGTATCGGCGCCGCCCGTCGCGTAGAACGGCGGGATCAACAGGAAGCCTTCATCCATCGGCTTGCCGATCAGTTCTCCGAATAGTCTTCGGACTTCATCCGCATCGTCGAACGTCAGACGGTTGAGCCGCGCGGTGAGCGCCATCGTTCGCCTGAGCTCGGCGCGCATCGCGGCCGATTCGGGCGTGCGTCGGGGAATGATCGTAGTCCGGTCGTCGTTCGCCATTCGTTGCCTGTTCTCCGTGTGAGATCGAGCCGGCATGCGGCGCCTGACGATCGCGCCCGATTCGCCGAATGTGATCGCATGAGCTTGAATTCGATTACTGGGGCGAACCGCAAAAGTGCGGCCCGGTTTCGCGTTTTGCGGTCCGCCGCCGAGCATCGTGGGGCTCGTGCTGCCGGCCGTGGCACTGCCGCAAACAATTGGCGGACAGCGTAGTCGTGCAGTATTCGGTCGGGAATTCACACCTCGATTCAAAACTAGTAAATCTATAACTAGTCATCTAATGAATCCCCACCACACAAGCCTTGCGGGAGAAATTCGTCATCAGGTCGCGCTCTCTCGATCCCGCACAACCCGCCGCCAGTCGCAACGCCGCGATCCGCTTCATTCTGCGCCCGCCCCTGTCCGAACCTCTCCCGCTCGGGTACGCTTGAGCATCCACCGACCCGACACGCACACCCATACGCGGAGGCGCGATGAAGCTCTACTACTGGCCGAAGACCCGGGCATTCCGGGCGCTGTGGATGCTGGAGGAAATCGGCGCCGTCTACGAACTCGTGCCGATCGACTTGCGATCGCACGAACAGGGCAGCGACGCGTTCGTCCAGGTCAATCCGATGGCCAAGCTGCCCGCGCTCGACGACGGCAGCGAACCGTTCGCCGAATCCGGCGCCGTGCTGCTCTATCTCGCCGATCGCTGCCCGGGCGCCGGGCTCGGCATTGCACCGGACGATCCGCTGCGGGGCCGCTTCCTGCAGTGGATGTTCTTCACGCCCACCTGCCTCGAGCCGGCGATGGCCGAGAAATTCACCGGCGCGTCGGGCAATCCGGTCGCCTTCGGCTGGGGCAACATCACGCGCGTGCAGCGTGCGCTCGCGCAAACGCTCGCCCACAGCCGCTGGCTCGTCGGCGATCACTTCACCGCGGCCGACCTGCTGCTCGCCAGCACGCTGAAGATCGCGTTCGACGCGCACCTGCTGCCGCACGAAGGCGTGCTCGGCGACTACGTCGCGCGCGCCGAGGATCGCGACGGCCATCGCCGCGCGGTCGCGGTCGAACAGCGCGAAGCGGCGCGCCTGCTGCATGCGTGACGCGTGAACGGCACGGCCTTCCGTCGCGGCGGCCGCGCCCGGAGGCCGGCGCCCGTTCGCGCCGCTCACGGCCGTCATGCAGCCGGCCCGGGCGCCTGCGCAGCCGTGCCGGCCTCGACCACCACGCCCGGCGAGCCGCGCTCGTCCGTATCGGTGTCGACCGGCACGACTTCGTGAAAATGCGTGTAGTCGATGTGCGTGATGCCGCCTTCGTCGTGCATCAGGTCGACATAGCGGTGACGCCAGCGGATCTCCGCATGCGCCCATGAGTAGCGCGCCTGCATGACTTGCGCGGTCGTCTCGTCGGAGCCCTCGATCGTGATCAGCAGCGACGCGTCGCGCGCGGCGAGCGACTCGGCCGTCTCGCCGAACAGCGGGCTCGTTTCGTCGATCACGTGCATCAGGTTCCAGCCGAGCAGGAAGATCGGATGCTCGCTGCGCACGAGCGGCAGGTCGTGGATCTTGCGCAGCGTATAACCCTCGTGCGTGCCTTCGACGCGCATCAGCCGCAGTTTCGCCTGCGCTTCGGCGATCACGTTCTGGCGCGCATTCGCGGCGCGCACCATCAGCGTCATCCGCCCGTTCAGCGGACGCACGATCGCGTAACGCGCGAACAGGATCTTCGCCTGCGGCCGCGAGAAGCGCGCGAACACGAGGCCGGTCGCCAGCGCGATGCCCGACATCCCGATGAAGATTTCGAAGGTCGAGACGACGTGCGCGTAGACGGTCTGCGGATGCATGTCGCCATAGCCGACCGTCGCGAGTGTCTCGACGCTGAAGAAGAACGCGCCGGCGAACCCGGCCGGCGACTGGTTCGCGATCGGCGCGCGGCCGAGCAGGTAGAGCGTCGCGAAACCGCCGTTGAGCAGCAGGAACAGCACCGCGAGCGACAGGAAGAATACGGGCCAGCTCACCGTCAGCGCGCGGTGATAGAGGTCGCGCCAGCCGAGCGGCGGCATCCCGTACGCGATCACGGGGCGGGTGCCCGACCAGATCTTGCGGCCGCGGCCGCGGGAGGCTGGGGAGGACGAATCGACGTTCATCGCGCGAGGGCCTGAAGCAAGGAGGCGATGAGCGTAGCACGCGCAGGCGGCGGCCGGGAATGCGCAGCGATGCGGAGCGGGCCTGCGCGTGCGGCGCGAAAAAAAACCGGCCGCATGGGCGGCCGGCTTCGCGGTCATTCAGCCTGCACGCGCGGCGTGCGGTCGTGCTTACTTGCGGTCGACGATCACGCGGTCGAACGTGCCGCCGTCGGCGAAGTGGGTCTTCTGCGCGTTCGCCCAGCTGCCGAAAACCTGCTCGACGCTGAACGTCTTCAGCGGCTTGAACTCGGCCGCATGCTTCTTCAGCACGGTCGCGTCGCGCGGGCGCAGATG
This sequence comes from Burkholderia sp. BCC1993, assembly GCF_905339865.1. Classification (NCBI taxonomy): domain Bacteria; kingdom Pseudomonadati; phylum Pseudomonadota; class Betaproteobacteria; order Burkholderiales; family Burkholderiaceae; genus Burkholderia; species Burkholderia sp. BCC1993. The sequence goes on along the minus strand of NZ_CAJPGZ010000012.1, from coordinate 135,344 downwards.
GTGCTGCGCGATGATCTCCTGCGCCTGCGGCGTGTACAGGTAGTCGAGATACGCCTGCGCGACCTTGCGCGTGCCCTTCTTGTCGGCAACCTTGTCGACGACGGCGACGGGCGGCTCCGCGAGGATGCTCGCCGACGGGTACACGGCGTCGAATTCCGCCCCCGACGCGCCCGCGTCCATCAGCGCGACTTCGTTCTCGAACGTGACGAGCACGTCGCCGATGCCGCGCTGCGTGAAGGTCGTCGTCGCGCCGCGGCCGCCCGAGTCCAGCACCGGCACGTTGCGGAACACCGCCTTCTCGAAGTCGAGCGCCTGCTGGTCGGTCGCGCCCTTCTGCTTCTGGTAGCCCCACGCGGCGAGGTACGCGTAGCGGCCGTTGCCCGACGTCTTCGGGTTCGCGATGATCACCTGCACGCCCGGCTTCGCGAGATCGCTCCAGTCCTTGATCGCCTTCGGATTGCCCTTGCGCACGAGGAACACCATCGTCGTCGAGTACGGCGAGCTGCCGTCGGGGAAGCGCGCGCGCCAGTCCTTCGGCAGCAGCTGGCCGCGCTCGGCGAGCAGGTCGATGTCGTTCGGCTGGTTCATCGTCACGACGTCGGCCTGCAGCCCCTGCAACACCGACAGCGCCTGCGCGCTCGACGCGCCGTGCGACTGCTTGATCGTCACCGTTTCACCCGTCTGCTGCTTGTAGGCGGCGGCGAAGCTCGTGTTGATGTCCTTGTACAGTTCGCGCGTCACGTCGTACGACACGTTCAGGATCGACGTGTCCGCATGCGCGGCCGTGGCCGCCACGACCAGCGCCGCCGCGGTGCCCGTGTGCAGCCAGCGGCCGATCCCCTTGATGCTTGCCATCGTGATATGCCCCGTTTCCAGTGGTGGTGAATATGCGTGACGGCACGCGTACGCGCTGTCATCGAAACGTAAGCGGGCATTCTAACGGCCGGGCGCGACGCACTTTCCAATCTGTCGTGGAAAGCAAATCTCGAATCCTGCTAAGCGGGGCGCGTCGCTCGCGTACGCGCCGGATCCGGTGTTAAGATCGCCGCTCAGCCCCTTTCACGGTTCATCCATGTCCGTTGCCCCGCGTTCGCCCTCGATCCTTGCCGCCATCGCGGCAGGCGCGCGCGCGGCCGGGCTGAAACTGAAAAAACGACACCTCGACTGACGGGGGCGTCGCGTCCCGTCAGGCGAATGCCGGACGGGATGCCCGCGAGTCGTTTCATACTCCTTGCTCGCACGCCTCGCTCCGGCACACCGCCGGCGGAACGGTTCCTTCCCACTCCGTTTCCACCATGAGGCTTTGCATGCACACACGTTTCGAAGGTATCTGGCTGCCGCTCATCACGCCGTTCCACGACGGCGAGGTCGACCACGGCGCGCTCGCGCGGCTCGCGCGTCACTATGCGGCGGCGGGCATCGCCGGGTTCGTCGCGGGCGCGACGACCGGTGAAGGCGTGCTGCTCGACGCGCGCGAACAGGACGCCGTGTTCGCGACGCTGCGCGATGCGGTGCCCGACCTGCCGATCGTCGTCGGGCTCACCGCGAGCGCGACGCACTTCGCGGCCGCCCGCGCACGCGAACTCGCCGCGCTGCGGCCCGACGGGCTGCTCGTCACGCCGCCCGTCTACGTTCGGCCGACGCAGGACGGGATCCGCCGCCATGTCGAGGCGATCGTCGAGGCGGCCGACCTGCCGGTCCTCGTCTACAACATCCCGTATCGCACCGGCGTGAACGTCGAACTGGAGACGCTGCAGGCGCTCGCGCGCGATCCGCGCGTCGCGGGCATCAAGGAGTGCGGCGGAACGCTCGACCGGATGAGCCGGCTCGTGCACGAGACGCCGCTCGCGATCCTCTCCGGCGACGACAACCAGAACTTCGCCGCGCTGTGTGCCGGCGCGCATGGCGCGATCGCCAGCAGCGCGCACGTGCTGCCCGAATGGCACGTGCGCATCCACGCGCTGCTGCGCGACGGCCGGCTCGCCGACGCGCGACGGCTGTCGGTCGCGCTGCAGCCGCTCGTCGCGGCGCTGTTCGCGGAGCCGAATCCGGCGCCGGTGAAGGCGGTGCTGGCTGCGCAGGGGTGGTGCGAGGACGGGCTGCGGCTGCCGTTCGTGCCGGCGAGCGAGGGGTTGCGGGAGCGGCTCGACAAGCTGTGCGCGGCGCTGGAGGCGTCGGCGCAGGTGGTCGCGGCAGCGTAGGATTTCGCTCCCGAAACTGTTTCAGACCGTCAGAATCCGCGACGCGCCATACTGCGCGAGATGGCCGTCGGCGGTAATCAGCAGCATCGGTTCGGACCAGGCCTGCGCGACCAGCAAGCGGTCGAACGGATCGCGATGGTAGTGGGGCAGATAGCGCACGGCTGCGCCGTGCGCGGCCCGAACCGGCAGCTCCCGATATCGGCTCATCGCAATCGCTTCGACCATCCGGTCCACATCCACGTCCAGCTTCCCCGTCCCGGCCTTGATCGCGACTTCCCAGATGCTCGCGCTGCTGATGAACACCTCGTCGGCTTCGGCAATCAGATTGCGCGCGCGAGCGCTCAATTTCGGATCATTGGCCCACATCCAGAGAAAGATGTGCGTATCGAATAGCAGCCGCATCACTTTCCTTCGAACGCATCCAGCAAATCATCGGGAAGCGGTGCGTCGAAGTCGTCCGCGATCCATATCTGCCCCTTGAGGAGCCCGTAATGATGAATCGGCTTGAGCGGCACGAGCCGGACCGACTGCTTGCCGTCCTGCATGATCACGACGCGTTCGCCGGCGATCGCGGCATCGAGAAGCCGCTGAAGATCGAGCGCGGCTTCCGGGACAGTGGCAACTTGCATGATGGCCTCCGTTGAGTGATCCACCATTGTCACGACATTCGCCCCGTCCCTCCAATAGGCCGAACGCCCAGCCGAGCGCGGCGTGTCGATCGCCATCACGCCGCCAGCGCCCCCGCCTCCCCTCGCGTCGCGTCCCGCACCGCCTGCGTGACGATCCGCGCGAGCCGCTCGACGGTCGGCGTCGCCGACGACGTCCGCCGCAGCAGCATCAGCGGCAGGCCCGGCAGTGCCGGCAGCCCGGACGACGCCGCATCGAGCACACGCACCGACGCGGGCAGCCCGTAGTGCGAGCGCACGGTCAGCCCGAGGCCGGCCGCCGCCGCCGCCCACAGCCCGGCCAGGCTCGGCGTCGTGAACGCGACGCGCCACGGCACGCCCGCGCGGTCGAGCGCATCGGTCGCCGCGCCGAAGAAGCGGCACGGCCGGTCGAACACGACGAGCGGCAACGGCTCGCCCGATGCGCGCATCGCACGCAGACGCGCGGCGCCGTCGTCGACCGCATCCGCCGATCCGTCGGCGTCCGGCACGCCGAAACCGCTCGCGCCGCCCGCCGCAATCCACTGCATCGGCACCTGCGCGATCGCGTCGCTGTCGATGCCCGCGCGCGACACCAGCGCCGCCGACGCCGGGTCGCCCCACACGAGCGCGAGATCGAGCTGGTTCGCGTCGAGCCGCTCGAGCAACTCGGCATTGCGCGCGACGCGCGCCTCGATCCTCACCTTCGGATGCGCACGCGCGAAACGCCCGAGCACGTCGGGCAGGATCGCTTCGCCGAAGTCCTCCTGAAGGCCGACCCGCACCCAACCGTCGAGATTCACGCCGCGCACGGCCGCGGCCGCTTCGTCGTTCAGCTCGATCATCCGCCGCGCATAGCGCAGCATCGCGTCGCCGGCGTCGGTCAGCGCGAGCCCGCGGCCGGCCTTCACGAACAGCGGCGTGCCGGCCTGTTCCTCGAGCTTGCGGATCTGCGCACTCACCGCCGACGACGAACGCGCGACGCGATCGGCGGCCTTCGCGAAGCTGCCGAGATCCACACCCGCGACCAGGCTGCGCAACGCCGCAACGTCGAAGTTCGGCCGGGCCAGCGTGGCGTCGGGTGCCACGAGCGACGCCTCGCCATGGGCATGGTCTTGTCCGGACATCTCAATCATTCCGTTTTATCGAACGATTCATCAAAAACTTTCCGATTTTCAGGATGAATGTAGGTCGCCACACTGGCGATGTCAATTTCCAAACGGGCCCCGTCGCCATGGATACCTCCTGCCTAGCATCCTCGTCCCCGTCCTTGCCAGCTCGCGACGCGCGCGGCCCGGCCCATCGCTGGCGCGTGCTCGCGGCCGGCGTCGCCGCGAACATGAGCTTTTCCGCCGCCGCGGCGGGCATTCCGACCACCGCCGTGTGGATGCGCTCGGCCTATCACCTCGACAACGGTGCGCTGGGCCTCGTGCTCGGCGCGCTCGGCTTCGGCGTCGCACTGTCCGAACTGCCGTGGGGGATCGCCGCCGACCGCTTCGGCGATCGCCGCGTGCTGCTCACCGGCCTCGTCGCGACCGCCGCGATGCTGGCGCTGATGGTGGCCACGATCGTCCCGGCCGCGCACGCGGTGCCGCCGCTCATGCGCATCGTCGCGGCGATGTGCTGCGTCGGCCTGCTCGGCGGCAGCGTGAACGGCTCGAGCGGACGCGCGGTGATGCGCTGGTTCGGCGAGCGCGAACGCGGGCTCGCGATGAGCATCCGCCAGACGGCCGTGCCGCTCGGCGGCGGCATCGGCGCGGCACTGCTGCCGTCGCTCGCGTCGCATGCGGGCTTCGCCGCGGTGTACGGCGCGCTGATGCTGCTGTGTGCCGGATCGGCCGCGCTCACGTGGCGCTGGCTGCACGAACCGCCCGACACGGCGGCCACCGCGCCCGCCGCCGCGAACCGCGCCGTCGGGCAGCAACCGCCGGCCGCGCCCGCGCGCAGTCCGCTCGCGAGCGGCCGCGTCTGGCGCATCGTGCTCGGCATCGGCGCGCTGTGTGCGCCGCAGTTCGCGGTACTCACGTTCGCGACCGTATTCCTGCACGATTTCGGCCGGCTCGGCCTCGCCGGCATCAGCGCGGCGATGGTCGCGCTGCAGTTGGGCGCGATGGTGATGCGCGTGTGGAGCGGCCGCCATACCGACCGGCACGGCAACCGGCGTGCGTACCTGCGCGGGTCGGTCTGCGTCGCGGCCGGATCGTTCGCGCTGCTCGCGGCCGCGACCGCCGGCAGCCCGCATGTGCCGCTCGCCGCGATCGTCGCGATCCTCGTGTTCGCCGGCATCTGCGTGTCGGCGTGGCACGGCGTCGCGTACACCGAACTCGCGACGCTCGCGGGCGCGAACCACGCAGGCACCGCCCTCGGGATGGCGAACACGGTCGTCTATCTCGGGCTGTTCGCGACACCGCTCGCGATTCCGCCGCTGCTCGCCGTCAGCTCGTGGAGCGTGGTGTGGCTCGCGACCGCGCTGATCGCGGCGGCAACGTACCCGTTGTTTGCCCGCTAGCAAGCGGGCGGGCGCGCCCAGCCCGACCCGCATAGCCCGGCATTCAGAACTTGTACACGGCCGACAGCATCGCCGAGCGGCCGTCGCCGAACTCGACGGCCGACGATTGCGATGCGTTTCCCGCCACCTGCCGCACGCGTTCGACGTAGGCGCGATCGAACAGGTTGTCGACGTTCAGCTGGAAGCGCAGCCTGCGGCTCACGTCGTACGACGCCATCAGGTTGTGCACCCAGTACGCGCCGAGCTTGCCGTCGCCTTGCGACGTCACGTTGCGCCGGCCGACGAAGTGCGAACCGTAGCCCACCGTCCAGCCCGCCGGCAACCGATAGGTCGTCCACAGGTTGAACGCGTGCCGCGGCGTGTTGCCGAGCGCCTGCCCGTCGCGGCGCGGCGTGGCCGGCGAACTGAGCGTGACGCTCGCGAGATACGTGTAGTTGGCGAACACGTCCCACTGCGGCGTCACCTTGCCGGCGGCCCCGAGCTCGATGCCGCGAACGCGCTGCCGGCCCACGAGCGCGTAGCTGCCGTCGGCCATGCGTTCGCGCGCGTTGTTCTTTTCGGTCTGGAACAGCGCGCCGTTCAGCGCGACGCCCGCGAGCCCCTCCCATTTCGCGCCGAGCTCGAAGCTCTCGTTCTTCTCGGGCGCGAGCGCACCGGTCGCCGCGCTCACGCCGGAGCCGGACGTCGCGAGAAATTCGGCGGACGGGTTGAACGACGTGCCATACGCGAAATACACGCGACCGTTGTCGGTCGGCTTGAACACGAGCCCCGCGCGCGTGCTCAGGTGACGATCGGAACTGTCCGCGCGCTCGGCGGGCTTGCCGGCCGCGGCCCCTTCCGCCCAGCCGTCGATCCAGTCGTGCCGCAGCCCGACGTCGATGTCCCAGTAGCGGCCGACGGAGATCGTGTCGAACGCGTACAGCGCCTTCACGACCAGCGCGGTGTCCTGGCGGGCACTGTCCTCGCGCTGCGCCGGGCCGCGCCACACGCCGGGCGGCGCCGCGAGCGCGAAGCCGTCGGCCGGGTAGAACCGGTTGAGCCCGTACGAATAGGTCGTGCGGCCGTACGTTTCGCGCGAGATCTCGAAGCCCGTGACGAGCGTGTGCCCGACGCCGAACGTCGTGAACGTGCTCGTCACGTTCGTCTGGTTCGCCCACATCGCGGTCGACGCGTCGCGGCCGTAGCCTTGCGGCCCGGCCGGCTTGTAACGCCCGGGCGGCAGCCCTTCCAGGCTCACGCGCGCCCCCGAAATCACCGTATCGCGATTCAGGTGCGCGTAGCGGCTCAGGTTCTGCACCTTCAGGCCGGACGACACGTCGTGCTCGGCCTTCACGGTGACGGCATCCGCAGCGATCCGTTCGCGATCCAGATTGCGCCAGCCGAAATAGCGGTCGCGCGACATGCCGGCCAGCACCTGGCCATTGTGCGCAGGCAACCCGTAGTCGGGAAGGTTGTTGTCGTACTGGTGAAAATAGCCGAGCGTGACGCGCGTCGGCGTGCCGAGGCCAAACGCGAGCGACGGCGCGACGCCCCAGCGCCGCTTGCGGATGTCGTTGCGGCCCGGCACATCGTTGACATGCGCCATCGCGTTCAGGCGGAACGCGGCCCGGCCTTCGGTGCCGGGCACCGGCCGGTTCGCATCGAGCGTCACGCGGCGGTAGCCGGACGTACCGAGCATCGTGCCGGCCTCCGTGAGCGCGCCGGCTTTCGGCGTCTTGCTGATCAGGTTCACCGAACCGCCCGTCGTGCCCGCGCCGCCGAACACCGAGTTCGGCCCCTTGATCACCTCGACCGCCTCGACGTTGAACAGGTCGCTGCGATTGTTCTGCGCACTGTCGCGCAACCCGTCGAGCTGCAGGTTCGCGTTCGCGCCGAAGCCGCGGATATTGAACATGTCGCCCGACCCGCCGCCGCCTTCTCCCGCGTTGAACGTGATGCCCGCGACGTTCGACAGCGCGTCGCGCAGGCTCAGCGCCTGCTGTTCGTCGAGCACCGCGCGCGGCACGACGGTGATCGTCTGCGGCACGTCGAGCAGCGGCTTCGCATATTTCGCGGAACCCGACCGGTCGACACGCGAACCGGCGTCGCGCTCGCCGTGGACGAAGATCGGAGTCAGGTGCGGCACATGCCGCAGCTCGCCCTCGTCTGCGCATGCCGGTGCGGCCACACAGGTCATCATTGCGAATGCCACGGACGCGGACGCACCACGCGGTGGCAGCGCGTTCGACTGAATGCAAAGACTCATGTTCACTCCACCCCATTAATGACAATGATTCTCATTCAAATGGATTGGAGCCGGCATGGCAATTGGACACGTCCGAACTTCGTCATCCGAACGAACTGTCGAACGATACGGCTATGCCGCCGGACGGCCGCAGCCCGCCTTCCTTGGCCACACTCGCGCAGCGCGCGAAAGCACAAAACGCGCGAAAGCATTTAGTCGGCTCGACGAAAGCCGTTCGCGATCACGCGCCGGTCGCAAACGATTCACCGAATCGTCGCATCGCACCGGCATACTCGAAAACGTTTCCCGATCCGCCTGCCAGGAGAGAAGTGATGCGTCGTGTTGCCCTCGTCGTCGTTCTATGTGCCGCCGCCTTCGTCGCCGCCTGCAGCGACGACGCGCCGCACGACGCGCACGCGACCGACGCCTCGCAACAGGCCGGCGCATCGTCCGGCGCCGCGAGCGCGTTCAACAGCGCTGCCGGTGCGAACGCCGCCGCGTCCGATGCCGCGCCGCTTGCGCCGCCCGTCGTCCACTACCCGCCCGACGATGACGACGACGCGAAGCCCGCGACGAACGCGGGCTCGTCCGGCGTCGCCGCGTCGTCGCCGCACTGATCCCGCCGTTCCTGTTGGTGTCCCCGTTCCCCGATCGCAGAACCGAGGTGAAATAACATGACGTCATCCAGCCGCCGCCGTTTCCTGCATACCGTCGCACAGTCAGCGGGCGCGGCCGTCGCGCTCAACGCGTTCCCCGAATCGATCCGCCGCGCGCTCGCGATTCCGGCCGCGCGCGGCACCGGCACGATCCGCGATGTCCAGCACATCGTCGTGTTCATGCAGGAAAACCGCTCGTTCGACCATTACTTCGGACACCTGCGCGGCGTGCGCGGCTACAACGACCGCTTCCCGATTCCGCTGCCGAACGGCAAGCCGGTGTGGTACCAGCCGTCAAAGGAAGACTCGGCGAAGCCCGTGCTGCCGTTCCGGCTCGACACGAAGACGACCAGCGCGCAGTGCCTGGGCGCGCTCGACCACTCGTGGGCGAAGACCCACGCGGCGATCGACGGCGGCCGCTACGACCAGTGGCCCGCGAACAAGACCGACATGACGATGGGCTATCACGTGCGCGAGGACATCCCGTTCCACTACGCGCTCGCCGATGCGTTCACCGTGTGCGACAACTACTTCTGCTCGCTGCCGGGGCCGACGCACCCGAACCGTTCGTACCTGATGACGGGCACGGTCGACCCGACCGGCAAGTTCGGCGGCCCGCTGCTCGACAACGCCGACTACGTCGACGGCGACCTGCCGCCCGCGTACCAGCTGCTGTCGTGGACGACCTTCCCCGAACGGCTCGAAGCGCATGGCGTGTCGTGGCAGATCTACCAGCAGGGGCTCACGTGGGCCGACCCGTACAACGGCAACTACGGCACGAACATCCTGCAGAACTTCACGAACTTCATCAATGCGAAGCCGGGCTCGTCGCTGTACCAGCGCGCGCAGACGGTGCGTACGCTCGACAACCTGAAGGACGACGTGATCAACGACCGGCTGCCGCAGGTGTCGTGGCTGCTGCCGCCCGCCGTGTTCTCCGAGCATCCGAAATACACGCCCGCGTACGGCGCGAACTACACGTCGCAGATCCTCGACGCGCTGACCTCGAACCCGGACGTGTGGGCGAAGACGGTGCTGTTCATCATGTACGACGAAAACGACGGCTTCTTCGATCACGTCGTGCCGCCGCAGCCGCCGACCTCGGCCGCGCAGGGCGCATCGACCGTGACCACCGACGGCGAGCTGCATACGGTCGTGAATCCCGGCCGCGGCGGCAGCTACACGGCCGACGGGCTGCCGTACGGCCTCGGGCCGCGCGTGCCGATGACGGTCGTGTCGCCGTGGTCGAAGGGCGGCTTCGTGTGCTCGCAGGTATTCGACCACACGTCGGTGATCCGCTTCATCGGCGAGCGCTTCGGCGTCGACGAGCCGAACATCACGCCGTGGCGCCGGACCATCTGCGGCGACCTCACCGCCGCGTTCGACTTCCGCTCGTCCGACGCGACGTTCCCGACGCTGCCCGATACGAGCCAGTACCGCTCGATCGCCGACCAGCAATGCACGTCGCAACCCGCGCCGACCGTGCCCGCGACACCGTCGCCGATCGACCCGCAGGAACCCGGCGTGCGCCCGGCGCGCGCGCTGCCGTACGAACTGCACGTGAACGCGAGCCTCTACGGCGGCAACACGCTGCGCATCGAGTTCGCGAACCGCGGCAACCAGGGCGCGCACTTCCAGGTGTACGCGACGAACCGCACCGACGGCCCATGGCGCTACACGGTCGGCGCGCGCCGCGTGCTGCACGCGGACTTCGACCTGACGGAGACGAACGGCGCGTATGCGTTCTCGGTGTACGGGCCGAACGGCTTCGTGCGGATGTTCGCGGGCAACGTGTCGGCCGCGACGGCGCGCCGCCGCAACCAGGCGCAGCCTGAGGTGAAAGCCGGCTACGACATCGCGAACGGCAACCTGTACCTGAAGCTGCGCAACCACGGCAGCGGTCACGTGACGCTGACGCTGACCGACAATGCGTACGGTACGCCCGCGCGCCAGGTGACCCTGCACGGCGGCGACGAACGCGTCGAGCAATGGGCGCTCGCGTCGAGCCACCACTGGTATGACGTGACGGTGAGCGACGGCGTGAACGGCACGTTCTCGCGCCGCTTCGCGGGCCACGTCGAGAACGGCCGGTCGAGCTACTCGGATCCGGCCGCGGTGCGCCCGGCTTCCGCGTCGTAAGCGCGGCGGCACGACGGTGCGCGGCGTCGGCCGCGCGGCGCGTGCCGTCGAATCTCAGATCGCGTGCGCGAGCGCGCGCTCGACGGGCGCGACGTCGAAGCCGTCGTCCGCGTCGCGAAAGCGCAGCGGCGCCGCGCAGTGCACCAGCGTGTCGATGAAGTACTTCGCGCGCGGCCACGGCCCGAAGCCGGCCGCGGTGTTGATGTGCCCCGCGTCGCCGAGGTTCACGAATGCGCTGCCGAGCCGCTGCGCGAGCGTGCGCGCATCGGCGAGCGGCATCCACGGGTCGGTTTCGCTGCCGATCACGATCGACGGCACCGCGAGCCGGCGCGCGTCGAACGGCCCGGCGAACGTGAATTTCTTCGGACTGGCGGGCGCGACGAGCAGCACGCCCGCGACGTCGGCCGCCTGCGGCCATTGCGCGAGCGCATGCGCGGCCGCGAGGCAGCCGAAGCTGTGCGCGGCCAGCACGAACGGGCCGCGCTCGCGTTCGAGTAGCACGCGCACGGACTGCGCCCAGCGCGCGAGATCGGGGGCGTCCCAGTCGGCCTGCTCGACCCGCAGCGAACGCGGGAACTGCCGCTCCAGCCAGGTCTGCCAGTGGGCGCCTTCGCTGCCGTGCAGGCCCGGAACGGTCACGAGCCGCGGCGGCCACGCCGATTTGCTGCATGCGCGCATGATTGCCCTCGCTTGCTTTGCTTGGAGACGAGGTTCGATTGTGGCGTGGCGTGCGCGGCGGCCGAACCAATATTTTGTGCTTTGCTTTTGCGCGGGACGGTAGCCGGGCGACCGCCGGCGCGGGCCCCGCGGTGCGGGCCGGCAGCCTCGCGGCGGCGCAATGCGCCGCGAAACCGTAGAATGTGGGCTTCCCGCTTGCCTTGCATCGGATCGAACCGGGGCGCCCCGCGCCGGTTCCGATCGACAGGAGACGCCCGATGTCCGCTACGCCCGCCGGCGCGCTGCGCCCGTTCCATCTCGCCTTCCCCGTGTCGAGCCTCGCCGGCGCGCGCGCGTTCTACGGCGGCCTGCTCGGCTGCCCCGAGGGCCGCAGCTCGGAACACTGGGTCGACTTCGACTTCTTCGGCCATCAGCTCGTCGCGCACCTCGCGCCGGACGAAACCGGCAAAAGCGCAGTGAACCCGGTCGACGGCGACGACGTGCCCGTGCGCCATTTCGGCGTCGTGCTGTCGATGGACGAATGGCACGCGCTCGCCGACAAACTGAAGGCCGCGCATACGCGCTTCGTGATCGAGCCGCATATCCGCTTCAAGGGCGAGGTCGGCGAGCAGGCGACGATGTTCTTCCTCGATCCGTGCGGCAACGCGCTCGAGTTCAAGGCGTTCGCCGACATCGGCCAGCTGTTCGCGAAGTAGGCGCATGAAGATCCTGTTCTACTCGCCGCAGCAGGAAGCCGGCGCATGGCGCGACGCGATCGCGCAGGCGCTGCCCGAGGCCGAGCTGCGCGCGTGGCAGCCGGGCGACACGGCTGCCGCCGACTACGCGCTCGTGTGGCGCGCGCCGCGCGAGCTGTTCGCGCCGCGCGACGGCCTGCGCGCGATCTTCAACCTCGGCGCGGGCGTCGATGCGCTGCTCGCGCTCGATCGCGCGCATCCCGGCACGCTGCCGCGCGACGTGCCGCTGGTGCGCCTCGAGGATTCGGGCATGGCGCGGCAGATGATCGAATACGTGACGCACGCGGTGCTGCGCTACCTGCGCCGCTTCGACGAATACGACGCGTTGCAGCGCGAACGCCGCTGGCAGGTGCTGGAGCCGCATCCGCGCGCGCGCTTCACCGTCGCGGTGCTCGGCCTCGGCGTGCTCGGCGCGCAGGTCGCGCAGGCGCTCGCGGCGCTAGGCCTGCCGGTGCGCGGCTACAGCCGCAGCCCGAAACGGCTCGACGGCGTCGCGACCTTCGCGGGCGACGACGCGTTCGACGCGTGTGTCGACGGCGCGAAGGTGCTCGTCAACCTGCTGCCGAGCACGCACGATACCGACGGGATCCTGTCGGCGCGGACCTTCGCGAAGCTGGCGCCGGGCGCATACCTGGTGAACGTCGCACGCGGCGCGCATCTCGTCGAAGCCGACCTGCTCGACGCGCTCGCGAGCGGCCAGGTCGCCGCCGCGACGCTCGACGTGTTCCAGCACGAGCCGCTGCCGGTCGACCACCCGTTCTGGCACGCGCCGCGCATCACGATCACGCCGCACAGCTCGGCCGAGACGCTGCGCGACGAAGCCGTCGAGCAGATCGCCGGCAAGATCCGCGCGCTCGAGCGCGGCGAGCGCGTCGGCGGCATCGTCGACTACGCGCGCGGCTACTGAATTCCACCTATACGAGACCGGAGACAACCATGACGTTCCCCACCGCCGTCAAGATCGTCGAAGTCGGCCCGCGCGACGGGCTGCAGAACGAAAAGACCTTCGTGCCGACCGACGTGAAGATCGCGCTCGTCGACCGGCTGTCGCGCGCCGGCTTCCGCAATGTCGAGGCCGCATCGTTCGTGTCGCCGAAATGGGTGCCGCAGATGGCCGACGGCGCCGACGTGATGGCCGGCATCGAGCGTCGCCCGGGCACCGTGTATTCGGTGCTCACGCCGAACCTGAAAGGCTTCGAGAACGCGCTCGCCGCACGCGCCGACGAAGTGGTGATCTTCGGCGCGGCGAGCGAGGCGTTCTCGCAGCGCAACATCAACTGCAGCATCGCGGAGAGCATCGCGCGCTTCGAGCCGGTCGCGAAGGCCGCGAAGGATGCCGGCCTGCGGCTGCGCGGCAGCGTGTCTTGCACGCTCGGCTGCCCGTACCAGGGCGAGGTGCCGGTCGCGTCGGTCGTCGACGTCGTCGAACGCTTCGCCGCGCTCGGCTGCGACGAGATCGACATCGCCGACACCATCGGCGTCGGCACGCCGACGCGCACGCGCGAAGTGCTGTCGGCCGTTACGCGCGTGTTCCCGCGCGAGCGGCTGTCGGGCCACTTCCACGACACCTACGGCCAGGCGCTCGCGAACATCTACGCGGCGCTGTTCGAAGGGATCGAGATCTTCCACGCGTCGGTCGCCGGCCTCGGCGGCTGCCCGTACGCGAAGGGCGCGACCGGCAACGTCGCGACCGAGGACGTGCTGTACCTGATGCAGGGCCTCGGCATCGACACCGGCATCGATCTCGCGCAGGTGGTCGCCGCCGGCGACTTCATCTCGAACGCGATCGGCCGCGCGAACGTGTCGCGCGCCGGTCGCGCGCTGCTCGCCAAGGCGCAGAGCGCAGCCGACGCGCCGAGCTGCGCCTGACCCAGACACTCACCGGACTCCCCATGACGACACCCGCTTCATTCGACTCTCTCCCCGATTCCGCGCGACGCGTCGCGCTGCTGCTGCGCGAACGCGGGCATGCGAAAGGGATCGTGATGCTCGCCGAAACCGGCAAGACCTCCGCCGAAGCCGCGGCCGGGCTCGGCTGCTCGGTCGCGCAGATCGCGAAGTCGATCCTGTTTCGCCGCGAATCCGACGGCCTGCCGGTGCTCGTCGTCGCGAGCGGCGTGAACCGCGTCGACGAGAAGAAGGTCGCCGCCCAGGTCGGCGCGGTCGGCCGCGCCGATGCGAAGTTCGTGCGCGACCATACCGGCTACGCGATCGGCGGCGTCTGCCCGATCGGCCATCTCGTCGAACCGGTCACGCTGATCGACGCCGATCTGCTCGAGCTCGACAGCCTGTGGGCGGCCGCCGGCCATCCGCACGCGGTGTTCAACCTGTCGCCGCAGGAACTCGTCTCGCTGACGGGCGCGCCGGTTGCCGACGTCGCTCAGCGTAACGACGCATGAGCGACGTGCAGGTACCGGTCGGCACGGTCGCCTCGCCGTGCACCGACGTCTGCAGGATCGATCCGCGCACCGACTGGTGCGCGGGCTGCCTGCGCACGCGTGACGAGATCAAGGGATGGCGCGCGTCGGACGACGACGCGAGACGCGTGTTGCTCGCGCGGCTCGACGCGCGGCGGCGCCTGCTCGCGCGGAGCGGCGCATAAAAAAATGCCGTTCGGCCTGCTTGGCGAACGGCATGAGATCGGAATCCTGTGAACGTGATCAACGTCACAGCCCGCATCATACGAGCGACGCTGCAGCGTCGCATCGGGTGTTTCCCTACAACTCCTTACGGCCTTTTTGGCGCGCAATCCGCGTGCCCGGAGGCGACGCCGACGCGCTTGGCGGCAAGCCGCAGCGGTGAACCGTAGCGGTGAACCGAATCGCACGACCGTTTCAGTTGCCGACCGCCGCGCGACGCGCGGGCACGATGCGCCAGCCGAGGTTCACGCCGGCCGCCGCGAGCAGGATCAGCAGCGCGCCGAGCACCTGCGTCCACGCGAGCGTCTGCCCGAACGCGATGCGATCGACGATGATCGCGACGACCGGATAGACGAACGACAGTGCGCCCGTCATCGCGACCGGCAGCTTCTGGATCGCGCCGTACAGCAGCACGTACATCAGACCGGTGTTGACGACGCCGAGCACGACGAGATCGAGCCACTGCGCGGCCGTCGCGGGCAACGCGCCGAAGTGCGCGAACGGCGCGAGCAGCACGATGCCGAGGCCGGCCTGCAGCAGTGCGAGCAGGTGCGGCGGCGTGCCCTTCAGGTGCTTCGTGACGATCGACGACACCGCGTACAGGAACGCCGCGCCGAGCGACAGCGCGACGCCTTCGAGATATTCGCCGGGCACCGCGAGCACGGCCGGCTCGACCCGCACCACGCAGACCAGCCCGATGAAGGCGAGCGCGAGCCACGCGATCGTCGACGCGCTGATCCGTTCGCGGAACACGAGCGCGCCGAGCGCGACGAGCATGAACGGCTGCGTGTTGTAGACGGCGGTCGCCATCGAGATCGACGCGCGCGAATACGCGGCGAACAGCAGCAGCCAGTTTGCGACGATCGCGACGCTGCCGAGCGTCGCGAGCGCGAGCATGCGCGGCGAGAACAGCGCGCGGCGCAGCAAGCCGAGCGCCGCGCAGACGATCGCGAGCGTCGCGGCGCCGAACAGGCAGCGGAAGAACACGACGTTGGTGAGCGGTTGCTGCGACGACATCACGAGCCACCCGATCGTGCCGGACATCATCATCGCGACGACCATCTCGGCGGCACCGCGGCGGATTTCGTTCGAGGCCATCATGGACTCCGTTTGACGAGAGAAGATGACTTCGATTCTAGGAACTTGCTTTCCATGCATCCACGGCTAAACTGAAGCGAAACAATCGATTCACCTTCGAAAGCAAAGCGATCATGTCGAAACGCCTTTCCCCGCCCGCCGTCGCGTCACTGGACGCGACCGACCGCGCGATCCTCGCGGCGCTCGCCGAGGATGCGCGCATCGCCACCAGCGAACTGGCGCGACAGATCGGGCTGTCGGCGCCCGCGACCGCCGACCGCGTGCGGCGGCTCGAAGCGCAGGGCGTGATCGCGGGCTTCACCGTCGAGCTCGACCCGCGCGCGCTCGGCTATACGCTGCAGGCGATCGTCCGCGTGAAGCCGCTGCCGGGGCAGCTGCATCTGGTCGAGGAGGTGCTGCGGCGGATTCCGGAATTCGTCGAATGCGACAAGGTGACCGGCGAGGACTGCTTCATCTGCCGGCTCTACCTGCGCACGATCGAGCACCTCGACGACATCCTGTCGAAGGTGACGGAGCGCGCGGAAACGAGCACGGCGATCGTCAAATCGACGCCCGTGCCGCGCCGCCTGCCGCCGCTGGTCGAAGACGACGCCGCGCGCCGCTGAACCGCGAGCGCCGATCGTCGACGCGCAGCAAGCGCCGCGCGACCCGCCGCGGCCGGCACCGCTCACGCGGCCGCGTCGCGCGCTTCGAAGAACGCGAGCAGCTCGTCGATCAGCGCGACGGGCGCCTCTTCCGGAATGTAGTGCCCGCAATCGAGCGCGCGGCCGCTGACGTCGCGCGCGACGCGCCGCCATTCGTCGAGCGGATCGAAGCAGCGGCCGACGATCCCGTGTTCGCCCCACAGCACGCGCAGCGGGCACGCGACCTTGTTGCCGCGCTCGAGATCCGCGCGGTCATGTTCGAGATCGATCGTCGCCGACGCGCGGTAGTCCTCGCACATCGCGTGCACGGCGCCCGGCTGCGCGAGCGCGGCGCGATACGCGGCGAGCGCCTCCGGCGCGAACGGCGCGAGCCCGGCGGAACGGTTGCCCATCACGCGCTCGATATACGCATCGGTGCGGCCTTCGATCAGCGTTTCGGGCAGCGGCGCCGGCTGGATCAGGAAGAACCAGTGGAAATACGCGGTCGCGAACGCGCGGTCGGTCTGCTCGTACATCGCGAGCGTCGGCGCGATGTCGAGCAGCATCATCCGCTCGACGGCCGCCGGATGATCGAGCGCGAGCCGGTGCGCGACGCGCGCGCCGCGATCGTGCGCGCACACATGGAATTGCTCGAAACCGAAATGGCGCATCACGGCGACCTGGTCGGCCGCCATCGCGCGTTTCGAATACGGCGCATGCCGCGCGTCGCTCGGCGGCTTGCCCGACGTGCCGTAGCCGCGCAGGTCGGTCGCGATCACCGTGAAGTGATTCGCCAGCGTCGCGGCGACGCGATGCCAGATCATGTGGGTCTGCGGGTGGCCGTGCAGCAGCAGAAGCGGCGGCCCCGCGCCTCCTTTGACACCGAAGATGTCGGTGTCCTGCACCGTCACGCGAAACGGTGCAAACGCCTCAAACGACATGGTTTGTTTCTCGTTGGTTTGTTATGGCGGATATTGTAGGAGCGCCCGGCCGACTGCTGAGCGCGCCAGATGCCCGAATGCGTAGAAAGAGAACACTCACTCGATTGTCGCCACGCCGCGCAGTTTGTTAAGCTCGCGTAGAATCGCACGACCGTTCGTATTAATATGAACGCGCGGCTATACCGCTACACTCGAAGCACCGTTCGACCGCCAAGCATGCATGCCGGCGTCGGCGCGCCCGCGCCGGGCCCGGCCGCCCCTCGAGACTGGAGACATCACATGGCATTGCCCGCCGTCCTGCAGAACCTGACGCTGCCCGTCATCGCGTCGCCGATGTTCATCGTCAGCTACCCCGAACTCGTGCTCGCGCAATGCAAGGCGGGTATCGTCGGATCATTCCCCGCGCTCAACGCCCGTCCGGCCGAACTGCTCGACGAATGGCTCACGCAGATCCAGTCCGAACTCGCCGACCACAAGGCGAAGCACCCGGACGCGGTGATCGGCCCGATCGCGGTCAACCAGATCGTCCACCAGTCGAATGCACGGCTCGAGCACGACGTGCGCGTGTGCGTCGAGCACAAGGTGCCGATCTTCATCACGAGCCTGCGCGCGCCGGCGCGCGAGATCGTCGACGCGGTGCACAGCTACGGCGGCATCGTGCTGCACGACGTGATCAACCTGCGCCATGCGCAGAAGGCGCTCGAAGCCGGCGTCGACGGGCTGATCCTCGTCGCGGCCGGCGCCGGCGGCCACGCGGGCACGACGTCGCCGTTCGCGCTCGTCGGCGAAGTGCGCAAGATGTTCGACGGCCCGATCGTGCTGTCCGGCGCGATCGCCAACGGCGGCTCGATCCTCGCCGCGCAGGCGATGGGCGCCGACTTCGCGTACATGGGCACGCGCTTCATCGCGACGCAGGAAGCGCACGCGGTCGAGGACTACAAGCGTGCGATCGTCAACGCGAAATCGTCGGACATCATCTATACGAACCTCTTCACCGGCGTGCACGGCAACTACATCCGCGAGAGCATCGAGAAAGCCGGCCTCGATCCGGAGGCGCTGCCGGAATCGGACAAGTCGAAGATGAATTTCGGCGGTGACAAGGCGAAGGCGTGGAAGGACATCTGGGGTGCCGGCCAGGGCGTCGGCCTGATGGACGACCTGCCGAGCGTCGGCGCGCTCGTCGAGCGCCTGAAGCGCGAGTACGACGACGCGAAGGCACGACTCGGCATCGCGCGCTGACGCGGGCGGCGGGTTGCGCCACCGCCGCGCATGACGTCGGACCAAACAAAAAAGCGCGAACCGCAACGGCTCGCGCTTTTTCATGTCCGCCGCGCGGGCGGCCGGCGCCGGTCAGCCCGCGCGCTTGATCCGCGTGATCGGCAGCACGCGCAGGCGTGACTCGATCGACGGGCACAGCGACTGCCCTTCGAACCGTGCCGCGAGGAAGTCGACGAACGAGCGCACCTTCGCGGACACGTGGCGACGGCTCGCGTACACCGCATAGATCGGCGCCTCGTGCGGCGGCACGGCGTCGAGCAGCACCGGCACGAGCCGGCCGGATTCGATGTCGTCGCCGACCACCTCGGTGCCGAGCAGCGCGATGCCCGCGCCCGCGAGCACGGCCGCGCGCAGCCCCTCGAGATGGTTCACGATCAGGTTGCCGTTCAGGTTCACGCGCGACGCGGCGGCCGCGTCGATCACCAGCGAATCGAGCATCGTCGAATTCGAATCGCGGCGCAGGTAGTTGTGGTGCGCGAGATCGGCGATCGTCTGGGGCGTGCCGTGCTTGTCGAGATACTCGGGCGACGCGACCAGCAGGATGTGCGCGGTCGCGATCTGCCGCGCGACCAGCGACGACGATTTCAGCCCGTTCGGCGCCGCGCGCACCGCGACGTCGTAGCCTTCCTCGATCAGGTCGACCACGCGATCGGACAGCGTCATGTCGACGGTTACGTCCGGGAACCGACCCGCATAATCGGTGACGGCCTGCATCACGTGCCGCAATCCGAACGCGGACAGCGACGTCACGCGCAGGCGGCCCTGCGGCACCACGCTCGCGGCGCCGACCGCCTGTCCGGCTTCGTCGAGTTCCGACAGCGCCTGCACGAGGCGCTCATAGTATTCGCGTCCCGCCTCGGTCGGCGCGACACGTCGTGTCGTGCGATGCAGCAGCCGCGCGCCGAGCTGCTGCTCGAGATGCATCACGTGCTTGCTCGCCATCGCGGCCGACATCTGCATGCGCTCGGCCGCGCCGACGAAGCTGCCCACTTCGACGACGTAGCGAAACACATTCATGCTGACGAGGGTATCCATCGAACTAGCTCGCAATTCCTGGGAATTATGCAATTACGAGTAGGGTAACAAAGGCGAGGAAACAAAAAGGTCAACAAAGGCAAAACGGCACCGCGCAAAGCGGTGCCGTTTTTCGGGGCGGAAAGCCGGCAGACGCGACGCACGGTGCGTGCGCGTCCGAACCGACGAATCGTCAGAACTTCGCGCGGATGCCTGCGCCGAACGTATTGCCGCTCGACAGGCCGCTGATGTGGTCGTTCATGTACGCAGCGTAGACGTCGGTGCGCTTGGACAGCGGATAGTCGTAGCCGACGGCCCAGGTCTGGCGCGTCTGGTCGAGGCCGCCGCCGTCGCGCGAGTAGGCGTACGACGCCATCGCGTTGCCGACGCCGAGCGGCACCGACACGCCGCCCTGCGCGGTGTTCACGTGCCAGCTGCCGGCGACCTGGTCGTTCTTCGTATACATGTACTGGCCGAACAGCTTCACGTACTTCAGGTCGTAGGTCGCGCCGACCAGCCCGATGCCCTGGCTCTTCATGCCGGTCACGAGCGAGCTCAGGTCCTGCGGGCCGTTGTTGAAGTTCACGTACTGGTAGACGGCGGTCGCCGCGAACGGGCCGTTCGCGTAGTTGAACTGCGCGCTCCACTTCTTCGAGCGGTTGTCGCCGGCCGTGTTGCCGAGCGCGTACATCGCCGCGAAATTCAGGCCGCCGAACGAAGGCGACGTGTAGGACAGCGCGTTGTTCCAGCCCGAATCGCCGACCGCGCCCTGATCGCTCGGATAGGTCGGGAACGTGCCGAGGCCGAGGAACACGTGGTACACCATCGGCGAGAAGGTGTACGAATCGTAGAACGGGTTGAACAGGATCGTCGACAGGAACAGGTGCGTCGTCAGGCGGCCCGCCGTCACCGTGCCGTACGGCGAGCTGACGCCGACGTATGCGTTGCGCGCGAAGAACGTGTCGCCCTGGAAGCGGCCGAACTGGCCGTTCTGCGCACGGAAGAAGCTCTCGAGCGTGAAGATCGCCTTGTAGCCGTCGCCGAGATCCTCGGCGCCGTGCAGGCCCCAGTAGGACGTCGACATCCCGCCGCCCGACACGTTCCATGCGCGATCGCCGCCCGGGAACTTGGTGGCGCCGACCCATTCGTCGACCTGACCGTAGAGCGAGACGCTCGACTGCGCGTGAACGGGTGCGGTTGCGGCCACGCAGGCGGCCGCGGCGATCAGCTTGACGGACGTGCGCGACGCACGGCGAGCGAATGCTTTCATGGGATCTCCAGGTTTTGTCGAATGTCGATAAGTGGCGCGAGCGTTGTTGTTTGGAGCCGATTGCTTGCGTCGTATGGGGCGCAGCCATCTTTACGGAACATGCGTCCGGTCAAAATTGCGCACACTTATTGCGGGTATAGCGGCAGCATTAACTTCGCGGAATCGGCACATGGCCAGGCGCGCCGCAGCGGCCCCGCGCGGTGCGGGCACGCGACGGGACGGCCGCGGGGGGCGCGCGTGCCGGGCGCGAAAGATAGCGCAATGCGACGGGAAAATCAGCGGAAATCTATGCGCGACTGTGGCGAATTCGCATCACAGCCGGCGGGGGAGCGAACGCGCAAGGCGCTCGGCGAACGCGCGGGGCGCTCAGTTTCGGTAGAACGGGGAGAAAAACGGCGAGTGGGAAGGCTCTTCCTGCGCGCGGGGCGGCGGCATCGGACGGCCGCCACGCTCTTCGTTGTAGCGCGCGACGTCGGCGCGGATCGAGCCGGCGCGCAGCGGCACGTTGCCGCCGCCCTGCGGGCGCGGCATCTGGCGGGACTCGGCGCTGATCGGACGATACGGGCTCTGCGCGGCGTAATGGCCGTAAGACGGCGTCGGACGCAGGCCCCAGCGGGAACCGTAGCCGCTCACGCCGCCGCCACGCGCGCCGCCCGGCGGCAGCGCCCGGCGCCATACCTGCGCGTTGCCGGCCGGCTGGCCGTACATGCGCATGTCGCCGCCACCGAAACCGTGACCGAAGCCATGACCGCCGCCGAACGCCTGACCGCCGTGCGGCGGTTGCGCGAGCGCGAGCGGCATCAGCAGCGCGCCGAGCACGCCTGCCACCCATCGTCCGACCTTCAGTTTCACCCGTTCCGTCATCATTCAGTGCCTATTGCCGCTCGCCGCCGGGCTGTTTCCGGCCGACGCAAGCCTTTCAGCAGTAATTTATGAGCGGTCCCAAACGGTGTCGAGCGAAAAAATGTTAGGTCGCGGGCATGGGTGTAACACCATGTTACTGCTAGGTTTTTTCACTTCAGGGTGGGATCGCGACAGAACATTCTTCTGCCGCTTTGCGCGTCGCCGGGCCTCCGCAGGCGAGCGTTGTTGCGCGGCCGCATCATGCAATCGATTCATCAATAGATTCGTACAATGAATTTGTTTATTGAATGACCAGCCGGGACAATACCGGCTTCGCGCGCGCGACATGCGCGCCCGCCGTTTCCGAATCGAGTTCCCCGATGGCCCGTCCCCGTTTCCTTCCCGACAACTTCACGCTCGCGCTCGTCGGCACCGTCGTGCTCGCGAGCCTGCTGCCGTGCCGCGGCCCGGCCGCCCATGCGTTCAACTGGGCGACCAACATCGCGGTCGGCCTGCTGTTCTTCCTGCACGGCGCGAAGCTGTCGCGCGAAGCCGTCGTCGCGGGCGCGACCCACTGGCGGCTGCATGCGGTCGTGCTGCTCAGCACGTTCGCGCTGTTCCCGCTGCTCGGCCTCGCGCTGAAGCCCGTGCTGCAGCCGCTCGTCACGCCGACGCTGTATGCCGGCGTGCTGTTCCTGTGCACGCTGCCGTCGACCGTCCAGTCGTCGATCGCGTTCACGTCGATCGCGAAGGGCAACGTGCCGGCCGCCGTGTGCGCGGCATCGGCGTCGAGCCTGCTCGGGATCTTCGTGACGCCGGCGCTCGTCGGGCTGATGATCACGTCGCAGTCGGCCGCGGCCGCGTCGCCGTGGAGCACCGTCGGCAGCATCGTGATGCAGTTGCTCGTGCCGTTCATCGCCGGCCAGCTGCTGCGGCCCGTGATCGGCGGCTGGATCGAACGCAACCGCGGCGTGCTGCGCTTCGTCGACCAGGGCTCGATCCTGCTCGTCGTCTACGTCGCGTTCAGCGAGGCCGTGAACCAGGGGCTGTGGCACCAGATTCCGGCGCGCGCGCTCGGCGGCCTGCTGGTCGTCAACGTCGTGCTGCTCGTGATCGCGCTGGGGCTGACCGCGTTCGTCAGCAAGCGGCTCGGCTTCAACCGCGCCGACCAGATCACGATCATTTTCTGCGGGTCGAAGAAGAGCCTCGCGGCCGGCGTGCCGATGGCGAAGGTGATCTTCTCCGCGCAGGCGGTCGGCGCGGTCGTGCTGCCGCTGATGCTGTTCCACCAGATCCAGCTGATGGCCTGCGCGGCGCTCGCGCAACGCTGGGGCGCGCGCGACACGAGCGGCGAGCGCGACGGCGACGCGGGTGCGGCCGGTGCCGCACGCGGGCGCGGTGCGCTGAGCGCGGGCAAGCGCTGACGCGGGAGGCTGCGCGGCCGGCATGGCTGGCCGCGCTGGGGTGTTCGTCTTGGTCCTTTTGTCCCAGCGTCTCACCTCTCGCCTCCCGCCTCCCCGCTTCCCGCTTCCCGCTTCCCGCCTCTCGCCTCTCGCCTCTCGCCTCTCGCCTCTCGCCTCTCGCCTCTCGCCTCTCGCCTCTCGCCTCTCGCCTCTCGCCTCTCGCCTCTCGCCTCTCGCCTCTCGCCTCTCGCCTCTCGCCTCTCGCCTCCCGCCTCCCCGCCTCCCCGCCTCCCCGCCGCGCAGCCCGCCGCGATGCATGCACCATCGACGCGCATCGCGTCACCAAATCTTCATTCAATTCTCCGCGCGCACTGCCGTTAAAGTCGGGCGTCCCGTCGTCTCGGCCGTCCTCGTCCATGCCCGCGCCCCATCCCGACTCGTCCGCCGCCCCCACCACCCGCCTGATCGCGGAACGCGCGCTCGCGGCCGTGTTCCAGCCGATCGTCGATCTCGGGTCGGGCACGGTCGTCGGTTACGAAGGCCTGATCCGCGGCCCGCGCGGCACCGACCTCGAGCCGCCGGCCGCACTGTTCGCGCAGGCCGCCCGCGACGGCACGACCGTCGCGCTCGAACAGGCGGCCGCGCGCACCTGCCTCGACGCATTCGCGGCGCTCGGCTGCGACGGCAAGCTGTTCCTCAACTTCAGCGCGGGCACGATCCTGCAACTCGCGCGTGAACGCGAGCGCGCGCGGCAACTGCTCGTCCGGGCGCGGATCGGCGCCGAGCGCATCGTGATCGAGCTGACCGAGCAGACCGCGCTGCCGGACGTCGCGCGCATCGGGCCGGCGGTCGCCTCGCTGCGCGACGCCGGCATCCAGTTCGCGCTCGACGACTACGGCACCGCGAGCGCGAGCATGAACCTGTGGCTGCGCCTGCACCCGGATGTCGTGAAGATCGACCGCTTCTTCATCCACGACATCGCGCGCGATCCGCTCAAGTTCGAGGCGGTCAGGGCGATGCAGCACTTCGCGCACGCAAGCGGCGCGCAACTGATCGCGGAAGGGATCGAGAACGAGTGCGACCTGCTCGTCGTGCGCGACATGGGCATCGGCTGCGTGCAGGGCTTCCTGCTCGGCCGGCCGGACGCGCAACCCTCGCCGGTCGTCGCGCCGGCCGCGCGCGACGCGATCCGCACCCCGCACATCGCGGTGTTTCCCGGTGCGACCCGCGCCGTGCGGCCGGCCGGCACGATCGCGGCGAAGATGCTCGTCGCCGCGCCGGCACTGCCGCGCGACGCGACCAGCAACGACGTGCTCGACCTGTTCAACCGGATGCCCGCCCTGCACGCGGTCGCACTCGTCGAACGCGGCCGGCCGGTCGCGCTCGTGAACCGGCGCGGCTTCATCGACCGCTTCGCGCTGCCGTACCACCGCGAGGTGTTCGGGAGGAAGCCGTGCCTGCAGTTCGCGAACGACGCGCCGCTGATGATCGACAACGCGACGACGGTCGAGCAGCTCGCGATGCTGCTCGCGAGCCACGACCAGCGCTACCTCGCGGACGGCTTCGTGATCACCGAACACGGCCGCTACATCGGGCTCGGCACCGGCGAAAGCCTCGTGCGCGCTGTGACCGAAATGCGCATCGAGGCCGCGCGCTACGCGAATCCGCTGACGTTCCTGCCCGGCAACATCCCGATCAGCGCGCATATCGAGCGCCTGCTGGCGCGCGACGCCGGCTTCCACGCGTGCTACGTCGACCTGAACCAGTTCAAGCCGTTCAACGACCAGTACGGCTACTGGCAAGGCGACGAAGTGCTGAAGTTCGCGGCGACGGTGCTGGCCGGCGTGTGCGATCCGCAACGCGACTTTCTCGGGCACGTCGGCGGCGACGATTTCCTCGTGCTGTTCCAGCGCGACGACTGGCACGCGCGTGCGGCCGACGCGATCGCGCGCTTCAACGACGGCGCACAGCGCTTCTACACGCAGGCCGACCGGCTGGCGGGCGGGTTGCGCGGCGAGGACCGCTACGGCAACCCCGCGTTCTTCGGCTTCGTGACGATGGCGATCGGCGTGGTCGGCGTGCCGGCCGGCGCGAACGGCGCGATGCGCTACGGCAGCGACGAGATCGCGTCGGTCGCGGCGCTCGCGAAGCGGCGCGCGAAACAGCAGCCGGGCGGGCTCGCGGTCGTCGATCTGGACGCGGGCCGCGCGGCACTGCGCGATCGCGGCGGGCCGCCGCACGCGGCGGCAGGCTGAATGGCGGGCAGTTGCCGGTCGCAGGCAGGTCGCCAGCCCGCCCGAGCGACGTTGCCGGTGCCGCGCCAGCTTGCTCGGGCCGCGTCCCGGCAACAGCCAGCCGATCGCCCCACCCGTCCCGTTCACGCCGGGCATCAGAACGGGCCCGACGTTCCACCTGCCGGCACCGCCACATTCCGCGTGATTACCTTGCCTTTTCCGCGTTTTGTTTAGTATTTTTAGTAACGGCGTTTTCGCAGATTAGCTCGCAAAAACCCGCTATTTCCGGGTATTCCCCGGTTATCCGGCCCGAATTAAGCGCAGCGTTTACTATACAATCACCGTCACCCTAAACAAACCGGATCCCGAACGATGGGCACCACCATTCGCGACGTAGCGCGGGCGGCAGAGGTCTCGATCGGCACCGTCTCCCGCGCGCTGAAAAACCAGCCGGGCCTGTCCGAAGCCACGCGGGCGCGCATCGTCGAGATCGCGCAGCGGCTCGGCTACGACCCGGCCCAGTTGCGGCCGCGCATCCGCCGGCTCACCTTCCTGCTGCACCGCCAGCACAACCGCTTTCCCGCCAGCCCGTTCTTCTCGCACGTACTGCACGGCGTCGAGGATGCGTGCCGCGAGCGCGGCATCGTGCCGACGCTGCTTACCGTCGGCCCGAACGACGACGTGCTGCGCCAGATGCGCCCGCACGCGCCCGACGCGATCGCGGTGGCCGGCTTCATCGAGCCCGAGACGATCGAGGCGCTCGCCGCGACCGGCCGGCCGCTCGTGCTGATCGACCTGTGGGCCCCAGGCCTGCGCTCGGTGAACATCGACAACGCGACGGGCGCGGCGCTCGCGATGCGCCACCTGCTCGCGATCGGCCGCTCGCGGATCGCGTTCATCGGCGGCTCGGCCGCACACTACAGCATCGCGCAGCGCGCGATCGGCTACCGGCGCGCGTTCTTCGAGGCCGGGCGGCTGTTCGATCCCGCCTACGAAGTGACGATCGACGCCGGGCTCGACCCCGACACCGGCGCCGCGCGGGCGATGCAGCAGTTGCTCGACGCGCCGGGCCCGCGCCCGGACGCCGTGTTCGCGTACAACGACGCCGCCGCGCTGGCCGCGCAGCGCGTGTGCCTCGCGCGCGGCGTGCGGATTCCGGAAGACATCGCGATCGTCGGCTTCGACGACATCCCGGCCGCCGCGCACGCGAACCCACCGCTCACGACGCTCGCCGTCGACAAGGAAGCGCTCGGCCGCTGCGGCGTCGAACTGCTGCTCGCGGAAGCCCCCGAGCGCACCGAGATCTCCCTGCCCGTCGAGCTGATCGTACGGGCCAGCAGCCAGCCCGCCGGCTCACCGGCGCTCGATACCGCCACGGTCACCGAATCATGAACATGCCCCCGGCCCAATCCCGCACGGCCACGCCGGCCAACCACGCGCAAGCGGCACCGTTCGTCGCGAGCTTCCGCGATCCGTCGTTCCTGCTGTCGCACGTCGAGGACACGCTGCGGTTCTACGCGACGAACGCGTTCGACCCGACGGGCGGCTTCTACCACTATTTCCGCGACGACGGCAGCATCTACAACCGCACGTCGCGGCACCTGGTCAGCAGTTGCCGGTTCGTCTTCAACTACGCGATGGCGTACCGGCATTTCGGCGATCCGCGCCATCTCGACTACGCGCGCCACGGGCTGCGCTTCCTGCGCGACGCGCACTGGGACGAAGCGCTGCAAGGCTACGACTGGGAGCTCGACTGGCGCGACGGCACGAAGCACGCGACGCTCGACGGCACGCGCCATTGCTACGGGCTCGCGTTCGTGCTGCTGGCCGCCGCGCATGCGACGATGGCCGGCATCGACGAAGCGCGCGCGCTGATCGCGTCGACCTACGAGCTCGCCGAACACCGCTTCTGGGATGCGGCCGCCGGCCTCTACGCGGACGACGCGACGCCGAACTGGAACGTGTCGTCGTACCGCGGCCAGAACGCGAACATGCACATGACGGAAGCGCTGCTCGCGGCGTACGAGGCGACCGGCCACCTCACCTACCTCGACCGCGCGGAAAAGCTCGCGACCCACATCACGCAGCGCCAGGCCGCGCTGTCGGGCGGCCTCGTGTGGGAGCACTACCACGCGGACTGGTCGATCGACTGGGACTACAACAAGGAAGACAGCTCGAATATCTTCCGTCCGTGGGGCTTCCAGCCCGGACACCAGACCGAATGGGCGAAGCTGCTGCTGATCCTGGAGCGGCACCGCCCGCTCGACTGGCTCGTGCCGCGCGCGGCCGAGCTGTTCGACGCGGCGCTCACGCACGCGTGGGACGCCGATCACGGCGGCCTCTGCTACGGCTTCGGCCCCGACTTCACGATCTGCGACCACAACAAGTATTTCTGGGTGCAGGCGGAGACCTTCGCGGCGGCCGCGATGCTCGGCGCGCGCACCGGCAGCGAGCGTTTCTGGGATTGGTACGACGAGATCTGGCGCTACAGCTGGGCGCATTTCGTCGATCACCGCTACGGCGCGTGGTACCGGATCCTCACCTGCGACAACCGCAAGTACAGCGACGAGAAGAGCCCGGCCGGCAAGACCGACTATCACACGATGGGCGCGTGCTACGACGTGCTCGCGACCCTCGCGCGCGCGGCGCGCAGCGAGCCGACGCAATGAGCGGCGGCACCTTTCCGGCCTTCGTGTCGGCGGGCGACATCCTGACCGACATGGTGCGCGCAGGCGACGCGCAGTGGACCTCGGTGCCGGGCGGCGCCGGCTGGAACGTCGCGCGCGCGGTCGCGCGGCTCGGCCTACCGAGCGCGCTCGCGGGCGCGATCGGCGAGGACTGCTTCTCCGACGTGCTGTGGCGCACCAGCGAGGCCGCCGGGCTCGACCTGCGCTTCCTGCAGCGGGTCCCGCGTGCGCCGCTGCTGGCGATCGTCCACGAGACGCGGCCGCCCGCCTACTTCTTCATCGGCGAAGCGAGCGCGGACCTCGCGTTCGACCCGGCGCGGCTGCCGGCCGGCTGGGCCGCTCACGTGAAATGGGCGCACTTCGGCTGCATCAGCCTGGTGCGCGAACCGCTCGCGGGCACGCTCGTCGCGCTCGCGGCCGACCTGCACGCGCGCGGCGTGAAGATCAGCTTCGATCCGAACTACCGGAACCTGATGACGGCCGCGTACCGGCCGACGCTGGAGAAGATGGCCGCGCTCGCCGACCTGATCAAGGTCTCCGACGAGGACCTGCGCCACCTGTTCGGCGGCGACGGCCCCGACGCGGTCGCGGCGGTGCGCGCGCTGAATCCGCGCGCGGCCGTGCTCGTCACGCGCGGCGCGCAGGCGGCGACGCTGTACGCGGACGGCGACGTGCTCGAGGCCAGCCCGCCACGCGTCGAGGTGGTCGACACCGTCGGCGCGGGCGACGCGTCGATCGGCGGCATGCTGTTCAGCCTGATGGCCGCGCCGCAGCGGTCGTGGCGCGAGCATCTCGCGTTCGCGCTCGCGGCGGGCGCCGCCGCATGCCGGCACACGGGCGCGCACGCGCCGACGCTCGACGAGGTCGTCGCGCTGCTCGAAGGGTGACGGGATGATGACGGCGCGCTGATCGGTCGCCGATATGCGGCGCTGTACATGCTGCGCCGCAGTGCTACGATGAAGTGTCCTATTGCGGGAGAGGCACGATGGACACGAACACGTTCACGAAGGGCATCTACACGGCCAAGGCGCATACGCAGCACGCTGCCAACGGACAGTTCCAGGGCTACGTGATCCTCGCCCGGGACGACGGCGACGAGACGGAGAACGTGCGCTACGACGTCCACACGACGAGTCCGAGCGAGGATGAGGCGTTCGACGAGGCGAAGGCGCTCGCGCACCGGATCCTCGGCGAAATCGAGCTGTGACGCGCGAGCTTTAATGCACGAGCTGCCCCGCGCCGAACCCGTCACGTGCGCGCCGCGGCCGGACCGCGACGCGCCGTCGCGACGCGCCGTCTTCGGCGCGACTCAGAGCAGCCGCGCCACCACCGACACCAGCATCGTCAGCACCAGCGTCGACATGAACGGGAACGGATAACGCCGTCCGCCGAGCGTCAGCGTGACATCGCCCGGCATCCGCCCGATGCCGAACTTGCCGAGCCACGGCCAGCAGCGCGTCAGGATCATCACCGCGACGAACGACGCCATCAGCCAGCGCAGCATCCCGTGCTCCCGTCAGAGCGCGTGCGAGCGGTCGCCGCGCGCGAATGCGTCGAGCGTACCGTCGATGCCGCGCGAGAACGCGATCACCTTGAACAGCTCGCCCATCTCGGCTTCCGAGATCAGCTTCTGCACCGCGTTCGCGGCCGGCAGGAACTGGTGGATGTCGGACGGATCGATCGCGGCCAGCGCGTCGGTGATGCCCGCGTTCAACAGGAAACGCGCCTGCGACGTGTAGCCGAGCAGGTCCGCGCCGGTCGCGACGCCCGCGTCGTAGATGCCGGTGAATTCGACGTGCGCGGTGATGTCCTGCAGGCCCGGGTACAGGAATGCGTCGTCGTGCGCGTGGTGGCGGTAGTGGCACATCAGCGTGCCGCGGTCGCGCTGCGGGTGGTAGTACTCGTGCGCGGGAAAGCCGTAGTCGACCAGCAGCACCGCGCCGCGCCCGAGCATCGTGCACACGGTGCGCGTGAACGCCAGCGCGGCTTCATGCGTCTCGGTCACGTAGCCGTCGTCGACGTCGAGCGTCGCGAGCACCAGCGGCAGGCCGGCCGCGCCGGCGGGCCGGTCGTCGAACACGAACGCGTGCCGCGCGTCGAGCGCGACGCCGCGCTCGCGCCACGCGCCGCCCGCCTTGGCGAAGAGGCGCACCGGCATCGCGTCGAGCACCTCGTTGCCGACCACGACGCCGTCGAAGCGCTCGGGCAGCGCGTCGAGCCAGCGCACCTTCCCGGCGAGCGCCGGTGCCGCCGCCGCGATCGTGTCGCGCTGCCGTTCGCGCAGTTCGCCGGACAGGTCGACGATCAGGTATTCGTCGAGCTCGACGCCGAGCGCATCAAGCGCCGCGAGCAGCCCGGCCGCGAGCTTGCCGGTGCCCGCGCCGAATTCCATCACACGGCGCGTGCCGCTCGCCGCGAGCGCGTCGGCGACAGGATTCGCGAGCGTCTGCGCGAACAGCGGCGACAGCTCGGGGGCCGTGACGAAGTCGCTGCCGTCGTCGGCGCGGCGCCCGAACTTGCGCGCGCCGCCGCTGTAATAGCCGAGGCCGGGCGCGTACAGCGCGCGCTCCATGAAGCGGTCGAACGGCAGCCAGCCGCCGGCCGCCGCGATCTCGTCGCGCAGTTGCGCGGCGAGGGTTTCGGACTGCGCGAGCGCGTCAGGGCCGGGAGCAGGTAAACTAGCGGGTTCGTGAGCTTTCGGGTTCATCCCGGCATTGTAAATGACCGTTTCAGCCGATACGTCGCCCCCGCGCATCGCGCTCGTCGTGGGCGCGCTGGGCAGCGCGGCCGACGCCGCGTCGCTCGGCCGTGCGCTCGCGACCGCGTTCGCGCGGCGCGGCTGGGACATCGCGCTGCAGCGCAGCCCCGGCGCGCCGCGCGCGGCTGGCGACGCGCTGGTCGCCGAAGTCGCCGCACTGGGCCGCCGCGCGGCCGTGCTCGACGCCGATCTGGCCCTGGAAGCCGATGCGGCCGCGCTCGTCGCCGCGTGCGGCGCGGCGCTCGGCCGGCCCGCCTGTTCGGTGTTCGTGAGCGCTTGCGCCGGCACCGACGACGCGCATACCGTGGATGGCGCGTCGCTCGCCGGCGCGCTCGCGCGCAACGTGACGGCGCCGCTCGCGCTGGCCCGCGCGCTCGCCGACGCGACGCCCAACGCCGCGCGCGACGACGAATCGCTGCGCGCCTGCGTGATCCACGTGCTGGATCAGGCCCTGTTTCACCCGGCGCCGGCGCAGCTGTCGCACGCGCTGATGCAGGCCGCGCTGAACCGCGCGACCTCGGCGCTCGCGCTGGCGCTCGCGCCGAAGGTGCGCGTCGCGGCGCTCGTGCGCGGCCACGCGCCGCACGCGAACGACATCGCGGCGGCGGCCTGCTATCTCGCGAGCGCGCCCGGCGTCACGGGCGCGACGCTGACCGTCGACGGCGGCGAGCACCTGGTGCCGCCCGCCGCCGGCCCGAATGACTGAAGCCGCGGCCCGCGCCGCTTTGCGTGAATGCACGCCAATTTGACTGGGACGACCATGTTTTCCGCTCTCCTGCACCCCCGCCTCGCGGACTGCCGCAGGCTCTACCTGCGCGACTACGAGGTGCACATCAACATCGGGGCCTTCGAACACGAGAAGCGCGGCGAGCAGCGCGTCGTCATCAACATCGACCTGTTCGTGCCGCTCGCCCAGTCGACCCCCGTCGACGACCGGCTGCATGAAGTCGTCGACTACGACCTGATGAAGCAGAGCGTCGCGCAGTGCCTGGCGCGCGGCCACATCCACCTGCAGGAAACGCTGTGCGACGCGATCGCCGCGAACCTGCTGGCGCACGACAGCGTGCGCGCGGTACGCGTCTGTACCGAGAAACCGGACGCCTATCCGGACTGCGACGCCGTCGGCGTCGAAGTCTTTCGCATCAAGGACGAGGAGCGCGCATGAACGCCCCCCACATGAACGACACGGCGGCCGATGGCGCCGCCATCGAAGCCACCGTTGCCGACACCGGCCGCCGCCTGCTGACGCGCCGCGAGCAGAAGGAAGCGTACGAGAACAACAAGCTGTTCAAGCGGATCGTGCGCCAGGTCGGCCAGGCGATCGGCGACTACAACATGATCGAGCAGGGCGACAGGGTGATGGTGTGCCTGTCGGGCGGCAAGGACAGCTACGCGATGCTCGACGTGCTGCTGCGCCTGCGCGAGCGCGCGCCGATCGACTTCGACATCGTCGCGGTCAACCTCGACCAGAAGCAGCCGGGCTTCCCCGAGCACGTGCTGCCCGAGTACCTGACGCAGATCGGCGTGCCGTTCCATATCGAGAACCAGGACACCTACAGCATCGTCAAGCGGCTCGTGCCCGAAGGCAAGACCACCTGCTCGCTGTGCTCGCGGCTGCGCCGCGGGATCCTGTACCGCGTGGCCGGCGAGCTCGGCGCGACCAAGATCGCGCTCGGCCACCACCGCGACGACATCCTGCAAACCCTGCTGCTCAACATGTTCTACGGCGGCAAGCTGAAGGGGATGCCGCCGAAGCTGCAGTCGGACGACGGCAAGAACGTCGTGATCCGCCCGCTCGCGTACGTGAAGGAAACCGATCTCGAGAAATACGCGGAACTGCGCGAATTCCCGATCATCCCGTGCAACCTGTGCGGCAGCCAGCCGAACCTGAAGCGCGCGGAAATGAAGGCGCTGATCCGCGAATGGGACAAGCGCTTCCCGGGCCGCGTCGACAACATGTTCAGCGCACTCTCGAACGTCGTGCCGTCGCACCTGATGGATACGACCCAGTTCCCGTTCGCGTCGCTGCGCGCGACCGGAGAAGCCGATCCGCAGGGCGACATCGCGTTCGACGAGGAGCCGTGCGCGTCCGGCGAAGACACCGCCGTGCCGGGTGCCGCGAAGCCGATCTCGATCGTCCAGTTCGACGACCTGTAAGCAGGGCCGGAACACCCGCCGGCGCGGGGCGCAAGCCCCCTGTTCCGGCACTGTCGCCCCGTCGCGACAGGCCCGGAACGCCAGGGGCCGCATGCTAAAATGGACAGCTTCGAACTCCTCTGACAAGCTGGCGCCATGAATATCGTGATTTTGGCGGCAGGCACCGGCAAGCGCATGCGTTCCGCGCTGCCGAAAGTGCTCCATCCCCTGGCCGGCAGGCCGCTCCTCTCCCACGTCATCGCCACCGCGCGCACGCTGCAGCCGTCGCGGCTCGTCGTAGTCGTCGGTCATGGCGCCGAGCAGGTCCAGGCCGCCGTCGCCGCGCCCGACGTCCAGTTCGCGGTACAGGCCGAGCAGCTCGGCACCGGCCACGCGGTACGCCAGGCGCTGCCGCTGCTCGACCCCGCGCAACCGACGCTGGTGCTGTATGGCGACGTGCCGCTCACCCGCGCGTCGACGCTGCGGCGTCTCGTCGACGCCGCGCGCGAGGGCCGCTACGGGATTCTGACGGTCACGCTCGACGATCCGACCGGCTACGGCCGCATCGTGCGCGACGCGTCCGGCTTCGTCACGCGCATCGTCGAGCAGAAGGATGCGTCGCCCGAGCAACTGAAGATCGCCGAGATCAACACCGGCATCATCGTCACGCCGACGGCCCAGCTGTCGATGTGGCTCGGCGCGCTGAAGAACGAGAACGCGCAGGGCGAGTACTACCTGACCGACGTCGTCGAGCTCGCGATCGAGGCCGGCTTCGAGATCGTCACGGCGCAGCCCGACGAGGATTGGGAAACGCTCGGCGTAAACAGCAAGGCACAGCTCGCGGAACTCGAGCGCATCCATCAGCGCAACGTCGCCGATGCGCTGCTCGTCGACGGCGTCACGCTCGCCGATCCGGCGCGCCTCGACGTGCGCGGCACGCTGCGCTGCGGCCGCGACGTGTCGATCGACGTGAACTGCGTGTTCGAAGGCAACGTGACGCTCGCCGACAACGTGACGATCGGCGCGAACTGCGTGATCCGCAACGCGTCGATCGGCACGGGCACGCGCATCGACGCGTTCACGCACATCGACGGCGCCGAACTCGGCGCGAACACCGTGATCGGCCCGTACGCGCGGCTGCGCCCGGGCGCGCAGCTCGCGGACGAAGCGCACGTCGGCAACTTCGTCGAGGTGAAGAACGCGGTGATCGGCCACGGTTCGAAGGCGAACCACCTGACCTACATCGGCGACGCCGACATCGGCGCGCGCGTGAACATCGGCGCGGGCACGATCACCTGCAACTACGACGGCGCGAACAAGTTCCGCACCGTGATCGAGGACGACGTGTTCGTCGGCTCGGACACGCAGCTCGTCGCGCCGGTGCGCGTCGGCCGCGGCGTGACGATCGCGGCCGGCACGACGATCTGGAAGGACGTCGCCGAGGGCGTCCTCGCCTTGAACGAGAAGACGCAGACCGCGAAGAGCGGCTACGTCCGCCCGGTCAAGAAAAAGAGCTGAACCTTTTGCGGGCGCCCGAACGGCGCCCGCGTCGACTTACAGGATTGACCATTCATGTGCGGCATTGTCGGCGCAGTTGCGCAGCGTAATATCGTTCCGGTGCTGATCGAAGGATTGCGGCGCCTCGAATACCGTGGCTACGACTCGTGCGGCGTCGCCGTGCTCGAGCCGGACGCGCCGAAGCGCGCTCGCAGCGTCGCGCGCGTCGCCGATCTCGACGCGCAGGTGCAGGAATCGCACCTCGAAGGCACGACCGGCGTCGCGCACACGCGCTGGGCGACGCACGGCGCGCCCGTCACGCACAACGCACACCCGATCTTCTCGTCGAACGCGCTCGCGCTGGTGCACAACGGCATCATCGAGAACTTCGAGACGCTGCGCGACGCGCTGCGCGCAAAGGGCTACGAATTCGTGTCGCAGACCGACACCGAAGTGATCGCGCACCTCGTGCACAGCCTGTATCGCGGCGACCTGTTCGAGGCCGTGCGCGAAGCCGTGCAGCAGCTGCACGGCGCGTATGCGATCGCGGTGACCCACAAGGACCAGCCGCACATCGTCGTCGGTGCGCGCCAGGGTTCGCCGCTCGTCGTCGGCCACGGCGACGGCGAGAACTTCCTCGCCTCCGACGCACTGGCGCTGGCCGGCAGCACCGACCATTTCACGTTCCTCGAGGAAGGCGACGTGTGCGAGCTGTCGCTCGACGGCGTGAAGATCGTCGACCGCCACGGCGCGCTCGCGCAGCGCGAGATCCGCGTGGTCAGCGCGTACGGCGGCGCGGTCGAGCTGGGCCCGTATCGCCACTTCATGCAGAAGGAAATCTTCGAGCAGCCGCGCGCGATCAGCGACACGGTGCCGCAAACCGAAGCGTTCGACGCGACGCTGTTCGGCGACGCGGCCCCCGCCGCGTTCGCGGACATCGACAGCCTGCTGATCCTCGCGTGCGGCACGAGCTACTACTCGGGCCTCACCGCGAAGTACTGGCTCGAATCGATCGCGAAGATTCCGACCCAGGTCGAGATCGCGAGCGAATACCGTTACCGCGAGTCGGTGCCGAACCCGCGCCAGCTGGTGCTGGTGATCTCGCAGTCGGGCGAGACGGCCGACACGCTCGCCGCGCTCAAGCACGCGCAGTCGCTCGGCCACACGCATACGCTCGCGGTGTGCAACGTCGCGACGAGCGCGATGGTGCGCCTCACCGAGATGCAGTTCCTGACGCACGCGGGCACTGAGATCGGCGTCGCGTCGACCAAGGCGTTCACGACCCAGCTCGTCGCGCTGTTCGTGCTGGCCGCGACGCTCGGCAAGCTGCGCGGGCACGTCGACGCCGCGCAGGAAGCGCAATTCCTGAAGGAGCTGCGCCACCTGCCGGCCGCGCTGAACAGCGTGCTCGCGCTCGAGCCGCAGATCATTGCATGGTCGGAAGAATTCGCGCGCAAGGAAAACGCGCTGTTCCTCGGCCGCGGGCTGCACTACCCGATCGCGCTTGAAGGCGCGCTGAAGCTGAAGGAAATCTCGTACATCCACGCGGAGGCCTACCCGGCCGGCGAACTGAAGCACGGGCCGCTCGCGCTCGTCACGGAAGCGATGCCGGTCGTCACGGTCGCGCCGAACGACACGCTGCTCGAGAAGCTGAAGTCGAACATGCAGGAAGTGCGCGCGCGCGGCGGCGAGCTGTACGTGTTCGCGGATGCCGACACGCAGATCGTCAACGACGACGGCCTGCACGTGATCCGGATGCCGGAACACTACGGGCAGTTGTCGCCGATCCTGCACGTCGTGCCGCTGCAGCTGCTCGCGTATCACACCGCGTGCGCGCGTGGCACCGACGTCGACAAGCCGCGCAACCTCGCGAAGTCGGTGACGGTGGAGTAACGCCGGCCCGTCCGGGCTGCGTATCGGCGTGAAGCAGGCCATTCGGCCAGGTCGAAATATGTACCACGTAGTGGTATATAATCCTGTGCTAACTCGACTGGCTCGACATGTCTGCTTCCGTACGACGCGTATTCAAGACGAAGTGGTTTCACAAGGCAGCAGGAAAAGCGGGAATCGCCGATGGCGAACTGTGCCGCGCGGTGCGCGAGCTGGCGCGGGGCCAGGGCGTCGATCTCGGCGGCAACGTCTGGAAAAAGCGCCTGGACGGAAATCGGCAGCGCGGCATCGTGCTGGGCAAGGTCGGGCATACGTGGGTGTTCGTGTTCCTGTTCGCGAAGCGCGACCGTGACGACATCGATGCTCGCGAACTGCGCGCCTTCAAAAAGCTCGCCGCGGACGTCGGTCGGCGCACCGACGTCGACATCGCGACACTGGTCGCACTGAACGAGTGGGTGGAGATTTGCAATGGCTAAGAGTCGATTCAAGAGCGACGCGACGGAGGCGGTCCACAGCGCCGCGTCGGGCCTCTATCGCGCGCAACTGATCGACAAGAAGACGATGCGCGAATACGACGCGCTATGCATCGAAGCGGCGCCGAAGTTCGATCCGGAAGCGATCGCCCGCATCCGCAAGTCGGTCAACGTCAGCCAGAGCGTGTTCGCGCTCTACCTGAACACGACGACGTCGACGATCCGACAATGGGAACAGGGCGACAAGCGGCCGAGCGGCATCGCCGCGCGCATGCTGCAGATCGTCGAGAAGCACGGGCTCGAGGTATTTTCCTGAACCGCGTTCCCCGAACGCTGATGAGCGGCCGCCGCCGCCCCGGGCACCGCAACACGACGCAAGCCGCAAGCAAGATGACGGAGAGACCATGGTAAGACTGTTTGGATGCGCATTGCTGGCGCTGACCTTCGCGTCGACGGGCTGGGCGACCGAGCATTACGTCGAAGTCTGGAACCCGCCCGAGGCGCGCGTGCCGGCGGCACGTACGCCGCCCCCGCGCGCGGCCGCCGACGCGCACGCCGGCAACAAAACCGCGGAAAAACACGCGAGCGTACAGCCGAAGGCGGTCGTGAAGCCGCACAAGCGCCGCGTCGCACAAGCCGTGAAAGCCGCGCCGCATCGACCGCCCGCCGCGACGGTCGACGCGCCCGCCGCGCCGCGCCCGGTCGCGCAGCCCGCGCCGGGCCGGCTCACCGTGATGCAGCCGGCCGTGCCCGACACGCCGCACGCACTCGGCTACTCCGATATCCCGCGGCAATACACGCCGGACGGCAACGTGCTGCGCGTCGGCGCGAGCCGCCGTTCCGCGGAGGTGACGCGATAATGGAAGCGCAGACCTATCACGGCTACCAGATCTGGGGCCATTCGATCCTGCAGCAGGACGAAATCCTGCAGCCCGAACGCTTCGCGGCGAGCGGCACGATCACGCAGAACAACCGGCTCGTCGAAGCGTCGGGCGTGCTCGGCGTGTTCGATACCGAGGACGAAGCGCGCGACGCGGGGCTCGAATGGGCCCGCGCGTGGATCGACAGCCATCGCTGAACGGCGCGCGAACCGTCAACGCAAGTAACAAGGGGCGTCCACGACGCCCCTTGTTGCATTCGGCCCCGCCCGTTCAGGCGACGGGCCGCGGCGGCGGCACGACCGTCCGGGGCCGGCCGACCAGCCGCGCCAACACGACGATCGCAACCAGCGTGACCACGTACGCGGCGATCTGGATCCCCGCGGGACGCGCGGTATAGCCGATCAGCGTATGCAGCGCCTTGCCGACGATGCTCGTTTCCTTGAGCAGCCACGACGTATCCCAGACCGCGTCGCCCCACGACGGCACGAGGCCGGCGGCAAGCAGGAAGCCGACGCACTGGCTCGCCATCCCTGCCGCGAGCAGCACGATCAGCGCATTGGTGACGGAGAACAGGCGCTTGAGCGGAATCTGCAGCAGGCCCGCATACATCGCATAGCCGAGCCCGGCGCCGCCCAGCACGCCGAGCAGCCCGCCGACGATCATCTGCGGCGTCTGTCCCGGATCGCCCGCCGCGATGCCGTACAGGAACAGCACGGCCTCGGAGCCTTCGCGCAATACCGCGACGCCGACCACGATCGCGAGCCCCGTCAGCGGCCGGCTGCCGGCCGCGACGGCCCGCCCGACCTCGCCCATGTGCAGCGCCATCTCGCGGCCGTGGCGGCTCATCCAGATGCAATGCCACGCGAGCATCAGCGTCGCGACGAACATCACGCCCGCGTTGAAGACTTCCTGCCCCATGCCGGATGCCCACTGCGAGATCACGTCGGCGAACGCGGCGATCAGGCCGGCGCCGATCACGCCGCCGACGAGCCCGCCGCCGACCCACCAGCCGCGCCGCGGCACGCCCTTCGTGGCGGCCATCACGATCGAGACCACCAGCGCGGCCTCGAGCACTTCACGAAAGACGATCAGGGCAGTAGACAGCATGGCGATATCCGCTTACTTGACGGTCAGGTGCGTCTTCGACTGCGCTTCGTGATACTCGTCGTGGAACTCGTAGGTGCCGGCCTTCAGCGGCCCGACGAGGATCTCGACCGACTTGCCGGCCGGCACGACCTTCTCTGCCTTGAAATCGTCGCTTTCGAATTCCGCGGGCGTCGCATCGAGGTTCTTCACGACGAACTTCACCTTCTTGCCGGCCGGAATCGTCACGCCGTCGGGCGAGAACTTGTGATCCTTCAGGGTCAGGTTGACGACATCGTCAGCAGCGAAGGCGGACGTTGCCGATGCGCCCAGCAGGGCCAGTGCGAAACCGAAAGCGAAGCGATTCATATGGGTAACGAAATGAAATATCGAGGGGGAACCGATAGTAAGATCGATTCGCATTTCCCTCTCGAAGTACCCTTACTGACGACATGGACATCGGGCGCCATCGACGCGACACGCACCTTGTCGTGCAAGGCTCCGCCAGATTTCGCCGACAATGCGCGACCGTCAATCGGGAAAAATTCGGACTGACGTACATCAGCGGATTACGATTCGTCTGACTTCAGCTTTACAAACAGCTTGTACGATGCCGAACGCGACGAATGGCTTGACCTTCCCACCATGGCAAGCTTCATGCTGGCGCTGTTTGTGAATCGCCACTCAACCCAGGAGAACACGATGGAATTCGAAGTCCAGGACATGACCTGCGGCGGCTGCGCCAACGCCATCACGCGTGCCGTGACGGCAGCCGACCCCGCTGCGAAGCTCGACATCGACGTCGCCGCGAAGACGGTCAAGGTCGAATCGGCGCAAGGCGCCGAACGCGTGCAGTCGATCATCGAAGCCGCGGGCTTCCACCCGGCGCTGCGCACGGCTTGACGCGCGCGCGCAGCGCGGGCGCAGCGCCGGCCGGCACTGCGCCCGACCACCGGCCGCGTCAGCGCAGCCGGATCAGCGTCGACTTCAGCTCGGTGTACTTCTCGAGCGCATGCAGCGACTTGTCGCGGCCGTTGCCCGACTGCTTGTAGCCGCCGAACGGGAAGTTCATGTCGCCGCCTTCGTCGTAGCAGTTCACCCACACGGTGCCCGCCCGCAGCCGGCGCGACACGTCGTGCGCGGTCGTCAGGTCCGACGTCCACACCGCCGCCGCGAGCCCGTACTCGGTATCGTTCGCGATCCGCACCGCCTCGTCGACATCGTCGAACACGATCACCGACAGCACGGGACCGAAGATCTCCTCGCGCGCGATCTTCGCATCGGGCTTCACCTCGAACACCGTCGGCTCGACGTAGAAGCCGCCCGTCTCCGCCTTCACGCGCGCACCGCCCGTGACGAGCGTGCCTTCCTTGCGCCCGGCGTCGATGTAGCCGAGCACGCGCTCGAGCTGGATGCCGTCGACGATCGCGCCCATCGATACCGACGGATCGAGCGGGTTGCCCGGCACGTACGCACGCGCGGCCGCGACCAGCTTCTCGATGAACGCGTCCTTGATGTCGCGATGCACGAGCAGTCGCGAGCCGGCCGTGCACATCTCGCCCATGTTGTAGAAGATCGCGCCGGCCGCGGCCTGCGCGGCGCGGTCGAGGTCCGGGCAATCGGGCAGCACGATGTTCGGCGACTTGCCGCCGAGTTCGAGCCACGCGCGCTTCAGGTTCGACTGCGCGGCGTACTGCATGATCAGCTTGCCGACTGCCGTGGAGCCGGTGAACGCGATGCAGTCGACGTCGCGATGCAGCGCGAGCAGCTTGCCCGGTTCGCCCGCGCCCGGCACGACGTTGAACACGCCGGCCGGGATGCCGGCCGCGTAGGCGAGCTGCGCGACGCGGATCGCGGTCAGCGGCGATTTCTCCGACGGTTTCAGCACGACGCTGTTGCCGGCCGCGAGCGCCGGGCCGAACTTCCATGCGGCCATCAGGATCGGGAAGTTCCACGGCACGACGGCCGCGACCACGCCGACCGGCTCGCGCGTGACGAGGCCGACGAGATGATGGTCGGCCGGCGCGACTTCGCCGCCGACCTTGTCGATCGCTTCGGCGAACCACTCGACGCAATACGCGGCGCCCGGCACATCGACCGTCGTCGTGTCGCCGATCGGCTTGCCCGCGTCGAGCGTCTCGAGCAGCGACAGTTCGTCGAGATGCTCGCGCATCAATGCGGCCCAGCGCAGCAGCACGGCCTTGCGCGCGCGCGGGTTCAGTCCGGCCCACACGCCGGCGTCGAACGCGCGGCGTGCGGCCGCGACGGCGGCGTTCACGTCGGCCTCGCCGCAATCGGCCACCTTCGCGAGCACGCGGCCGTCGATCGGGCTCACGCAGTCGAACGTCTTGCCGCCGTGCGCGTCGCACGACGCGCCGTCGATGAATGCGCGCCCCTCGATCTCGAGCGACGCCGCCTTGTCCTGCCAGTCAGCCAAAGTCAACTTGTTCATTCAGGATACCTCAACGGTTGTGGCATTCGCGCTGCGGCACGCAGCGCAGGCAACGCTGCCGGCGGTGGCGAATGCGGTGATGCGCGGTCAGAAGGTGGCCGGCGAATTGGCCGACACGACCTCGCAGAGCTGTTCCGCGCTGGGATTGCGAAAACGGTGCGGCAAACGGCTTTCGAAGTAGTAGCCGTCTCCGGGGTCGAGCAGCCAGGTCGCGCCGTCGACGGTGAGCTCGAGCCGGCCCGACACGACCACGCCACCCTCGTGCCCCGCGTGCACGAGCATCTCTGGCCCCGTATCGGCGAGCGGCTGGTAGACCTCGCGCATGATGCACATGTTGCGGTCCTTCACGCCCGCGCCGACGAGGTGAAACGCGAGCGCGTCGTTGCCGAGGTTCGGCATCTCGTCACGTCGCGACACGACCGAGCGCGATTCGACCAGCTCGAACGTGAAGAACTCCGCGAGACTCATCGGGATGCATTCGAGCAGTTTCTTCAGCGAGCCGACCGACGGGCTCACGCGCCCCTGTTCGATCAGCGAGATCGTGCCGTTGGTCACGCCGGCCCGCTTCGCGAGTTCGCGCTGCGACAGGCCATGCTTGTTGCGCACGAAACGCAGGCGCTCGGCGACTTCGGTGGACATCGATTCGGTTTCGGACACGATAGGAGTGCGGTGAAAAAGTGAAGCGACGCATTGGACAGCGTTGAGCGGCTGTTGAATATTCTAATCACTTTATGCCGCGCATCAGCGGGGAAAACCCTGAAAGGCGTTCGAAATAATGAACACCGTGCGAGTCATTCCATTTACGAATCTTTTGTTCGCAGCGCCTCGGGAAAGCCCTGACACGAGACCGTCAAAAAACATTTGACGCCGTTTTTGGCTCGTATATGCTGGCTCTCAGGTCAGCGTCATTGGCCATTCATCGGCACCGAAAAACGTTATTGCAACGTAAAAATTGATGCCCATCGATGTAAATGACGCAGGCCCGGCACCTCGATTATTTTAAACGCCTCGCGCGCCGAAACGATCAGGTGTTCAATACTTTCAACAAACCAGTCGAGTGTAATCGTGAGAGTCCGTGGCCCTCTGGTGAGGTGGGATCGAGGCGATGTGCGAAGTTTGCGCAGCGCTGCTCCCGCTTCCGATGGCAGTTGCGGCTGGCATAGTCCTCGCCTGCTGCATCTGTCGATCTACACCATCCTGTCCCGTCGTTCCGTTCGCCGTCACAACGCCGTTTCTGCACGCGCGTTCGTGGCCGTCGATACCGACGAAGTCGCGTCGCTGCTGCCATAGCGCCTCTCCTCCTTTTCTCGTCGTTCGTTTCAACTGCCTGTTCGTCAGCCGCGTCGTCTGCGCGGTGACGGAACGCGTTCGCGCATCCATTGCCGCGTCGCACGGCACAACGAAACGAACGATGGCCTGACCGTCGCGCGTAGCGCGGATCGCCATGCGAACCCGTTGCGCCCATTCACCAGCGGCCTTGCGCGTTTCGCCAGGCTGCGGGGCCGTGTCGCGCCTGCATTTTGCGGTTTTCCCGCGTCATGCACGCCACGGCCCTACGGACAACTGATTGACGTCATGGAAAGGAAACCCCTCGTCGGCATCACCGCCGACTTCACGCAGATCGGCGCACATGCGTCGCACACGGTCGGCGACAAGTACGTCGCGGCGATCGTCGACGGCGCGCACGCGCTCGCGATGGTGCTGCCCGCGCTCGGCGATCGCCAGCCGGTCGACGACGTGCTCGCCACGGTCGACGGCCTGTTGTTTACCGGCAGCTATTCGAACGTCGAGCCGCACCTGTATGGCGGCGAGCCGAGCGCACCCGGCACGAAGCACGATCCCGCACGCGACGCGACGACGCTGCCGCTGCTGCGCGCGGCGATCGTCGCGGGCGTGCCCGTGCTGGCCGTGTGCCGCGGCTTCCAGGAGCTGAACGTCGTCTGCGGCGGCACGCTGCACCAGCGCGTGCACGACGTGCCGGGCCTCGCCGATCACCGCGAGGACGACGACGCGCCGATGGATACGCAATACGGCCCCGCGCACGTCGTGCGCCTGACGCCCGGCGGCGTGCTGCACACGCTCGCCGGCGGCCGCGACGACGTGCACGTGAACTCGCTGCACAAGCAGGGCATCGCGCAGCTCGGCTCCGGACTCGCCGTCGAAGCCGTCGCGCCGGACGGCCTGATCGAGGCCGTCAGCGTCGTCGATGCCCCGGCCTTCGCCCTCGCCGTGCAATGGCACCCGGAATGGCGGCATGCGCATGACCCGCTGTCGAGCGCGATCTTCCGCGCCTTCGGCGACGCCTGCCGCGCGCGCCGCGACGCCCGCACGCGTGCCACGGCCGCCGCCGCGCTCGCCTGAGCGCGCCGACCCACATAACGAGAACAGACATGCAAGACAACATCGAAGACTTTCTGAAGCAGCACCGGATCACCGAGATCGAAGCAATCATTCCCGACATGGCCGGCATCGCGCGCGGCAAGATCACGCCGCGCAACAAGTTCACGTCCGGCGAATCGATGCGGCTGCCGCAGGCCGTGATGGTTCAGACCGTCACCGGCGACTATCCGGAAGACGGTTCGCTGACCGGCGTGACCGATCCCGACATGGTGTGCGTGCCCGACACGTCGACCATTCGCCTGATCCCGTGGGCCGTCGATCCGACCGCGCAGGTGATCCACGACTGCGTGCACTTCGATGGCTCGCCGGTCGAGATCTCGCCGCGCTACGTGCTGCGCCGCGTGCTCGACCTCTACAAGGCGAAGGGCTGGAAACCGGTCGTCGCGCCGGAGCTCGAGTTCTACCTGGTCGACATGAACAAGGACCCGGACCTGCCGCTGCGTCCGCCG
This sequence comes from Burkholderia sp. BCC1993, assembly GCF_905339865.1. Taxonomy (NCBI): domain Bacteria; kingdom Pseudomonadati; phylum Pseudomonadota; class Betaproteobacteria; order Burkholderiales; family Burkholderiaceae; genus Burkholderia; species Burkholderia sp. BCC1993. The sequence continues at coordinate 91,510 of NZ_CAJPGZ010000012.1, read as the reverse complement.
GTCGGCCGCACGGGCCGCCCCGAAACGGGCCGCCAGTCGTATTCGATCGAGGCGGTGAACGAGTTCGACCCGCTGTTCGAGGACATCTACGAGTACTGCGAAGCGCAGAACCTCGACATCGACACGCTGATCCACGAAGTCGGCGCCGCGCAGATGGAGATCAACTTCATGCACGGCGACGCGCTGTCGCTGGCCGACCAGGTGTTCCTGTTCAAGCGCACGGTGCGCGAGGCCGCGCTGCGCCACAACATGTACTCGACCTTCATGGCCAAGCCGATGGAAAACGAGCCGGGCTCAGCGATGCACGTGCACCAGAGCATCGTCGACGAGGAAACGGGCCGCAACCTGTTCACGTCGCCGGAAACGGGTGGCGCGACGTCGCTGTTCTACAACTACCTCGCGGGGCTGCAGAAGTACACGCCCGCCTTGATGCCGATCTTCGCGCCGTACATCAACTCGTATCGCCGGCTGTCGCGCTTCATGGCCGCGCCGATCAACGTGCAGTGGGGCTACGACAACCGCACGGTCGGCTTCCGCATCCCGCACTCGGGCCCGGCCGCGCGCCGCATCGAGAACCGGATTCCGGGCGTCGACTGCAACCCGTACCTCGCGCTCGCGGCGACGCTCGCCGCCGGCTATCTCGGCATGACGCAACGCCTCGAGCCGACCGAACCGCTCGTCAGCGACGGTTACGACCTGCCGTACCAGCTGCCGCGCAACCTCGAGGAAGGGCTCACGCTGATGGCCGCGTGCGAGCCGCTCGGCGAGATTCTCGGCCACAAGTTCCTGAAGGCGTATTTCGCGCTGAAGGAAACCGAATACGAAGCGTTCTTCCGCGTGATCAGCTCGTGGGAACGCCGCCATCTGCTGCTGCACGTCTGAGCGTGCACACGACCGAATACGGAATCACGGAGGAAACATGACGTACCGCAACGAATCTGCCTGGATCCAGCCCGCCGCACCGGCCGCCGCACCGCGCACGACGCAGGCGCGCTCGACCGCCGAATACCGCGCGCTCGACGCCGCACACCACATCCATCCGTTCTCGGACATGGGCGCACTGAATCGCGCGGGCAGCCGCGTGATCGTGAAGGCCGACGGCGTCTACCTGTGGGACTCGGACGGCAACAAGGTCATCGACGGGATGGCCGGCCTCTGGTGCGTGAACGTCGGCTACGGCCGCAAGGAGCTCGCCGACGCCGCATATCGCCAGCTCCAGGAACTGCCGTTCTACAACACGTTCTTCAAGACGACGCACCCGCCGGTGATCGAACTGTCGGCGATGCTCGCCGAAGTCACGCCCGCGGGCTTCAACCACTTCTTCTATTGCAACAGCGGCTCGGAAGGCAACGACACCGTGCTGCGTCTCGTGCACCAGTACTGGCGCGTGCAGGGCAAGCCGCAGAAGAAATACGTGATCTCGCGCAGGAACGGCTATCACGGCTCGACGATCGCGGGCGGCACGCTCGGCGGGATGGGCTACATGCACGAGCAGATGCCCTCGAAGGTCGAGAACATCGTGCACATCGACCAGCCGTATTTCTTCGGCGAAGCGCAAGCCGGCGAGACGCCCGAAGCATTCGGCCTCGCGCGTGCGCAGCAGCTCGAAGCGAAGATCCTCGAACTCGGCGCGGAGAACGTCGCCGCGTTCATCGGCGAGCCGTTCCAGGGCGCGGGAGGCGTGATCTTCCCGCCGTCGACGTACTGGCCGGAAATCCAGCGGATCTGCCGCAAGTACGACATCCTGCTCGTCGCCGACGAAGTGATCGGCGGCTTCGGCCGCACCGGCGAATGGTTCGCGCACCAGCACTTCGGCTTCGAGCCGGACCTGATCACGATGGCCAAGGGCCTGACCTCGGGTTACGTGCCGATGGGTGCCGTCGGGATTCACGAGCGCATCGCGCGCCCGATCATCGACAACGGTGAATTCAATCACGGCCTCACGTACTCGGGGCACCCGGTCGCGGCGGCGGTGGCGGTCGCGAACCTGAAGCTGCTGCGCGACGAGGGGATCGTCGAGCGCGTGAAGCACGACACGGGCCCGTACTTCCAGGCGCTGATGCGCGAAACCTTCGCGCGTCACCCGATCGTCGGCGAAGTGCACGGCCACGGGATGGTCGCGAGCCTGCAGCTCGCCGAGTCGCCGGCCGAACGCCGCCGCTTCGCGAACGGCGGCGAGGTCGGCACGATCTGCCGCGACTTCTGCTTCAACGGCAACCTGATCATGCGTGCGACCGGCGACCGGATGCTGCTGTCGCCGCCGCTCGTGATTTCGCGTCAGGAAATCGATGAACTCGTATCGAAGGCGAAGAAGGCCGTCGATGCGACCGCCCAGCAACTGGGCCTTTCGTAACGACTTTGCCTACAGGCGTGCGGCGGGTGCCGCGCGCCGCCATAACCCAGGGGAATTCCACCATGCGTGCCTGCTTTCTTCGCCAAGCCTGTTCCATTGCGGCCCTTGCCGCGGTGGCCGCGTTCACGTCGGTCGCCAGTCCGTCGGCGCATGCCGACGAGCTGAACGTCTACAACTGGTCCGACTACATCGCACCCGACACGATCCCGAACTTCCAGAAGCAGACGGGCATCCACGTCAAGTACGACAACTACGACAGCGACGACACGCTGCAGGCGAAGCTGCTGGCGGGCAGCTCGGGCTACGACATCGTCGTGCCGACCTCGAACTACATGGCCAAGCAGATCCAGGCCGGCGTGTACCAGAAGCTCGACAAGTCGAAGATCCCGAACCTCGCGAACCTCGACCCGCTGCTGATGAAGATGATCTCGGACGCCGATCCGGGCAACCAGTACGGCGTTCCCTGGGCCTACGGCACCGACGGCATCGGCTACAACGCGCAGGCGGTGAAGAAGGTGCTCGGCGACAAGGCGCCCGTCGACAGCTGGGCGCTGGTGTTCGACCCGGCCAACATGGAAAAGCTGAAGAGCTGCGGCGTGTCGTTCCTCGACCAGGCCGTCGACGTGTTCGCGGCCACGCTGCAGTACATGGGCAAGGATCCGAACAGCAAGAACCCCGGCGACTACCAGGCGGCGTTCGAAGTCCTGAAGAAAGTCCGCCCGTACATCACCCAGTTCAACTCGTCCGGCTACATCAACGACCTCGCGAACAACGACGTGTGCGTCGTGCTCGGCTGGTCGGGCGACGTCGGCATCGCGCATCGCCGCTCGTCGGAGGCGAAGCGCCCGTACGACATCAAGTTCTCGAACCCGAAGGAAGGCGGCCTGCTGTGGTTCGACGTGATGGTGATCCCGAAGGATGCACCGCACCCCGAGGCCGCGCTGAAATGGATCAACTACGTGTCCGACGCGAAGGTCAACGCGGCGATCACCAACACGGTGTTCTACCCGACCGCGAACAAGGCCGCGCACCCGTTCGTCACGCCGGCCGTCGCGCAGGATCCGACCGTCTATCCGCCCGAGGACGTGCTGAAGAAGATGGTGCTGATGAAGCCGATGCCGGCCGATATCCTGCGCCTCGAGAACCGTCTGTGGGCACAGCTGAAGACGGGCCACTGATCACGAACCATCACGGCGGCGCAGGCGTCGGCTGAACGCCTGCCCGCCAGAGATCCGCGGACGCTTTCGTCCGCCCGCGCGCACCGCGCGCCCTGTTCCATCCGGCACGAGCCGTTGTCCGCGAGTCGCGTTGTACGCCTCGCGCGGGGACGCTCACGCCTGCAATCCGTGAAGAACGAATGGTGACTCCCATGCAATCGATACCCTCTTCCGCTGCCGCACGCCACACCCAACCGGCCGCCGCGGCCCGCACGAAGAACGACGCTTTCGTGCGCATCGAAAACGTCGTGAAGAAGTTCGGCGACAGCACGGCCGTCGACAACGTGAACCTGACGATCGCGAAGAACGAGCTGTTCGCGCTGCTCGGCAGCTCCGGCTGCGGCAAGTCGACGCTGTTGCGCATGCTCGCCGGGCTCGAGACGGCGACCTCCGGCAAGATCTTCGTCGACGGCGAGGACCTCGCGTCGCTGCCGCCGTACCGCCGCCCGGTCAACATGATGTTCCAGTCGTACGCGCTGTTCCCGCACATGTCGGTCGAGTCGAACGTCGCGTTCGGGCTGAAGCAGGAAGGCACGCCGAAAAACGAGATCAAGGAACGCGTGGCCGATGCGCTCGCGCTCGTGCAGATGAGCAAGTACGCGAAGCGCAAGCCGCACCAGCTGTCCGGCGGCCAGCAGCAGCGCGTCGCGCTCGCGCGCTCGCTGGTGAAGCGCCCGAAGCTGCTGCTGCTCGACGAGCCGATGTCCGCGCTCGACAAGAAGATCCGCCAGAAGACCCAGCTCGAACTGGTGAACATCATCGAGAAGGTCGACGTGACCTGCGTGATGGTCACGCACGACCAGGAAGAGGCGATGACGATGGCGAGCCGCCTCGCGGTGATGAGCGAAGGCAAGATCGTGCAGATCGGCACGCCGGGCGACGTGTACGAATACCCGAACAGCCGCTTCTCGGCCGAGTTCATCGGCTCGACGAACCTGTTCGAAGGCCGCGTGGTCGAGGACGAACCCGATCACATCTTCGTCGAAAGCGACGACCTCGAGGCACGCATGTACGTGAGCCACGGCGTGACCGGCCCGCTCGGGATGCCGGTCGGCATCTCGGTACGGCCGGAGCGCGTGCACGTATCGCGCGACAAGCCGGGCTCGCATCACAACTGGGCGCGCGGCGTGGTGACCGACATCGCGTACATGGGTGCCTACTCGCTGTATCACGTGCGTTTGCCGAGCGGCAAGACGGTCGTGTCGAACCTGTCGAGTTCGCACCTGATGCACGACAGCGCGCCGGCGTGGAACGACGACGTGTTCGTGTCGTGGTCGCCGGCCAGCGGCGTCGTGCTGACGCAGTGAGGACGACATGATGAGAACTTCCGCCTCCACTCCGTCCGCGCCGGTTTCGACCGGTGCCACCGCAACGACACAGGCTTCGAAGCGCCGCAGCCGCTTCGCCGCGCTGTCGCGCTTCCTGCCGTCGGGCCGCGGCGTCGCGATCGGCGTGCCGTTCCTGTGGCTCGCGATCTTCTTCGCGCTGCCGTTCGTGCTGGTGTTCAAGATCAGCTTCGCCGACCAGGTGATGGGGATCCCGCCGTACACGTCGCTTGTCGAGATCAAGGACGGCGTCGTGCACTTCGCGCTGCAGCTGTCGCACTACGCGTTCCTGCTGCAGGACGACCTGTACATCGCGACCTACCTCAGCTCGCTGAAGATGGCCGCCGTGTCGACGCTGCTGTGCCTGCTGATCGGATTCCCGATGGCGTACTACATCGCGCGCTCGGAGCCGGGCCGGCGCAACGTGCTGATGATGGCCGTGATGCTGCCGTTCTGGACGTCGTTCCTGATCCGCGTGTACGCATGGATCGGCATCCTGAAGGATGACGGCCTCTTGAACCACACGCTGATCGCGCTCGGCATCATCCACACGCCGCTGCGCCTCTATCACAGCGACGCGGGCGTCTACATCGGGATGGTCTATTCGTACCTGCCGTTCATGGTGATGCCGCTCTACGCGCACCTCGTGAAGATGGACCTCACGCTGCTCGAGGCGGCCTACGACCTCGGTGCGAAGCCGTGGGTCGCGTTCACGCGCATCACGCTGCCGCTGTCGAAGAACGGGATCATCGCCGGCAGCCTGCTGGTGTTCATCCCGGCAGTCGGCGAGTACGTGATTCCGGAACTGCTCGGCGGCGCCGACACGCTGATGATCGGCCGCGTGATGTGGGATGAATTCTTCAACAACATGGACTGGCCGATGGCGTCCGCGGTGACGGTCGCGATGGTGCTGCTGTTGCTGGTGCCGATGGCGCTGTTCCAGTACTACCAGGTCAAGGAACTGGAGGAAGCGAAATGATCAAGCCGAGCAAACCGCTGTCGACGGGCGTTCTCGCCTTCGGCTTCCTGTTCCTGTACATCCCGATCATCAGTCTGGTCGTGTACTCGTTCAACGAGTCGAAGCTGGTGACGGTGTGGTCGGGCTTCTCGCTGAAGTGGTACGCGGCGCTGTGGCAGGACGACGAACTGCTCACCGCCGCGTGGCTGTCGCTGAAGATCGGCCTGCTGACGGCCACCGCGTCGGTCGTGATCGGCACGTGGGCGGGTTTCGTGCTCGCGCGCTTCGGCCGCTTCAAGGGCTTCACGCTGTATACGGGGATGATCAACGCGCCGCTGGTGATTCCGGAGGTGATCCAGGGGATCTCGCTGCTGCTGCTGTTCGTTGCGCTGGAGCAGATGTTCGGCTGGCCGAAGGGCCGCGGGATGGTGACGATCTGGATCGGCCACGTGATGCTGTGCGTGTCGTACGTGGCGATCATCGTGCAGTCGCGCGTGAAGGAGATGAACAAGTCGCTGGAGGAAGCCGCGCTCGACCTGGGTGCGACGCCGCTGAAGGTGTTCTTCGTGGTGACGCTGCCGCTGATCTCGCAGGCGCTGCTGTCGGGCTGGCTGCTGTCGTTCACGCTGTCGATCGACGACCTGGTGCTGTCGGCGTTCCTGTCGGGGCCGGGCTCGACCACGCTGCCGCTGGTGGTGTTCTCGCGCGTGCGGCTCGGGCTGAACCCGGAAATGAACGCACTGGCGACGCTGTTCATCACCGCGGTGACGATCGGCGTGATCGTCGTGAACCAGATGATGATCGCGCGCGAACGGCGCCGCGTGGCTGACATGAAGGCGGCGTTCGCCGCGGCCTGACGCCCCGCTTCCCTTTTCATCGATAACAAGACCCGCGCGCCGCGAAATGCGGCGCGCAGGCCGATCACAGATTGACCAAGCGCACGACAAGGAGAATCCGCAATGAAGAAGAAACTGATCTGCCTGCTGGTGGCCGGCGCGTTGCCCGGCATCGCGCTGGCCGACTCGACCTCCGCCGAAATCAAGGCACTGCAGGCGCAGGTCGCCGCGCTGCAGAAGCAGATGAAGGCCATGCAGGCGCAGCTCGCCGCGAAGCCGGGCGGCGCCCCGGTCGCGCAGGCTGGCGCGACGACCGCGGCGAAGCCGGTGATCGTGGCCGCCGACCCGGCTTCGCCGGACTACGGCAAGGCTCAAGCTGCGCTGACCAACGACGAAGTCAGCGAAATGAAGCAGCAGATCGCGAACCAGCAGCTGAAGGTCGACTCGCTGACGGACGCGGCCAACACCGGGCCGCTCGCGGGCCTGTCGGTCACCGGCTACATCGACCCGACCTACATCTACAACCGCGCGGCCGGCACGTCGTCGTTCCTGTTCGCGAACCACGAGAACGCGTACAACTACTTCAACAGCACGTTCGGCGATCTCTACCTCGACATCAAGAAGACCTTCGGCGTCGGCCCGATGGCGCCGTCGGCGGAAATCACGCTGATGCCGAACCGCGGCAACGGCATCACGCTGCTGCAGAACTCGCGCGGCTCGATCACCGACAACCTGCTGAACACCGCGGTCATCAACGTGCCGATCACCGCCGAGACGACGCTGGTCGCCGGTTTGATCCCGAGCTTCGGCGGCTATGAGGTGCAGCAGTCGAACCAGATGCTCACGCTCACGCACAACCTGCTGTACGATTTCTCGGATCCGGGCAGCTACGTCGGTGTCGGCGCGAACTACACGAAGGGCGCCTGGGCGTGGAAGTTCTTCCTCGGCAACGAGCAGTACCGCACGTACGGTTCGGTCACGCAGACGGGCACCAACGCGCTCGGCGATCCGATCTCCACCAGCAACAAGGTGCCGACCTTCACCGCGCGCGCGGACTACACGTGGTCGAGCGCGCTCGACATCGGCGGTTCGTTCAACATCGGGCGGCAGACGCTGGCGAGCGCGATCGACGATCAGGGCAACGTCCACTACGGCCCGGGCGGCGCGGCACCGAGCGCCTACGGTTCGTTCTTCTTCGGCGAACTCGACGCGACCTACACGCTCGCCGACATTCAGTACAACGCCGAAGTCGACTACGGCCGGCAGCAGCATGCGGCGTTCAACGGCGGGCTCGCGCAGTGGTACGGCCTGTCGCTGCTCGCGCACCGCAAGTTCAACGCGCCGGTGGTCGGCCGCATGGGCGTGACGCTGCGCTACGACCTGCTCGCCAACTCGAAGAATGGCGGCGGCGGCGGCGGCATCGCGCTGAACGGCAACGGGATGGATCCGAGCAACGGCTTCGGCGTCGACGCGGACTGCCTCGCGCAGTCGAAGGCCGGCGGCGGCCTGGGCTTCGAGTGCAAGGGCGCGGTGCGCCAGGACGTCGCGCTCGACCTGCTGTTCTATCCGACCCAGCAGATCACCGTGAAGGTCGAATACCGGCACGACTGGGCGAACAACAAGGTGTTCCTGCGCAACGACGGTTCGTACGGCAAGTCCAACGACCTGCTCGCGACGCAGTTCATCTATTCGTTCTGATGCGGGCCGCGCGGGACGCCGTGCCGCGCGCATGGCGTCCCGCATCGTTTCACCCGGCCGGATCGCGGTGCGTCGCGCACCGGCGCCGGCCGTCTTCGAGGGAGTCGGTTTGATGACGCAGTCTTTCACCCGCCGCGCCGACGCGCTCGCGCGCGACTCGTACTATGAGGCGACCGCCACGCGCCCCGTGGCCGACGACCCCGTGCTCGAGGATGCGATCGACGTCGACGTGTGCGTGATCGGCGCGGGCTTCGCGGGCCTGTCGACGGCGCTCGATTGCCGTGCGCGCGGGCTGTCGGTCGCCGTGATCGATGCGCACCGGCCCGGCTGGGGCGCATCGGGCCGCAACGGCGGGCAGGCGATCACGGGCTTCGCGAAAGACGAGGTGATCGAGCAGCAGCTCGGCGCCGCCGGTGCACGCGCCGCATGGTCGCTGTCGCTCGACGGCGTCGCGTTGATCGCGGAGCGGATCGCGCGCCACGGCATCGACTGCGACTTCACGCGCGGCTACCTGACGGTCGCGACGAAGCCGCGCCGCATCGACGACCTGCGCGCCTGGATGGATGCCGCGCGCTCGCGCTGGGGCCATCCGTCGCTGTCTTGGCTCGACACCGGCGAAATCCGCGCGCGCATCGCGTCGCCGCGCTATCTGGCGGGCGTCTACGATCCGCTGTCGGGCCACCTGCATCCGCTCAAGTATTGCCTCGGCCTCGCCGAGGCCGCGCGCCGCGAAGGCGTCGCGCTCCACACGCACACGCCCGCGCTCGACGTCGTGCGCGGCGCCCGGCCGGTCGTGCGCACGCCGTCGGGCGAGGTGCGCTGCCGCTTCGTCGTGTCGTGCTGCAACGCGGGCCCCGGCGGCATCCTGCCGGCCGCGACCGCCGCGCGCATCGCGCCGATCGCGTCGTACATCATCGCGACCGAACCGCTCGGCCGCGCGCGCGCCGACGCGCTGATCGCGCAGCGCGAAGCCGTGTGCGACAACAACTTCTTCCTCGACTACTTCCGGCTGTCGGCCGACCACCGGATGCTGTTCGGCGGTCGTGCGAACTCCGCGGGCGCGTCGCCCGACACGCTCGCCGACACGATCCGGCAGCGCATGGTCGGCGTGTTCCCGCAGCTCGCCGACGTGCGCGTCGACCACGCGTGGGGCGGCTTCGTCGACGTCACGCGCAACCGCGCGCCGGATTTCGGCGCGCTCGATGCGAACTTCTTCTATGTCCAGGGCTTCAGCGGACACGGCGTCGCGCTGACCGGCATCGCCGGACGCGCGATCGCCGGCGCGATCGCGGGCGACACGCGCGCGTTCGACCTGTTCGCACAGCTGCGCCACCGGCGCTTTCCCGGCGGCGACGCATGGCGGCAGCCCGCGCTCGAACTCGGGATGCTGTACCACCGCGTACGCGAGCTGTTCTGAGCCCCCTTCATTCGTTTTCCTGATCATGCAGACATTCGCCAACCAGCCGCACGTCGCGTCATACTACGCGGCGACCGCCAACGATACGACCCGCCATGCGCCGCTCACCGGCGCGACCGACGCCGACGTGTGCGTGATCGGCGCGGGCCTCACCGGCTTGTCCGCCGCGCTCAACCTCGCCGAGCGCGGCCATTCGGTGACCGTGCTCGAGGCGTCGCGGGTCGGATGGGCGGCGAGCGGGCGCAACGGCGGCCAGCTGATCGGCGGCTTTGCATGCGACATCGACACGTTCGGCAACTTCATGCCGGAAGGCGACGTGAAGCGGATCTGGGACATGGGGCTCGAAACGCTGTCGCTCGTGAAGTCGCGCATCGCGAAGCACGACATCGACTGCGCGCTCGTGCCCGGCTACCTGACCGCCGCGAACACCGAGCGCGACGCGGATGCGCTGAAGCGCTGGCGCGACGAAGCCGCGAAGCGCTTCGGCTACGACCGCTTCCATTTCGTCGAAGCGGACGAACTCGGCGACTACGTGCAATCGGCGCGCTATCGCGGCGGCCTGTACGACCCCGACAGCGGCCACCTGCATCCGCTGAACTACACGCTCGGGCTCGCGCGCGCGGCCGCCGACGCGGGCGTGCGGATCCACGAGGACAGTTGCGTGACGCGCGTGCGCGACGTGTCGGGCGGCCACGTCGTCGAGACCGGCCAGGGGCAGGTACGCGCGCGTTTCGTGGTGCTCGCGTGCAACACGTACGTCGGCACGCTCGCGCCCGCGCTGTCGAAGAAGATCATGCCGGTCGGCACCTACGTGATCGCGACCGAGCCGCTCGGCGAAGCGCGTGCCGCCGCGCTGATGCCCGCGCGCGCGGCGATCTGCGACAGCCGCTTCGTGCTCGACTATTTCCGGCCGGCGCCCGACACGCGGCTCGTGTGGGGCGGCAAGGTCAGCTATTCGACGCGGCCGCCACGCAATCTCGCCGACGCGATGCGCGCGGACATGCTGAAGACGTTCCCGCAGCTCGCGGACGTGAAGGTCGACTACGCATGGGGCGGCTTCGTCGACATCACGATGAATCGCGCGCCGCACTTCGGGCGCGTCGCGCCGACGCTGTATTTCGCGCAGGGTTTCTCGGGGCACGGCGTGAACACGACCGCGCTCGCGGGCAAGCTGATCGCCGAGGCGATCGACGGTCAGGCGAGCCGCTTCGACCTGTTCGGCAAGATCCGGCATCGCGACTTCCCCGGCGGCGCGACGCTGCGCACGCCGGCGCTGGTGCTCGCGATGAGCTGGTACCGGCTGCTCGACGCGTTCGGCATGCATTGAGCGGCGGCGCACGGCACGACGCACGCGGACGTACCGGCCACGCAAAACGGCCGCGCAAGCGCGGCCGTTTGATCGAATCTCGCGGCTTCGGCACGGCATGCAGGCGACCTTGCCTGCCCGACGCGCCGAAGCCGTTGTCCGCGCGCCGGTCAGTCGGTCCCGTACTTCGGCGAACGCGGCCCGTAGAGCAGCCCGTTCGGCGGCCCCGCGGACAGCAGCCTGCTGCTGGTCAAACCGGCCACATCGTGCGCTTCGTCGGTCAGCGAATGCGCGACCTGCTTGACGGCCGCCTGCACCAGCATCCCGACGACCCCGAACGCGTTGACGCTCATGTTGTTGCCGACTTCCTTGCCGGTCGCGCGGCCGTCGCCCTGCCACAGCACGTCGCCGGTCTTCAGGTCGACGAGCTTCGCCGACGCCGCGACCACCGTCGTGCTGTCCACCACCTGGTAGACGGAGCCGTATTGCGTGATCTTCGCGTACAGCGCGGCGTCCGCGCCGAAGATTTCGCGCAGCTTCGCCGGCGACGTGCCCTGGATTTCCGCGGCGTTCGTGAGGCCGTTCTGCTTGAACGTCTCGTCCATCACCGCGACCGGCACCACGTAGTAGCCCGACTCGGCCAGCGGCTGCGTCATCTGCGACAGCACGCCGTAGGTCGCGCCGACATCGGTCGTCTCGTTGACCGGCGGCAGCACGAGGATCGAGCGCGGCTGGCTCTTCTTGAAGGCCGTGTAGTCGGGGCGTTTGACGGGCTGCGCGCACGCGCTCAACAGCGCGACGATCGACAGCACGGACAGCAGCTTGAATGAAAGTGTCTTGATCATGGCAGGCACGTCACTGTTTGGCGGGAGTCGGATCGGCATTCTTCTGGCCGGCGATCGTCTGGCCGGCGGCCGACGGCTTCGCGGCCTTCGCGGCCTTCGCGTCGCCGGCTTTCTTCTTCATCAGGAAATCCATGAACGACGCGGACTCCGGAAAGAGCGCCTTCTCGGCCTGGAATTCCTGCCCGGCCTGCTGTTCGCTGCCGACGCTCGCGTAGAGCATCCCGAGATGCGCATGGAAGCCCGGCGGCGGCGTGTTGCCCTTCGCGCGGATCTCCTGCAGCGCCTTTTCGAGCGCGTCGATCTGCTCCTGCGGGGACTTCTGCCCCTTGAAGTATTCGTACACCTGCGGCTGATAGCCGTTCCATTGATAGAGCGGCGGCGTGGTCGGCGCCGCGCAGCCCGCGAGCAGCATGACGGCCGCCGTCGCCGGCAGCCAGATTCCCCGTTTCATGGTCTTGTCTCTTCTAGTGGATGAATGATTCGTCGCGCCGTACTGCGCACGGCGCCTATTGCGGTGCCTTCAGCGTGCCCGCGTCGACCTGGTCGACGAGATGATTCACGGCCTCCTGGATCGCGAGGTCCAGCACCTTGCCGTTGAGCGTCGAGTCGTAACCGGCGGTGCCGCCGAAGCCGATCACTTCCCGGTTCGACAGGCTGAACTCGCCCGCGCCCTGGCTCGACGCGACGACTTCCGACGTCGTCGTGTCGACGATGTTCAGGTTGACCTTCGCATACGCGACCTGCGTCTTGCCGCGGCCGAGAATGCCGAACAGCTGGTGATCGCCGACGTCCTTGCGGCCGAACTCGGTCACGTCGCCGGTCACGACGTAGTTCGCGCCCTTCACCGCCTGCGCCTTCTTCATGAAGCCGGCTTCCTGCTTGATCTCGTCGAGGTTCTCGCGATCGAGCACGTTGAAGCGGCGGCTCTGCTGCAGGCGCGTGACGAGGATCGTCTTCGCCTGTCCGCCGAGGCGGTCGATGCCGTCCGAGAAGATGCCGCGCATGTAGCTCGAGCGGTTGTCGAACTTGCCGACCGCGATCGCGACGGGCTTGCCCGCATACGGTTTCTGCGCGCTGCTCACGGCCGGCACGTCGAGCGTGCGCGACGACTCGGTCGCGCAGCCGGACAGCGCCGCGACGAGCGCCGCCGCCACGAGAACGGTGCGTCGTGTCTGATTGTTCACTGCGGGTCTCCTTACGTGAAAAGATTGCCCGGAACGGGCACGCCGGCTTGCCGACAAACCGGCGGTCGATGCGGTGATCGAAGCGGCCGGGGCGCGCATCGGCGCGCGCGACTTCATCGCCCGGACGGCGATGGAGATGGCGGCATGCGAAGGGAAAGTGCACGCAACGGACGTGTTGCGGCGAGACGCGAACGCGCGGCGCATGGATCGACGACCCCGCTTGCGCCGGCTACTGCGTGATTCTGGTTACTGCGCTGTTGATCGCGCATGATCGGCCCCGTATATGATTTTGGCCGATCATACCAAGTCTGATTATCGAGACGGGATTTCTTTAGAAGAATTGACGATCTTTACAAATCGTCGCGGATTCATGGTGCGTCACACGCCCGCGCCGGCCCGCGAGCCGGCGCGCCGGTTGCGGTCAGTCGGCCACCTTCTGCCGCATCGTCACGAACTCCTCGGCCGCGGTCGGGTGAATGCCGATCGTGTCGTCGAATTGCGCCTTCGTCGCGCCTGCGCGAATCGCGATCGCGATGCCCTGGATGATCTCGCCCGCGTCACGGCCGACCATGTGCGCGCCGATCACGCGCTGGCTGCCGCGCGCGACCACCAGCTTCATCAGCGTGCGCTCGTTGCGGCCCGACAGCGTGTGGCGCAGCGCCTTGAAGGATGTGCGGTAGATGTCGACTTCACCGTGCACGCGACGCGCATCGGCCTCGGTCAGGCCGACCGTCGCGACCTCCGGCTGGCTGAACACGGCCGACGGGACGTAATCGTGATCGGCCGCGACGCGCGCGCCGCCGAACAGTGTGCGCGCGAGCAGCGCGCCGTCGCGCGTCGCGACCGGCGTGAGCTGCGGCCGCGACGTGACGTCGCCGAGCGCGTGGATCGAAGGCACCGACGTCGCCGAATACGCATCGACCGCGATCGCGCCGCGCGCGTCGAGCATGACACCCGCGCGCTCGAGGCCGAGCCCTTCGACGTTCGGCACGCGGCCGGTCGCATAGAGCACCGCGTCGTACGGCCCGTGCTGCGCGTCGCCGACATGCACGGAGAGCGTGCCGTCGTCCGCGCGCGCGATCGATTCGACCACCGCGCGCGCGTGGATCGCGATGCCCTGCTTCGTCATCTCGTCGGTGAGGAACTGGCGCACGTCGTCGTCGAAGCCGCGCAGGATCTTCTCGCCGCGATAGAACAGATCGACCTGGCTGCCGAAGCCGTTGAAGATCCCGGCGAACTCGACCGCGATATAGCCGCCGCCGACCACCGCGATGCGCTTGGGACACGTCGGGAGCGACAGTGCCTCGCGCGACGTGATCGCATGCTCGATGCCGGGACGGTGCGGCAGCGTCGGCCGCGAGCCGGTCGCGATCGCGATGTGGCGCGCGCGGATGGTGCGCTCGCCGATCGCGACCGTATGCGCGTCGACGAGGGTCGCGCGTCCTGCGTGCATCGCGACGCCGGATTGCCGCAGCAGGTCGATGTAGATGTCGCTGAGCCGGTTGATCTCGCGATCTTTCGCGGTAATCAGCGCGGGCCAGTCGAGCGTGCCGGCGCCGAAGGTCCAGCCGAAGCCCTTCGCATCCTCGAGTTCGTGCGGATAGTGCGATGCGTAGACGAGCAGCTTCTTCGGGATGCAGCCGCGCAGCACGCAGGTGCCGCCGATCTGCTCTTGTTCCGCTATGCCGACGCGCGCACCGTATGACGCCGACATCCGGGCGAGCCTCACGCCGCCGGAGCCGGCCCCGATGACGAACAGGTCGTAGTCGAAATCCATCGCAAGCCCTCATCGCAGTTCCGATGACGGCACGATAGCAAGATTCGGGCATTCGTGCGGAACGTGGCGCCGCAGGACGCGCGCGCCATAAAAAACGGCGAGAGACGTCGCCTCTCGCCGGTCAAACCGGCTGCCGGGTGTGCCATGCGTCACCGATCGACCACATGCCCGGCCTGCCGGCCGCGCGGCACCGGTCCGCCCGGATGCGCGAACGGCGCACCCGCGGCGGGACCAGCCGCCTTGCTCAGGCCTGCGACGTGTCGCTGCCGTCCGTCGCCTGCGTATCGTCTGCCTGCTGGGGCTGCTCTTCCTTCTTCTCGAGCATGCCTTCGATCGCCTCGGCGCCCTTGAAGCCGGCGACGGCCGCCGCCGCCTTGGTCAGCAGGCCCGCATCCGGATCCAGCTTCTCCGCCGCCTCGACGGCTGCCACTGCGCCAGCGATTTCACCCACGGTGTTCAGGATACCCATCGTCATCCCCTTTCAAGAAAATCGTGAGCGCATCGTCCCACGAAAAAAAACCGGCGGACCGTGTTTGTCATCACCGGATACACAAGTTACGCACCAGGCCGGCCGCACGCGAAACGCGCGCCGGAACGACGCCCGCGCATGCGCTGAGGCACGCGGCGGACCCTGCACGCAGCGTAGCGGAATCGCTTCGCGCGCACTGTCAAAGTATGTTCTGGAATGCCGACGGAACCCTTACGGACGGCGTGTTCCCGATGGAGCAATCGCTGAATGGTCGTCGGCGCGCAGGAAGGCGCGTGACGAAAAAAGAAGAGGCTCCCGCGGGAGCCTCTTCGATGCGCGCCGAACCGGGGCCGGCGCACGCGTTGCCGATTTTCGTCAGAAGATATTGCGCAGGCCGATCGCGATGCCGGTCTGGTTGCTGCGACCCGGCAGCTCGACGTTCGCCGCACCGTTCGTCTTGTTGAAGTCGACCGTGCCGTAGACTTCCGTGCGCTTGCTGAGCGCGTATTCGGCGATGCCGACGATCGCGTAGCGGTTGCCGCTCGCGAGCGTGCCGTTGGTGGTCATCGCATTGCGCATGTGGTCGTAGTAGAACGCGCCCGTCAGCGTCAGCGGCGTGCTGACCTGCCAGCTCACGCCCGCGAACGGACCGTCGTCGATCCGGCCCGTGCCCTTCGCGACCGGAATCGACTGCTGCGCGAGCAGGCTGTCGACGAAACCGGTGTCGTCCTTCGAGCGCAGGTAGCCCGCATAGACCTTCGCCTTGCTGAACGCATACACGACGTTCGCGTGGTAGATCGTCTGCTTGCGTGCGGAGTTGTCGCTGTTCTGCTGCGCGCCGGCCGCGATGCTGAGCGGGCCCATCACGTACGACAGCGACACGCCCCATGCATTGCCCTTGCCGAGCGAGCCCGGGATCTGGCCCGAGAAGCCGCCCGCGCCGGTCGATTCGTAGTTGGTGCCCGTCGAGTACATCGCCTTCGCGGTCAGGCCCGCGAACGTGCCCGTGTACTTGATCTGGTTGTCCGCATACAGGCCGCCGCCGAGTGCGACCGGCAGCCATGCATTTTCGAGGTAGTTGCCGACCGTCAGCGGATCGTAGGTGTCCGACAGCAGGTCGAACAGCGGCGTCTTCTGGCGGCCGAGGGTCACCGTGCCGTACGGGCTGTCCAGGCCGACGTATGCCGCACGGTTGAACAGGCGGCCGCTGTCGGCGAATGCGCCGTTCTGCAGGTTCACGCCGCTTTCGAGCTTGAACACGGCCTTCAGGCCGCTGCCGAGGTCTTCCGTGCCGTAGATGCCGAAGCGGCTGTTGGTGATCGCGCCGTTGGACATCGACAGCAGGCCGTCGTTCTTGGCGTTCGCGTTGGTCAGGTAGCGAACGCTGACGTCGGCGACGCCCCAGAGCGTGACCGAGCTTTGTGCTGCTGCGTACTGGCTGGCGAAGGCCAACACCGCGCCCCCTGCGATGGCTGCGAGCCGGGTGGTCTGCTTCATGAGCTTTCCTTTTTGTAGGTGTCTCCATTCATGGCCGGCCGCGTGCGCAGCCGGGTGGCGATCGCGGACGCTCATGGCGCGCGCGATGTGGGCTGAATCATAAGACCAGTGCGCACGCCGAAAGAAATTGAAACGCGCGGTAGCGCGCGATTGTCGCCCTGGAACAACGTTTCCCGCCGTCGGGGTTGCTGCCGTTGCTGCCGTTCCTGCCGTGAGCGCCGGTGCCGCCGTTGCCGGCCGCCCCATCGCCACTGTCACGCCCACCGCCCGCGCGCCGCCGCGCCCGCCGCACGATCTCCGCGAACGCACCGGCGAGCAACAACACGGCGCCCCACAGCGCGACGTCCGGCACGAGCCGCGTCACGAGGCCGCCGACCACCGCGCCGGCCAGGAAGCAGAAGCTGATCGTCGCGAGCAGCGCCGAATCGTGCAGCGCGCCCGCGTCGTAGCGGGGAATCAGCCCGACGAACAGCTTCTGCGCGGCGCGCCGCAGGTTGCCGGTCGTCATCACCGACGTGTACGACAGTTCCTCGAGATGAGTGAACGACAGCGTCTGCAGCGTCGCGACGAACGAAATCCCGGGAATCAGCCACGCGCTCGACGCGCCGACGAGCCCGCTCGCGGCGACGCCGAGAAACGCGATCTCCACGATCAGGCTCGCGAACGCGGTGTGCCGCATCCAGCC
The DNA here is from genome assembly GCF_905339865.1 of Burkholderia sp. BCC1993. NCBI lineage: Bacteria > Pseudomonadati > Pseudomonadota > Betaproteobacteria > Burkholderiales > Burkholderiaceae > Burkholderia > Burkholderia sp. BCC1993. The sequence goes on along the minus strand of NZ_CAJPGZ010000012.1, from coordinate 73,943 downwards.
GCGCTGCGCGGCAAGACCGAGCAGGTGCGCGACGAACACCGCGACCACGAAACCGCCGAGCGGCGGCACGTGATGCAGCGCGGCCGCCCATTCGCCGGCCGACACGTTGATGCCGAGCAGCGCGACGTTGCCGGTCATCGTGTTCGCGAACACGTGGCCGTGACCGACGTACGTGTACGCATCGAGGTAGCCGCCGGACAGCGTGAGCAGCGCGGCGACGGTGAGATTGCGGCTGGCGCCGTCGAGATCCATCAAGCCTCCCGTGAAGAGTCGCGCCAGTATCGCGCACGGGAGGCCGATTGTGCGCCGCTCACTGGCCGATGCCGGTGAGCCCGATCAGCGCGCCGGCCGCGAGCAGCCACAGCGGATGGATGCGCGTGCGCCACGCGAGCACCGCGCATGCGGCGGTGATGCCCCACTGGATCGCGGTGCGGTTCGACGCTTCCGAGATCAGCACCGCGCTGGCCGCGACGAGCCCGGCCGTGACCGGCATCAGCCCCTGTTGCACGTAGCGGCGCCACGGCCGGTCGCGAAAGCGCTCCCACGCGTGCAACGCGAGTACCGTGACGATCGACGACGGCCCGAACTTCGCGATCGATGCGACCAGCAGCCCGGCCCAGCCGGCCACATGCCAGCCGACCAGCGGCACGATCATCATGTTCGGCCCCGGCGCAGCCTGCGCGAGCGCGAACAGCGCGGTGAACGCGTGCGTGCTCATCCAGTGGTGCACGTCGACGACCTGCCGCTGCATCTCCGGCAGGATCGTGTTGCCGCCGCCGAACGCGAGCAGCGACAGCTGGCTGAAGATCGTCGCGATCGCGATCAGCGTGTCGTTCATGACCGGCCTCCGTCGCGCACGGCGGCACGCTGCGGTGCCGGCGTCTCGCGGCGCCGCGACGCGAGCCAGATGCTCACGGGCGTCAGCACCAGCATCGCGCTCAGGAGCGGGATGCGCAGCACCGCGATCGCGGCGAACGCGAGGACCGCGATGCCCGCCGCCGTGCGCGGCGCGTGCAGCAGCGGCTTCGCGACTTTCACGGCCATCGCGACGAGCAGGCCCGCGGCCGCAGCGGCGAGCCCGCCGAACAGGTGCTGCACGCGCGGATCGCCCTGCGTCTTCGCATACAGCACGCCGAGCCCGACGACCACGAGCGTCGGGCCGGCGATCAGCCCGAGAATGCCGGCGAACGCGCCCGCGACGCCGCGAAAGCGCATGCCGACGGCGACCGACAGGTTGATCACGTTGCCGCCCGGCAGGAACTGGCATAGCCCGAGCAGATCGGTGAATTCGTCGGCGGTAAGCCATTTGCGGTCGTCGACGATCGTGCGCCGCGCGAACGGCAGCGCGCCGCCGAACGACATCAGGCCGAGCGACAGGAAGCCGGTGAACAGCTCGGCGAGGCCGACCCGGCGTGGAGGCGCGGCAGGCGCCGGAGAAACGGATTGCATGGGGATCCTCATCAAACGGTGCCCCGAGGTTACCGCCGCGCAGCACGCCGGCAAAACGATTTTATCGGTGCGTCCTTGTGATCTAGAATCACAAGCATGGCACGCGATCTCCCGCCCTTTTCCGCGCTTCGGGCCTTTGAAGCAGCGGCACGACATGAAAGCTTCAGCGCCGCCGGCGACGAGCTGCATGTGACTCACGGTGCCATCAGCCGGCAGATCGCCGGGTTCGAGGCGTGGCTCGGCAAGCCGGTGTTCCACCGCTACGGCAAGCGCGTGAAGCTCACCGACGAAGGCCGCCGCTATCTGGATACCGTCCGCGCCGCGTTCGACAGCATCGCGCTGGCCACCGAGCAGCTGCGCAACACCGGTGCCGCGCGCGTGCTGCGCATCAATGCGCTGCCGACGTTCGCGATGAAATGGCTGCTGCCGCGCCTGTCGCGGTTCCAGCGCGACGTGCCGAACGTCGAGCTGAAGCTGTCCACGTCGAACGCGCCGCTCGATGCGCTCGACGGTTTCGACGTCGCGATCCGCCGCGGCCCCGGCCACTGGCCGAACTGCACGAGCGGCCACTTCCTCGACGAAAGCGTGATTCCGGTCTGCAGCCCCGCGCTGCTCAAGCGCGCGCCGATCACCCGCGCGGACGATCTCGCGCGGCACGTGCTGCTGCATTCGGACACGCGGCCGGAAGGCTGGCGCGACTGGTTCGCGGCGGCCGGCGTGACGATGAAGGGACGCAAGCGGCAGTCGTTCGACCACTTCTACCTGGCGCTGCAGGCGGCCGTCGACGGGCTGGGCGTCGCGCTCGGCCCGCTGCCGCTGATCGACGACGAGCTCGCGAGCGGGCGTCTCGTGATGCCGCTCGACGGGCCGCGCATCGCGACGCGCAGCTACTGGTGGATCGCGCCGGGCACGCCGGCCGACGATCCGCTGGTCGCGCAGTTCTGCGCGTGGCTGGAAGCGCTGGGGAACGCGAACGGATGACGCGCGCCGCGTCGCCGATACCCGATCAAAACGACGCGGCGTGCCACCTCACGTCCCCGTCCGCGTTGCAGGAATGAAACCGATCCGCGCGCAACGCGCGCGATTCCCCTGCGGAATCGACATCGCGCGCCCCTGCGTTTCCCCGTCGTTCCCGTCACCGCACGTCAGGCCTGGCATGCGGCCGACCGGCTCACCGCCGCGCGTTTCAGCGCTGAAACATTTTCGCGTGTGCCGCCTTGCACCGGCGTCACGCGGCCCCCGCTGAGCCCCTGTTTGCGCGGAAGTCCGCGTGCTGGCCCGTTGCTTGCTGATGCAGCCGTGCAGACAACGAACCCTGCACGGGCGAACGCCCCGATGCAGGTGACAAACATTCATCCAGCGGGTCGGGGGAAATCATGTCGAAACTCATATCGGCCGTTACACGGCTGCTGTCCTGCATCACTGCTGCTGTTGCGCATCCGCTGATGCCGACGGCGCGACTTCGCACCGTCGAGATTCGCTGCGCCAACACGGTCCACAACAGCACACGACGTCACGACACCGTGATCCGGTAAGCGAAATCCGCAGCCCCAGCGCGCGCACGCGCGCTACGACGACCATCCGCGCCGTTCGCGCGGGCATTGCCGCCGGCGCCGCGGCTCACACCACCGGCCCCGGCTCCTTTTCCTTGCGCAGGATCGCGTACAGGATGATCGCGCCGAACGTCGCGGTGCCGATCCCGCCGAGCCCGAAGCCGCCGATCTTCAGCGAGAAGTCGCCGGCGCCGAGCACCAGCGTGACGGCCGCGACGATCAGGTTGCGGTTGTCGGAGAAGTCGACCTTGTTGACGACCCAGATCCGCGCGCCCGTCACCGCGATCAGCCCGAACACGACGATCGACACGCCGCCGAGCACCGGGCCCGGAATCGTCTGGATCACCGCGCCGAACTTCGGCGAGAAGCCCAGCCCGATCGCGATCAGCGCGGCGACCGCGAACACGAGCGTCGAATAGATCCGCGTGACGGCCATCACGCCGATGTTCTCCGCGTAGGTGGTCACGCCGGTGCCGCCGACGCTGCCCGACACGATGGTCGCGAGCCCGTCGCCGATGAACGCGCGACCGACGTAGCGGTCGAGGTTGGTGCCCGTCATCGCGCTGACGGCCTTGATGTGGCCGAGGTTCTCCGCGACCAGGATCACCGCGATCGGCGCGAGCATCAGCATCGCGTGCGGATCGAACACCGGCGCGCGGAAGCTCGGCACGCCGAACCACGCGGCATGCGCGACGATCGCGAAATCGACCGGCTTGCCGAGGCCCATCCCGTTGGTCGCGATCGCATAGATCACGTAGGCGATCACCAGCCCGACGAGGATCAGCAGGCGCTGCATCATCCCGCGCGCGAACACCGCGACGCCGCCGACGCACAGCACCGTGACGAGCGCCATCACCGAGTCGAAGGTCGATGCCGACACGCCCTTGACCGCGATCGGCGCGAGGTTCAGCCCGATCACCGCGACCACCGCGCCGGTGACGACGGGCGGCATCAGCGTCTCGATCCAGCGCGTGCCGATGGCCTGCACCAGCGCGCCGAGCGCGACGTACACGACGCCGCACGCGACGATCCCGCCGAGCGCGACCGGGATGTTCGGGTTCGGGCCGCTGCCGCCGTAGCCCGTCACCGCGATCACGAGGCCGATGAACGCGAAGCTCGAGCCGAGGTAGCTCGGCACGCGGCCGCCGACCAGCACGAAGAACAGCAGCGTGCCGATACCCGACATGAAGATGCACAGGTTCGGGTCGAAGCCCATCAGCAGCGGTGCGAGCACGGTCGAGCCGAACATCGCGACGACGTGCTGCACGCCCATCGCGACCATCTGCGGCCATGCGAGGCGTTCGTCGGGGCCGACCACGCGCGAGACCGCGCCGGTCGGTTGCACCCGCCAGCGCGGGAAGTAGGAATCGGACATGGGGAAAAGGGCTCCTGTCGTACGCCGGCTGCGGGACGGTGCGCCGGTCTGGAATCTGGCGCGAGTTTACGGAGCGGAGATGGGGCTGGCAAGCGCGAACCACCGGCGCGGCGGCCGTGCCTGCCGGGCGGGCATCGGAGCGGGCATCCGGGCGGGCATCGGAGCGGCGCGACCGCACCGACGGCGGCCGGCCGGCGCACCGCGCGATGTAAGCGGGCGCTCACATCGCAGCGGATGCCTCGGGGATCACGGATTGATGTACTGGAACAGCGACATGTTCTGCAACTGCGCGTAGGCCTTCTGCGCGCCGCTCAGCGCGTTCTGCACCTGCAGGTACTGGCTGATGGTCGTGACCATGTTGGTGCTCGTCAGGTCCGACAGATTGCTGGTCGTCTGCAGTGCCGCGGTCTGGTTGACGGTCTGCATCGCCTTGACTTCCTGCTCGCGGCCGCCGACCGACGCCAGCACGGTCGTGACGTTGCGCATCGAGTTGCCGATCTTCGTCGCGGCCGTGCCCATCACGTTCGACAGTGCGGCGGTCGCCGTCGGATTGCCGCTGACGGGCGTCTTCAACGCCGTGATCATCGAATCGAGCGTCGAGAACACGTCGACCCCGCTCGCCTGCGGTGCGGGCGTGACCGAAAAGGTGTCGGTGGGCGACGGCGTGCCCGACACGGCGACCTTCATCCCGTTGCCGAGCGCGATCGCGGCGCCCGACGTATAGGCCTGCGCGGGCCCGGGCGTCGGGGGCGCGACCGAGTTGTCGGTCACCGTGTAGGTCGGCGCGGCCGCCGTGCCGCCGAACGTGATCGTGAATTGATGGCCGTTGGTCGCGGCCGACGGATCCGTCACCGTGACGGGGCCGATGGTGGCCGTGCCCGTGTTGGCCGCGCCGGCAGCCTGGACGGGCGAGCTGCCCAGCGCCTGCACCGACATGAACACCGAGAGGCCCGAGTCGCCCTGCGGCACGCTGCGCGAATCGTCGATCTGTACGGTGCGCGTGCCCGTATCGCCGACATAGCTGATGCTGCCGGCGGCGTTCTTCGTGAACGGCGCCGTCGAATTCTGGTAGCCGGCGAACAGGTAGTTGCCCGCGCCGTCGGTCGAGTTCGCGAGCGACACCAGCTGATCGCGGTAGCCCTCGAGCTGCGCCGCGAGCGCCGCGCGGTCGCTGTCGGCGAGCGAGCCGTCGCCGGCGCGCACGATCAACGACTTGACGCTGCCGAGTACGTTGCCGACGCTCTGCAGCGTCTGGTCCTCGGCCTGCAGCGACGCGAGCGCCGTGCTCTGGTTCGCCGCGTACTGCGACAGCGTGGCCGATGTCATCGACAGCTGCACGGCCTGCGCCGCGCCCACCGGGTTGTCGGCCGGCGTCGACAGGCTCACGCCGCTCGAGATCTGCTGGTAGAGCTGCGCGAGCTGGGCCTGCTGATCGTTCATCTGGCCGACGTTCAGCTGGTAGAACTGGGTGGTGGAAATCCGCATCGTTTCTATCCTCTCGAATCCGCTCAGCTGAACAGGCCCAGCACGGTCTGGAACAGCGAAGCCGCCGTCTGGATCACCTTCGCGTTCGCCTGGTAGAGCTGCTGGTACTGCATCAGGTTCGCGGCTTCCTCGTTCTGGTTCACGCCCGACACCGACTGCTGCGCGGACGTGATCTGGCCGACCAGCGCCGTCTGCGCGGTACTCGACGACTTGAGCTGGCTCGCCGCGTTGCCGATGTTGTTCACGTAGTTCGCGTAGGCGCCCGTGAGCGTCGTCGTGCCGCCGCCGAGGGTCTTCGCGTTGACGAGCCGCGACAGCGCGAGCGCGTTGCTGCCGTCGCTCGTGCCGCCCGCGTACGGCCCGATCGTGAACGAGTCGCCGTCCGACGGCGTGCCCGACAGCGTGACGGTCACGCCGTTCAGCGCCCCGGCGGCCGTGCCCGACATCGTCATCGCCGCGCCGGTCGACGGGTCGTACGGCACGGAGTCGGTCGGATTGCTGATCGTCACCGACGTCGGCGGCGTGCCCGGGATCGCCACCGTGGTGCCGACCGGGAAGCCCGACAGCGACTTCGTCGCCGCGTCGTAGGTCAGCTTGGTCGACGGCACCTGGTAGCCGGAGGTCACCCCGCTCAGCGCGATCTTGCCGGTGCCGAGGTTGGTGCTCGACGCCGACGTGACGGCCGGCGACGCGGCCGCGATCGCCGAGCCGCTCGTCGTCGCGAGGCCGAAGCCCGTCAGCGCGCCGCGCGTCGGCAGCACGGTGAACTGGTCGCCGGCATTCATCGTGCCCGATGCAATCGAGAAGTTCAGCCCGGCCGCTCCACCGAGCGAAACCGGCATCGGTCCGCTTTTCTGGTCGACCACCGCGCCGGAAGCGCGGTCCGTCAGCGTGTAGTTGGTACCGTCAAACGACAGCGTGTAGTCGCTCGTCGTCGGCTGCGACGCGTTGGCGAACGAGACGTTCAGCGCCGCGTTGCCGGTATTGCCCTGGTTCGAATAGACGGTCGGGTTCGCCACCGTGAACAGGTTGCCGCCCGGATTGCCCGCCAGGTCGACGCCGAGCGCGTTCTGCCCGTTGACCTGCGCGGCGAAGCTGGTCGCGAGCGCGCCGAGCTGCGCCTGCGCGGGGTCGAGCGTCTGGCTGCGGAACGCGAGCAGGCCGCCGAGCGTGCCGCCCGACAGCGACGCATCGGGCAGCGCCTGGTTCGGCCCCGGCGGGTTCGCGCCGGCGATCCCCTGCGACACGACGGTCAGCTCGCTCGGATCGGACGACGACGTGACGGTCGCGAGCTGGTAGCTCTTGTCGGCGAGGACGAGCGGCTGGCCGCCCGCGAGGAACACGCTGTAGCCGCTGTCGTTGCGCACCACCTGCACGCCGGCGAGGCTCGACAGGTTCGACACCGCGAGGTCGCGCTGGTCCATCAGCTGGTTCGGCGGCTGCCCCTGGCTGCTCGCTGCCGAGATCTGCTGGTTCAGCTGCGCGATCTGCTTGGTGTACGTGTTGATCTGCGATACCGCGCTGGTGAGCTGCGTATTCACGCTCTGGCGCAGCGCGTCGTACTGCTGGCCGGCCGCGTTGAGCTGGTTCGCGAGGACCTGCGCATTGCTGACCGCGGTCTGCCGCACCGACGGATCGGCGGCGCTGTTCGCGACGTTCTGCAGGCCGGTGAAATAGCCGGTGATCGCGGTCGAGATGCCGGCCGTCGGGCTGCCGACGTAATTGTTCAGCTGCGCGACGAGCGAATACCACGTCGACAGCGCGCCGCCCTGCGACTGCGCGCTGTTCAGCTGGTCGCTCAGGTACTGGCTGTACTGCCGCTGCACGGTGACGGTGCTCACGCCCTGCGGCATGTAGCCGCTCGCCGTGTACTGGCCGCTCGCCTCGGCATAGACCGGGCGCTCGACCGAATAGCCGGGCGTCGCGGCATTGCTGATGTTCTGGCCGGTCGTCGTGAGGCCCCAGAGCGCGGCATTGAGGCCGCTGACACCGAGGTTCATGAGTGAGTTGGACATGCGCGATCCTGATGAGCCGGCCGCGCTGCGGCCGCCGGGTTGCGTGACTCCCGGTATAACGGCCGCGGATCGGAAAAATTGAGGGAAAAATGCGCATGCGGCGCGCGCGTGCGCGTCGTCTGGCGAGCGGCCCCGCGAACGCTGCCGGCGCCGGTGCGAAAGCGGCCCCGAGCGGAGGAGCCGCGAGCGGATGCGTCAGGCCCGCGCGAGCGAGCGGCGCTTCATCTCGAGCTGCGTGATCAGGCGCTGCAGCGTGTTCTCCGCGCTGCCCGGCAGCGACATGAAGCGAAAGCCGAGCTGATAGCGGCGCGAGCCGTTCGGCATCTGGGTCGAACGCTGCGACACGAGCTGCAGGTCGAGCGACAGCTTGCCATGGCCGTTCAGCTCGAGCTCGACGCCCGGCAGCAGCGTGCCGACCTCGAGCGCCTCGACGCGCTCGTCGGCGGTCCGCAGGCCGACGCCGCCGAGCGACAGGTTATGCACCTCGAACATGAAGCTCTCGCCTTCCGGCAGCTTGCCGCGGCACAGGAACGGATCGACGATCGGCGCATCGACGCGGAAATACTCGCGGCGCTGGATGCACATCAGCACGTCGGGGAAATCGGCGACGAACGCGGGCAGCCCCTCGTAGCGCGTCTCGCGCGGCGTGTTCGTGGTGAACTCGACGCGCACGCCTTCCGGCGCGGCCGCGAAGGTGCAGTGCGACGCGCCGAGGATGCCGGCGTTCTGCTCGGACAGCGCGCCCCAGTCGAACGTGAACGTGCGCGCGCCGACGTCGACCTCGAGCAGGCGCGTGACGAGCTGGCCGCCCGGGTACTGGACGGTCAGGAAGTCGCCCCGGTTCACGAGGTTGCGCAGCTGCACGCCGATCTCCAGCGGATTGCGGCGGGCGTAGTCGGGCCCGGAATGGCCCGCGTCCAGGCTCGGATCGGTCGACGTTTCGATATTCATGGCTAGCCGGTTTTCTTTTCATGGGCGCCCGGGCGACCGGTGCGCAGTAAAACCGGGCCAGAACATGGCCCGGTTACAGGTCTCTCACACTTAGCGGCAGTGCTCACCGAAAGTTTAGATCGAAACGCCGGTATTTTTCGCGCAAACGTTGAAAACCGCGCGCGGCGGGATGCCGGGCGCGGTCCGTAAGGCTATAGAAATGGCGGCAGGCGGGGCCGTTGCGCCCCTGCCCCTTCAGCCGATCTGCTGCATGATCGAGATCAGCTTCTTCGCGTAATTCGGGTCGGTCGCGTAGCCGGCCTTCTGCATCCCGTGCGCGAAGCCTTCGACGCTGCGGCTCGCGCTCAGCACGCCCGCGTAGCGCGGGTTGTTCTTCAGCAGGTTCGCGTAGTCGGTCATCGCGTGCTCGTACGAGTCGTACGCGCGGAATTTCGCGACCACGCGGCGCGGCGTGCCGTTCACGTATTCGGTCGTCAGCGCCGACACCGTGCGGCCCGTCCAGCCCTTGTTCGCCTTGATGCCGAACACGTTGTAGCTCGTCGAGCCGTCGCTCGCGCGGATCTCGCGCTTGCCCCAGCCCGATTCGAGCGCGGCCTGACCGACGATGAAGCGCGCCGGGATGCCGGTGGTCGCGCTCGCCGCCTGCGCCGGGCCGGCGAGCCGGTCGACGAACGCGTCGGCGTCCTGCACGCCGCTTGCGCCCTTCAGCGGCGGCGTCAGCGCGCTGCCGGCCGTATAGCCGCGCGAGCCGGCGAGCCCGCCGTTGTTCGCCGCGTTCGCGTAGGCCCTCGCCATCGCGTTCATCGCGGCGAGGCTGCCTTCGTTGCCCGACGTGCCCGAGCCGGCCGCACCCAGGCCCGCCGCAGCGAGCCCGGCCGCGCCCGCGTCGGCCGCCGTGTCGCTGCCCGTGCCCGGCCCCGCGTTGCGCAGCAGCTGCTTCATCAGCGCGTCGGCCACGCCGATCCCGCGCTTCGACATCTGCTGCGCGAGCTGCTGGTCGAGCATCGACGTGTACATCTTCGACGTGTGCGAATCGAGCAGCCCGCCGTCGGGCGACGCGTCGCGCATGCTCTTGAGCATCATCTGCGTGAACATCGCGTCGAACTGGCCCGCGACCGCCTTCGCACCGGCCTGCGGCGACTGCTTCGCCTGCGCGCGCAGCGCGTCGAAGCCCTGCACGTCGAGGGCGAAGCGCTGCGTCAGGTCGTTCGCGTTCGGAAGATTCGCCGCCATTTAGATCACCTCCAGGTCCGCGCGCAGCGCGCCGGCCGCCTTCATCGCCTGCAGGATCGACATCAGGTCCGCCGGCGTCGCGCCGAGCGTGTTCAGCGCCTTCACGACGTCGGCCAGGTTCGCGCCGGCCGTCACCATCTTGAGCGCGCCGTTGTCCTGCTTCAGCTGGATCTGCGACTGCTGCGCGACCACCGTCTGCCCGTTCGAGAACGGCCCCGGCTGCGACACCACCGGCTGCGTGTTGACGATCACCGACAGGTTGCCGTGCGCGACCGCGCAGCTTTGGAGCGTGACCATCTGGTTCATCACGATCGAGCCGGTGCGCGCGTTCAGGATCACCTTCGCGGCGGCCTTGTCCGGGCTCACATCGAGGTTCTGCAGGCGCGCCATGAACGCGACCTGCTGCGCGGAATCCGCCGGCGCGGCGAGCTGGATCGTGCGGCCGTCGAGCGCCGTCGCGGTGCCCGGGCCGAAGCTCGAATTGACCGCGGACACGATCCGCTGCGCGGTGCCGTAGTCCATGTCGTTCAGCTGCAGCTGCAGCACGCCGTTCATCTGCGCGATCGCGTTCGGCACCGCGCGCTCGACGATCGCGCCGCCGACGATCCGGCCGGCCGCGAGCTGGTTCACCTGCACGCGGCTGCCGTTCGCGCTGGCGCCCGCGCCGCCGACCGCCATGTTGCCCTGCGCGAGCGCGTACACCTGCCCGTCCGCGCCCTTCAGCGGCGTGAGCAGCAGCGTGCCGCCGCGCAGGCTCTTCGCGTTGCCGAGCGACGACACGGTCACGTCGAGCGCCTCGCCCGGCCGCGCGAACGGCGGCAGCGTCGCGGTCACCATCACGGCCGCGACGTTCTTCAGCTGCATGTTGTTCAGCGACGACGGCCCGCCGTTGGCCGAGCCGTTGTTGATCGAGATGCCGAGGTTCGCGAGCATGTTCGCGAGCGTCTGCGTCGTGAACGGCGTCTGCATCGTCTGGTCGCCCGTGCCGTCGAGGCCGACGACGAGGCCATAGCCGATCAGCGGGTTGTCGCGCACGCCCTGGATCTGCGCGAGGTCCTTCAGGCGCTCCGCGTGCGCGGGTGCCGCGCCGAGCGCGCACGCCGCCAGCACGAACACGGCGGCGATCCGCGCGACGGCACGCGCACGGGACGCACGCGATGCACGGAACGACAGGCGGTGGAAAAGAGGCTGCTGCATCGTCATCACCACGGTGCGATGTTGAGGAAGAAGCGCTGCAGCCAGCCCATCGTCTCGGCTTCGTTGATGTAGCCCTTCGACGAGTATTCGATCTTCGCGTCGGCGACCTGCGTCGAATAGACGGAGTTCGCGCCCGAGATCGTGTTCGGGTTGACGACCCCCGAGAAGCGCACGAATTCGTTGCCCTGGTTGATCAGCATCTGCTTCTCGCCGCTGACCACGAGGTTGCCGTTCGGCAGCACGCCGGTGACGGTCACCGTGATCGTGCCGTTGAACGTGTTCGCGGCGCTCGCGCCGCCGGTGGCCGCGAACTTGTTGGTGCCGGCCGCCGACAGGTTCGCCTTCGCGAACAGCCCGCCGAGGAAGCCGGCCGTCGGCACGTTGAAGTCGGTGTTGCCCTGGCGGTTGGTGTTCGCGCCCGACGACTTGGTCGCGTTGATGTTCTCCGCGATCATGATCGTCAGGATGTCGCCGACGTTGCGCGGCCGCTGATCCTCGAACAACGGCCGCCCCGCATAGCCGGGGTTGTAGATCGAGCCGGGCGCCTGCATCGACATCGGCATCGGCGGCTGCGCCGTCATCGGCTGCTGGATGATCGGGTCGCGCGGAATCTGCGCGCAACCGGCGAGCGCGGCCACCGCGACCGCGCACGCGGCGCGGACGGGGGCTGACGGGAGGAGGCGAACCTGCTTCATGGCGACGACGGGACGTTCCGGTTAGCTCTTCATCTGCGTGACGGTCTGCAGCATCTGGTCGGACGTCGTCACGGCCTTGCTGTTGATCTCGTAGGCACGCTGCGTCTGGATCATGTTGACGAGCTCCTGCACGACGTTCACGTTCGACGCCTCGACATAGCCCTGGTTGAGCACGCCCGCGCCGTTCAGGCCCGGCTGCGCCACGTTCGGCGCGCCAGACGATGTGGTCTCGGCGAACAGGTTCTCGCCCTTCGCCTCGAGGCCGGCCGGGTTGATGAAGGTCGCGATCTGCAGCGAGCCGATCTGCACCGCGTTGCTCGAGCCCGGCTGCGTGACCGACACGACGCCGTCCTTGCCGATCGTCAGCGACTGCGCGTTCTGCGGCACCGTGATCGCCGGCAGGATCTGGTAGCCGCTCGACGTGACGAGCTGGCCCTGCGCGTTGGTCTGGAACGAGCCGTCGCGCGTGTACGCGTTCGTGCCGTCCGGCATCAGCACCTGGAAGAAGCCCGCGCCGTTGATCGCGACGTCCTTCGAGTTGCCGGTCTGCGTGAGGCCGCCCTGCGTGTACAGACGCTCGGTCGCGACCTGCTGCACGCCGGTGCCGAGCTGCAGGCCCGACGGCAGTTCGGTCTGCTGCGTCGAGTTTGCGCCCGGCTGGCGGATGGTCTGGTACAGCAGATCCTCGAACACCGCGCGCGACGCCTTGAAGCCGTTCGTGCTGGTGTTCGCGAGGTTGTTCGAGATCACGTCCATCTGCGCCTGCTGCGCATTCATGCCGGTGGCGGCAATGTAGAGCGATCGGTTCATGTTGAATCTTCTCCTGGGTGCGAGGGCCGGGCCGCTCAGCTGAAGTTGAGCAGCTGGTTCGCCGACTGCTCGTTCTGGTCGGCCGTCTGGATCAGCTTCGACTGCAGCTGGAACGCCCGTGCGTTGTCGATCATCGCGACCATCGCGGTCACCGGGTTCACGTTGCTGCCTTCGAGCGAATTCGGCGTGACGACCACGTTCGGGTCGCCGTCGGCCGGATTGCCGTCGGCGGTGCGGAACAGCCCGTCGTTGCCGCGCGCGAGCGTGGCCGGGTCGGGGTTCACGAGCTTCATCTGGTCGACGATCGCGACCGCCGTCGGCGGGTCGCCCGGCATCAGCGCGGACACCGTGCCGTCCTTGCCGATCGTCACTTCGGCATTCGGCGGCACCGAGATCGGGCCGCCGTTGCCGAGCACCGGCAGGTTGCTCGCGTTGACGAGCTGGCCGTTTTCATCGACGTGCAGGTTGCCGGCGCGCGTGTACGCCTCGCTGCCGTCGGCGGTCTGCACCGACAGCCAGCCGGCGCCCTGCACGGCGACGTCGAGCGGGTTGCCGGTGCGCGTGATCGGACCCGGCGCGTAATCCGCGCCGGGCGTCGACGCGAGCACGTAGGTACGCGTCGTCGTCGGGTCGATGTTGCTGCCGTCGCCGAAATTCATCGGCACCGCGCGGTAGGTCGCGAGCTGCGCGCGAAAACCCGTCGTCGACGCGTTCGCGAGGTTGTTCGCGACGATCGCCTGCTGGTCGAGCGACTGCGACGCGCCTGTCATCGCCGTGTAGATCAGTCGGTCCATGGCTGCCGGTTATCCGCGCGTTACAGGTTGATGAGCGTCTGGTCGACGGTCTGCTGCGTCTTGATCGTCTGCGCGTTCGCCTGGTAGTTGCGCTGCGCGGTGATCAGGTTGACGAGCTGCGACGTCAGGTCGACGTTCGAGTTTTCGAGCGCGCTGCCCTGCAGCGTGCCGTGGTTCGTGCTGCCCGGCGCGGAGATCTGCGGCACGCCCGACGCGGCCGTCTCGGCGTACTGGTTGCCGCCGAGGCTGGTCAGCCCGTTCGGGTTGTTGAAGTTCGCGATCGCGATCTGGCCGAGCACCGCCGTCTGGCCGTTCGAATAGTTGCCGGTCAGCTTGCCGTCCGAGCCGATCGAGAAGGTCGTCAGCGTGCCGCTCGCGTAGCCGTCCTGCGCGAGGTTGTTCACGCCGTCCTTGCCGCCGTACTGCGTGGTGCCGGTCAGGTCGAGCGTAAGGTTCTGCGGCGTCGCCGAGCCGTCGGTGGTCGGCACGCTGAACTGGAACTGGCCGAGCGATGCGGTCGGCGCGGCCGGCGTGCCCGTCGTCGTGCTCTGGATCGCGCCCGACGTGTCGAACGTGACCGTGCCGAGGTCGGTCGCGGTGCCGCCCTGCACGCCCGCGTACGCTTCCCACGTGCCGGCCGCCGACTTCACGAAGTACATGTTGACCGCCTGCGAGCCGCCGAGCGAGTCGTACACCTGGACCGACGTCGAATAGTTGTACGTCGTGGTATCGGTCGGGTCGAACGGCGTCTTGGCCGGCACCGTGTCCTGCGAGTTCAGGTTGAACTGGCCGGTGATCCTGGTCGTCGGGGTCGGCGCGATGTTGGTCGTCGGCGCCTGCAGCGCCACGGTCTGCGCGGTGTTCAGCACGCCGTTCTTGCCGGCCGCGTAGCCCATCAGGTTCGCGCCAGCCGAGTTGACGATGAAGCCGTTCTTGTCGCGCTGGAACGTGCCGTCGCGCGAGTACGTCGTCACGCCGTTGTTCGACATCTGGAAGAAGCCGTTGCCGTTGATCGCGACGTCGAGCGACGAGTTCGTCGTGTTGATCGTGCCCTGGCCGAACTGCTGCTGCACCGACGCGAGCGTCGTGCCGATCCCGATCTGCGTGTTGACCGACGTCGCGAGCGAGTTCGCGTACATATCGGAGAACTGCGCGGTGCTCGACTTGAAGCCGACCGTGTTCGCGTTCGCGATGTTGTTGCCGATCACGTCGAGCGCGTTCGATGCGCCGGCGAGGCCGCTCAGACCCTGTTGATAACCCATTTCGGTCTCCGTTTCCGAGAAAGCTGGATCAGTTGGTGGTGGTCGTGCCGCCGGACGACGACGACGCGGTGTTCGGGAAAATCGACGCGACCTGGGTCAACCCCACCGTCGTGCCGTTCGACAGCACGAGCCCCGCCGTGCCGTCGGCCTGCTTGATCACGCTCTGTACCTGCGCGGCCGCGAGCACGGTCGGCGCATACGTCTTGCCGTCGCTGCCCGTGTACTGCGCGCTCACGGTGTACTTGCCGTCCGGCAGCGCGTTGCCGGCCGTATCCGTCGGTGTCCAGTTGAACGGCACCGTGCCGGCCGACTGCTGGCCCGCGTTGATCGTGTTCACGACGACGCCCGCGCTGTTCTTCACGGTGATCGTCAGGTTCGACACGTCGCTCGTGAGCGACACGCCGAACGGCGACGCCGCGCCGCTCTTCACCGCGACGCTGTTGCCCGGCGCGAGCACGTTCGTGCCGATCAGCAGCGCGGCCTGCGTCTGCTGGCCGGCCGCGAGCTGCGTCGACAGCGACGTGAGCGACGTATTCAACTGCGCGATGCCGCTCACCGTGTTGATCTGCGCGAGCTGCGACGTCATCTGCGAGCTGTCGACCGGGCTCGTCGGATCCTGGTTCTGCAGCTGCGTGACGAGCAGCTTCAGGAACGTCGCCTGCAGGTCGCTCGCCGAGGTGCCGGTCGTCGACACGTTGTTGGTGTTCATCGTGTCGGTCGGCAGGGTCGACACGTGGGTGCCGCTGCTGCCGATCGTCGTGCTGGAGGAAGTCATCCTGGGTGGCCTTGTGTCGAAACGGTCGGGTCTGGGCCCGGTGTGGAAAGTCGCTCGGCGCGCGGCTTACGTGCCGATCGTCAGCGTCTTGAGCATCAGCGTCTTCGCGGTGTTCAGCGTCTCGACGTTGGCCTGGTACGAGCGCGACGCCGAGATCATGTTCACCATCTCCTGCACCGGATCGACGTTCGGCATCTGCACGTAGCCGTTCGCGTCGGCGGCCGGGTTCGCCGGGTCGTAGGTCGACTTCATCGGCGACGGATCGTCGACGACCTTCGTCACGCGCACGCCGCCCACGCCCTGGCCGGACGCGGTGCGCGCGCCGCCGATCGGGTCGGCCGCGAACACGACCTGCTTGGCCTTGTACGGTTTGCCGTCGGGGCCGGTCGCGCTGTCGGCGTTCGCGAGGTTCGACGCGGTGACGTTCAGGCGCTGCGATTGCGCGGACAGCGCCGAACCGGCGACGCCGAAGATGTTCATCAACGAGGGCATGGAGGCTCCTGGTGCTTGTGCTTGTGCTTGTGCTCGGGTTCGGTTGCGCTTACGAGTTCGTCGAGATCGCGGCGATCATCGCCTTGATCTGCTGGGTCATCACGGTCATCCCGGTTTCGTAGTGCAGCGCGTTGTTCGCGAACTGCACGCGCTCGACGTCGAGATCGACCGTGTTGCCGTCGAGCGACGGCTGCAGCGGCATCCGGTACTGCGCGCGGCCGTAGTCGTCGGCCGGGCCGCCGGCCGGCATCAGCTTCGCGGTGCCGGCCATGTGGCCGGGCGCCGACGACACCATCGTCATCCCGCTCGTCACGCCGGCCGGCTGCGCCATCGGCAGCTGCGCGGCGTTGCTCGGCGCGAGGCCGCCGCCGGCCTGCTTCAGCGAACGCGCGAGGGTCGACGCGAAATCGGTGTCGCGGGCCTGGTAGCCGGGCGTGTCGGCGTTCGCGATGTTCGACGACAGCAGTTCCTGCCGATAGGCGCGCACGTCGAGCGCCTGTCGGCCGAACGCGAATTCGGCATCGAGTCTGTCCAGCATGTGTGCGTCTCTCCGTATGAAGCGCTGCACGCCCGTTGCGCCGGATGGCGACCCAAGGGGCTTTTTTCCATGACAGCGATGGTAGGCGCCGGGCGCAACCGGCAATCGGACGAATAACGCGGCAAAGGCCCCCTCTATTCCTCGTTTGCGCGACGGCCCGGCTCCCTAGAATGCGAATCGGATCAACGGCTTCGAGGACACGGCGATGACAGGCAGCGCACTTCGCGGCAACCACGGACGCGGCACGCGCATGCCGCGTGCGTTCGCGCTCGCCGCGGCGCTGTGGCTCGCGGTGCCGGCCGCGCACGCGGACGACGGGATGATCGTGATTCCCGGCCGCGGCGAAACGGCCGAGACCGCGCTCGCGCAGGCGAACGCGGCGAGCGGCGGGCAGTTCGGCGGGAACGCGGGGACGGCTTCGGGTACGGGCGTAGCCTTGACGGCCGGTGTGGGTGGTGCGGTCGGCGCGGGTGGCGCGAACGCCGCGAACGCCGCGAACGCCGCGAACGCCGCGAACGCAGGTTATGGTCCCCGGCGCGCCGCCGATCCGGGCGCCGTCGCGACCGTCGTCGCCGGTGCGGCCGACCCGGCATCGAATTCCGCGCGACCGGCCATCGCCGCGCGCCTGGCCGCGGCCCGCGCCCCTTCAGCCGCGCCGGCCGCGCGCGCACCGGCGGCTGCCGCCAACCCGCCCCAGGCAGCCGCCGCGCCCCAGCCGGCGACACCGCCCGGCCAGCAGGACCCCGACACGATCCGGCGCACGGCGCTCGCATTCCTGCAGCAGCAGGTCGCGGGCCTGCCGGGCAAGACGACCGCGACCGTCGCGGCCGCGTTTCCGCGCGGGCTCGCCGCGTGCACGACGCTCGAGCCGTTCCTGCCGACCGGTGCGCGCCTGTGGGGCCGCACGACGGTCGGCGTGCGCTGCGCGGGCGAGCGGCCGTGGACCGTCTACCTGCAGGCGAAGGTCGCCGTGCAGGCCACCTATTACGTCGCCGCGCGCCAGATCGCGCCCGGCGAACCGCTCACCGCGGCCGACCTCGTCGCGCGCGACGGCGACCTGACGGTGCTGCCGCTCGCGGTGATCACCGATCCCGCGCAGGCGGTCGGCGCGACCGCGCTGGCGCGGATCTCGGCCGGGTTGCCGCTGCGCCAGGACATGCTGAAGAGCGCCGCGTCGGTGTCGGCCGGCCAGACGGTAAGGGTCGTCGCGGCCGGGCCCGGCTTCACGATCTCGGCCGAGGGCAGCGCGCTCGCGAATGCGGCGCCAGGGCAGTCGGTGCGGGTCCGGATGACCGCGGGGCAAATCGTCACGGCGATCGTCAAGGATGCCGGGACCGTGGAAATTCCGCTGTAGGGCCGGATCGCGCCGCAAGATTGTAAAGAATTGTTTCTTCGGAGAATTTCGGGCTCACGATGCTAAAGTTCGGGCCGACCCGGCCGTTATCTGGGTCATACCGTCCAGGAAACCCACCGTGAAGATCGATTCCACTCCGAACCCGAGCCCACTCGCGTCGACCGGCAACGGCGCGGCCCGCGCGCAATCCGGCGCGGCTTCGTCGTCGTCCGCGCAGGCGGCCGACGCAGGATCGACCGGCGGCGACACGAGCGTGAACCTGTCGGGTCTGTCCGGCCAGCTGCGTTCGCTGTCGGCCTCCGGCAGCGCCGACATCGACACGGCCCTCGTCCAGTCGATCAAGGACGCGCTGAACAACGGCACGTTGACGATCGACGTGAACAAGATCGCCGACGGCGTATTGAATACCGCCCGCGACCTGCTGCAACAGCAGCGCTCGCAGGGCAACTGAGCCGGCCCGGGGCCCGTCACGCCCTGACCGGTCCCCTGGTTTGCCGGCATGCGGACCCGCGTGCCGGCGCGACGAGCATGACGCGATGAGAGAAGAGCTGCTGGCCACGGTCAACGACGAACACGCGACGGTCGAAGCGTTCGCGTCCCTGCTCGCCTACGAGGAAAAGGCGCTGACGACGCCGGAGCCGCTTGAAATGCTGCCCGGCATCGTCGAGAAGAAGAGCGCGCTGATCGACCGGCTCGCGCAGCTCGAGCGCACGCGCGACACGCAGCTGTCCGCGCTCGGCTTTCCGGCCGGCAAGAAAGGGATGGACCAGGCCGCCGAGCGCGATGCACGCCTCGCCGGCCGCTGGCAGTTGCTGCTGCAGGCCGCCGAACGCGCGCGCCAGGCCAATGCGACCAACGGGATGCTGATCCGGATCCGGATGGACTACAACGAGCGCGCGCTCGCGGTGCTGCGCTCGGCGCCCGCGCCGGCCGGTGTGTACGGGCCCGACGGGCGTGTATCGGCGCTGATGCGCTGATTCTCCGACGTACTGATTCCCTGACGCACCGATTCTCTGACGTACCGATTCTCTGACGTACGGATTCCCGACGGACCGGTCACGCCGGCGCAGCGACGCGCCGCGCGTGCATCGCGCGGCCCTCCTGCGGCCGCGCGCCCCTTCCCCGCCTTACAGCAGCGGACACGCGGTGACCTGCGTGCCGCGTTCCACGCAAAGCCGTTCGTAGTCGCGCAGGTACGCGCGCTCGTCGTCGTTCAGCAGCGCGACGTCGATCAGGTCCCAGTCGTAGCCGACCGCGACGATGTTCTCGAACGCCACGGTGTCCGCCGCTTCGTCGTCCGCGCGCACGATCACGATGTTCTCGATTCGCACCCCGCCCTTGCCCGCCACGTAGATGCCCGGCTCGACCGAAATCACCGCGTTCGGCACCAGCCCGTACTTCGCGCCCGGCGCGAACCGCACGCCGCCCTCGTGCACGTGGATCCCGACGCCGTGCCCGGTGCCGTGGCCGAAATCGTAGCCGTGGTCGCGGCACACCTGGCGCACCGCCGCATCGACGTCGCCGCCCGTCGCCGTCTTCGGGAAGCGCGTGACGAGGCCCTTGATGCAGGCCTTCAGCGCGACCGTGTAGATCTCGCGCTGCCACGGCTGCGCGACCGTCTCCGGCCGCGTGCGGCGCAGCACGACGCGCGTGCAGTCCGTCGCGAAGCCGGCGTCGTAATACGCGCCGCTGTCGAGCAGCACGAGCTCGCCTTCCGTCAGCTCGACGTCGGCGCTCGCCGCCGTGTAGTGCGCGAACGCGCTGTTCGCGCCGTTCGCCGCGATCGACGGGAACGTCAGCGCGACCGCCGAGCGGGCGCCGTATGCGTCGTTGATCGTGCGGGCCAGGTCGTACTCGGTATGGCGCTGCCCCGGCTCGCCGGCCTTCGCCCAGCGCATCGTTTCGGCGATCGCCGCCGAACTGCGCGCGAACGCGTCGCGGAACCGGTCGAGCACCGCCGGCGTCTTGCCGGCCCGCAGCGCCTCGACCGGGTTGAAGTCGGCGTGCCGCGCGTGCGGCCACACACGGCGCACCGACTCGACGAGCGCGCAGTTGACCGACTCGAAGCCGTAACACACGTGCTCGACCGCGAACCGCGCGAGGAAGCGCTCGAGTTCGGCGAAGTCGCGCCGGATCACGTGCAGCGCCGGATACGACGCCAGTTCGACCGGGCAGCGGTCGCAGCCTTCCGGCAGGAACAGCGCGACCTGCTCGCCGACCGCGAACAGGAAGCCCAGGTGCGACGACGCATTCGGGATGTGATAGCCGCGGCTGTTCAGCAGGTACGCGAGGTCGTCCGACGCGCACGTGAAGAACGCGGTCGTGCCGGGCGCAGCGCCGGTGTGCGCGGCGAGCCGCCGGTTCAGCGCGTCGAGGTTCTGCGCGACGCTCGCGCCGGTCATCGCGTCCGGCAGCTCGAAGATCGGCCGCTCGACCACCCAGCCCGGCAGCGCGATCGCGCGGTCGATCTCGCGCTCGACGAGGCTCGTCCAGTCGAGCGACGCTGCCTGCGTCTGCTCGACCAGCCGGTCGCGCTGCGCGACGCTGATCCGCAGCGCGTCGTAGCCGACCCGCGCGAGCCGGCTCGCGTGCGCGACCAGCCAGTCGGCCAGCGCCTGCCAGATCGTCACGTTCATGCCGAGCTTTTCGATGCGCACGCGCGCCGGGTCGCACTGCTGTTCGGCCTGCAGGTGATAGCGGCCGTCGACGAACAGCACGAACGGCGGCACGCCGAGCGCCTCGGCGGTCGCCGCGCTCAGGAAGATCCCGCAGCCGGCCGAGCCGTCGAAGCCCGACAGCGCGTAGCGCGGGTTGTTGCGGCGCGGCAGGTATTCGGTGATGTACTCGTCCTGCGACGTGACCACGACCGCGTCGAGCCGGGCGGCGTCGAGCAGGCGCGACAGGCCGGCCTGCGTGTCGGCGACGGACGCGTCGTACGGGGGAAGGCCGGAGAAGCTGTATTTCAGTCGATCGATCATCGGATACCCGTTATGGATTGTTGTCGGCGGCCGGCGGCGTTACGCGGCATGGCGCACGCCTCACGCGGCACGCTGCCCGCGCGCGGACGACGCGCGGCCCGGCGGGAAGCCGGGCCGTGGTGCCGTTCCAGTGGCAGGCTCTCGGGGAAATTTTTGTCTCACTTAACTTTGTTTGATGCGTGCGACAGAATCTAGAGCACGCTGAAATTGAGGTCAAGCTAAAATTTTCGTAGGGCTAAAATTACCGGTGCGGTGCGGTGCGGTGCGGTGCGGTGCGGTGCGGTGCGGTGCGCGACGGCGCGCGGTCGTGCGCGGCCGTGCGCGGCGTGGCGGCGGACCGGCGCGACTGCGCGGTACAATGCGCCCGCATCGTCGCCCCGACGGCCGTGCTTCGTGCGATTCGCGGAACAGCAATGTCCGGCGACTGCACCGCCCCCCCTTGCTCGCCTCCCGACTCGTTGCCACGAAAGAGATCCATGGATTCAGACATCATGCGTATCGGCCAGCGCATTCGCCGCCTGCGCCGGGAAGCGAAGAAGACGCTGCTGGAAGTCGCGACCGAAGCGAACCTGTCGGTCGGGTTCCTGTCGCAGGTCGAGCGCCATCTCACCGGCATCTCGCTGTCATCGCTCGTCAACGTCGCGAAGGCGCTCGACGTGCCGCTCGGCACGCTGATCGACCAGCCGCGCCAGGCGCAGCCCGACTCGCACGCGGGCCGCCGCGAACCGTACGCGGTCGACGCCGCGTCGCAGTGGTACGAGCGGCTGTCCACCACCTTCGACGGCAGCCAGATCAACGCGCTCAAGGTCCGGATGATGGAGGGCTACCGGTCGGAATGGGTCGCGCACGGCGGCGACGAGTTCGTGTACGTGCTTACCGGCCGGCTCTGCTACACAATCGGCAAGAAGGATTACCCGCTGTCGCCCGGTGATTCGCTGCACTTCGACGCGAGGAAGCGCCATCGCGTCGCGAACGTCGGCGACGGGCCCGCGGAGCTGATCGCGGTCGGTACGCTGCCCCTCTTCGACGACAACTGCGCCGAGTTGGGATCCGCGGCGATGAAAATCAGGCTGCTCGCGCGCGATGCCGGCGCGACGCCGGGCGAGCCGCGCGTGAGCCGCCGCGAACCGGCACCGAAGCGGGAGCGCGACGCGGATGCCGCGCAGCCCGCCGACAAGCCGGCTCGCGCCGCGGCCAAGACGGCTGCCGGGAAGTCCCGCGCGGCCACCGGCAAGCGTCCGGCTGCCGCCACGCCTGCCCGCCGCACCGCCGAGCGCATGAAGAAATGACGGCTGGCGGCCGGGCGGCGCACGGCTCGGCGCGGTCCGCACGATTCGCGGAATCGATTCACGGCCCGATTCGTAGCCCGATTCGCAACCCCGATTCGCAACCCCGATTCGCAGCCCGATTCGCAGCCCGATTCGCAGCCCGATTCGCAGCCCCGATTCGCAGCCCGGTTTGCAACCCGATTCGCAGCCCCGATTCGCAGCCCGGTTTGCAACCCGATTCCCGGCCCGGTTTGCAACCCAGTTCCCAAGCCTGTTCGCAACCCGGTTCCCAGCCCAGTCCGCGCCCTGATTCCCCCAATTCCCCCGCCTATTCCGCGATCGCCAGCGCCTGCTTGACGGCCTCGACCCGCGCGCGATGCACGGCGTCCTTGATCTGCATCGCATCGTTGCCGACGCCGCGCGCGATCGCGCCCGCGTCGACGCTGCGCGCCGCCACCAGCGCCACGCGCAGCCGCTCGGCCTGCGGATACGGCTGCGTGTCGAGCCCGAGCCGGCCGCGCGCATCCGCTTCGCACGCCTGCAGCATCTCGGCGAAACGCGCCGGCTTGCGCAGCGCGTCGCTGCGCTCGAAGAAGCGCACCAGCGCGGCCGCGCCCATTTCCATCACCCGATGCAGGTTGCCGTGCTCGCGCGCGACCACCAGCGCGAGATCGCGGCAATCGTTCGGCACACGCAGCCGCTCGCACAGCGGCTTGATGAGGTCGACGCTGCGGCCTTCGTGGCCGACATGGCGCGGCAGCACGTCGGCGGGCGTCGCCGCCTTGCCGAGATCGTGCGTGAGCGCCGCGAAGCGCACCGGCAGCGAATAGCCCTGCTTCGCCGCATAGTCGACGACCATCATCACGTGCACGCCGGTGTCGACTTCCGGGTGGTAGTCGGCGCGCTGCGGCACGCCCCACAGCGCGTCGACCTCGGGCAGGACGCGCGCGAGCGCGCCGCAGTCGCGCAGCACCGCGAACATCCGCGACGGTTTCGCCTCCATCAGCCCGCGCGCGATCTCCTGCCACACGCGCTCCGGCACCAGCGCATCCGCTTCGCCCGCATCGACCATCCGCCGCATCAGCGCGAGCGTGTCGTCCGCGACCGTGAAATCGGCGAAGCGCGCGGCAAAGCGCGCGATCCGCAAGATCCGCACCGGATCCTCGACGAACGCGTCGCCCACATGCCGGAACACGCGTGCGCGCAGGTCGGCCTGCCCGTCGAACGGATCGATCACCGGGCCGACCAGCGCGCCCTCCGGGCTCACTTCGCGCGCCATCGCGTTGATCGTCAGGTCGCGCCGCGCGAGATCCTCTTCGAGCGTCACGTCCGGCGCATAGTAGAACTGGAAGCCGTGATAGCCGGCCGCCGTCTTGCGCTCGGTGCGCGCGAGCGCGTATTCCTCCTGCGTGTCCGGATGCAGGAACACGGGGAAATCCTTGCCGACCGGCCGGAAGCCCTGCGCGACCATCTGCTCGGGCGTCGCGCCCACCACCACGTAGTCGCGGTCCTGCACCGGCACGCCGAGCAATTCGTCGCGGATCGCTCCGCCTACTGCGTAGATGTTCATGGCGTCGGTTCGTATTCGGCAATCACGTTGGTTTCGCGGTGCGCGCCATCGATCCAGCGCTGCACCGCCGGCAGTGCCGTCACGCGCGCGGCATACCCGGCCGCTTCCGGCGACAGCGCCGGCGCATACGTGTTGAAGCGCATCACGACGGGCGCATACATCGCATCGGCGATGCCGAATTCGCCGAACAGGAACGGGCCGCCCGAGGCCTCGATGCACGCGCTCCACAGCGCGTCGATGCGCGCGACGTCGGCGAGCGCCTCGGGCGTCGCGCCGCGCCCCGGCATCGACGCGCGCACGCTCATTCCCATCTGCGTGCGCAGCGCGGCGAAGCCCGAATGCATCTCGGCCGAGATGCAGCGCGCATGCGCGCGATCGAGCGGATCGGCCGGCCACATCGGGAACTGCGGATAGCGCTCGGCGAGCGTCTCGGCGATTGCGAGCGAATCCCAGATCGCAACGCCGTGGTCGTCGATCAGGCACGGCACCTTGCCGGTCGGCGAATACTCGCGGATGCGCGCGGCCGTGTCGTCGCGGCGCAGCTCGATCGCGATCTCGTCGAACGGGATGCCGAAATGCGCGAGCAGCAGCCACGGCCGCATCGACCACGACGAGTAATTCTTGTCTCCAATGACGAGTTTCATGGCGGTGTTCCGGAAAGCGCGAAAGTGAATGACGGAAGTGACGGTCCGCGGCGCCTAGCGGCGGCGCGAGCGGAACCAGTCGAAGCGGGAGCGCCGCGCGGCGTGGCCGAGATATGCGGGCGCAATACTCTCGAGACTCGCGGGCGAGATCCCGAGTTCCGGTGCGAGCGGCCCGGACAGCACGTTCGGCACCGACATCGACGCGAGATTGTCGCGCGTGATCACCGGCTCGCCGGGCAGGCATTCGAACACGCTCGCCTGCAGCCGCGCGAGCGCGTCGGGCAGCCGCACGATGCGTGCCTGCCTGCCGACCAGCGTGCCGCAATAGCGCACGAGCTGCTCGAGCGTATAGACGGTCGGGCCGCCGAGTTCGTAGGTCTTGCCGTGCGCGGCAGCGAGATCGAGCGTGTTGACGAACGCGCGCACGACGTCGCCGACGAACACCGGCTGGAAGCGCGCGTCGGGCATCGCGAGCGGCAGCACCGGCAGCGTGCGCTGCAGGTTCGCGAACGTATTCAGGAACGCGTCGCCGGGGCCGAACACGACCGACGGGCGGAAGATCGTCAGCGCGAGCGAATCGGTCGCCGCGACCGCATGCAGCGCGGCTTCGCCGTCGCCCTTCGAGCGCTGGTACATGCTCGGGCCATGCGAATCGGCGCCGAGCGCGCTCATGTGCAGCACGCGCCGCACGCCGACTTCGACGCACGCGGCGGCCAGCGCGGCCGGCAGCGCGACGTGCGCGCGCTCGAACCCGGGCCCGTACGGCGTGCCGCGGCCGCCGTGCAGCACGCCGACGAGATTGATGGCCGCATGCGCACCGGCGACGAACCGGGCGAGCGTGCGCGTATCGAGCGCGTCGAGTTCGACGATCTCGACCGGCAGCATCTGCAGGTGGCGTGCGTGCTCGCGCCGCCGCGTGCCGATCCGTACCTGCTTGCCGGCGTCGATCAGCGCGTTGACGAGCCGGCTGCCGATGAAGCCGGTGCCGCCCAGCAGCGCGACGGTCTGGCGATCCATTGTTCGGGTCCTCAAAAGAACACTGCCGCGTCTCGCGCGGCAGTATGAAGATTGCGGATCAGGGCGAGATCATGCCTAGGCGTTTCTTCAACGACTGCGGTTTGCCCTCGAAGAGCGCCGCGTAATAGACGGTATTCGACAGCACGTTCTTCACGTAGTCGCGCGTCTCGTTGAACGGAATCGTCTCCGCGAAGATCGCGCCTTCGACCGGCTGCGTCAACACCTGGCGCCACTGGCGCGGCCGGCCCGGGCCCGCGTTGTAGCCGGCGGTTGCCAGCACCGGCGAGCTGTCGAAGTTGTTGTAGATATCCGCCAGATACCAGGTGCCGAGCTGGATGTTGGTATTGATGTCGTGCATCTGCGCACGCGTGATCGTGCCCATTCCGAGCTTCTTCGCGACGAGCTGCGCGGTGGCCGGCATCAGCTGCATCAGGCCGCCCGCGCCGACCGACGAACGCGCGTTCGTGATGAAGCGCGACTCCTGGCGGATCAGCCCGTACGCCCATTCGATGTCGAGGCCCGACGACTGCGCATAGCGCTCGACGATGTCACGGTACGGCGACGGGTAGCGCAGCGTGAAGTCGTGCTCGGCCTTCGTGCGGTCGGCCGTGTTGACGGTGCGGTCGAGCAGGTCGATGCGCTTGCCATATTCGGCGGCCGCGAGCAGCTGGCGATCGGTCATCCCGCGCAGCGGCCAGTTCCATTCGCGGTTGCCTTCGAGACGCAGGTTCAGCCCGTAGAAGCGTTGCGCGAGCGCGAAGCCCGGGATCTTGCTCATCGCGTCG
This sequence comes from Burkholderia sp. BCC1993, assembly GCF_905339865.1. NCBI lineage: Bacteria > Pseudomonadati > Pseudomonadota > Betaproteobacteria > Burkholderiales > Burkholderiaceae > Burkholderia > Burkholderia sp. BCC1993. The sequence goes on along the minus strand of NZ_CAJPGZ010000012.1, from coordinate 47,703 downwards.
ACGTCGGCGTCGCTCACCTTCGTGCGCGGCGGGATCGACGTGCGCTGGCCGAGCTCTTCGCCGGCGAGCTGCCCGTAGAAGTTGTACTGGCCCGCGACCTGCTCGAATTCCTGGTTCGCCTGCAGCGTGTCGCCGCTCTGCTTGAGCGCGCGCGCATGCCAGTAGATCCACGCCGGATCGTCGCGCAGCGACGGCGGCATCTGTTCGATCGACCAGCGCACCATCGGCCAGTTGCCGGCAAGCAGCGCGGCGCGCGTGCGCCATTCGTAGCCCGGGTTCGACAGCGGTGCGTTCGCGGATTTGGCATACCAGACCGACGCGAGCGCCGAGCGCTTGATCGCGCCCTGGTAGCCGATCGCGCCCCACGCGATCGCCTGCTCCTGCTTCGTCAGCGAGCCGGCGATCGACGTCAACATCCCGGCCGCCGCGTCCGGATCGTTGCGCGCCATGCGGCCGAGCGCGATCAGTGCGAGCTGGTGCGATGCCGCGTCGGGGCCGACGCCGCGCGCGAGATACAGCGGCGGCGCGCTGGTCGCCTGGTCGAAACCGACCGGGCGCGCGCCGAGCGCGTCGACGATCTTGCCGCCGAGCGTCGTGTAGTTCTGCTCGTACGCGAGGCGCGCCTGCTGCCACACGTCGTCGCTCGTGAACTGCTGGTTGACGGTGAGCGCCGTAATCAGGTCGACACAGGCGTCGCCGTAGTATTTCGGCTCGACGAGCAGCGCACGCGCCGCCTCGGCGACGTTCTCGCCGCGCGCCGCGCGCGATTCGAGCGCGTAGCACTTGACCTGCGTGTCGTCGTCGAGCACGAAGCGCTTGTACTGGTCGTCGAAGTTGCGCCAGTCGTGACGCGCGCCGAGCACGAGCAGGTAGTCGTTGCGCAGGCGGTCGGCGATCGCCTGGCCGTCGTAGCGCTGCAGGAACGACTGCACCGGCGCGTCCGGTGCGTCGACACGTGCGCGGCCGGTCGAATCGAACAGCTGCGGCTTGATCTGGAAATACTCGACGTAGGACGGAACCGGATAGTTCGGGATCGTCGACGCGAGCTGCGCGGCCTTCGCGGCGTCGTTGCGGCGCGCGGCTTCGCGCAGCTGCACGAAGATCTGGTCGTCCCCGGCGAGCGTGTCGTCGCCCGGTGCGGCGCACGCGGCCGTGCCCGCGACGAGCGCGGCGGCCGAAAGCGTGAGCGCGACCGCGCGATATACTCGGAAAAGGCTGTTCGACATCGTTATGAATGGAGCACGAAGTGAGCGAAAGCATAGCATGCAACCCTGTGCCGAACCCGAAGGTTGCGCTGCGCAAAACGCTGTCCGGCGCGCGTCGCGACGCCGCATCGCAGCCCGCCGCGAACGCCGCGCTCGACGCGCGGCTGCGCCTGTTGCTCGAGCGCCTCGCGCCCGCGACGGTCGGCTTCTACTGGCCGCTGCCGGGCGAATTCGACGCGCGCGACGCGGTGCTCGCGTGGGCCGCGGCCGGCACGGGCCGCCGCGCCGCGCTGCCGGTGATCGGCGAGCGTCACACGCCGCTTGCGTTCCATGTGTGGGATGCGGATACGCCGATGCGCGAAGGCCATCACCGGATTCCGGAACCGGCGTCGGGCGTCGTCGTCGTGCCTGACCTGCTGCTGATTCCGTGCGTGGGATTCGATCTGCAGCGCTACCGGCTCGGCTATGGCGGCGGCTACTACGACCGCACGCTCGCGGTGTGGCCCGGCGACACGCTGCCGGTGACGGTCGGCATCGCATATGAAGCGTGCCGCGTCGATGCGCTGCCGGCCGAGGCGCACGATCTCGCGCTGCGCTGGATCGTGACCGACGGCGCGCTGTACCCGGCCGCCTGATGACGCGGCGCACGCTGCTGCGTGAGCGGCATGCCGCGCGTCACCGCGCTCACCATCCCGTCCGCAATCGTTTACAGCGACGCCGCCGCGCGCGCGGCCGTGTCGTAGAGGCCCGATGCGTGGCGCAGCAACTGCGCCGCGTCGCCGATCTGCTCGTTGGTGAGGCCGCTGTCCTTCAGCGTCTCGATCAGGCAATGTTCGCGCACCTCCCGATACTTCAGGCACAGCTCGCGGCCCGCGTCGGTCGCGAAGAAGAACACTTCCTTGCCGCTCTTCTCGCTCTTCACATAGCCGCGCGCGATCAGTTTTTTCAGCGCATAGGTCGCGACGTGCGTATCCTCGATATTGAGCACGAAGCAGATGTCGGCGAGCTTCTTCTTGCGTTCGCGGTGGCTCACGTGATGCAGCAGCGACACCTCGACCGCCGTCATGTCCTTCGCGCCCGCGGCCGACATGCAGCGCACCATCCAGCGGTTGAATGCGTTGCCGGCCATGATGAGCCCGTATTCGAGTTCCGACAGCTCCGCGCTTGAATCGGAAACGAGGTGTTCGGATGACACGATCTTGGTCGCAGGACGCTTCATGGAAAGGCGGAGCAAGCCGGATGACAGGGTGTGCCGAGTGTACGCCAGAAGCCCGGACATACGGGCTAGGCGAAAACGCTTATTGGGAAGTTATCGATATTTTATTGACAATGTGCGCTAACATTGCCGTCCGAACCGTGCCAGTCCGATGACGCAACCCCGCATTTATCCGCTCGGCGATGCCGCCCTCGTCTGCGAGGTGCCGCCGCCCGCCACGCTCGATTGCCAGCGCCGCGTCTGGGCCGTCGCCGAGGTCGCGCGCGCGTGGCCCGACGTGATCGACGTCGTGCCGGGCATGAACAACCTGACGATCGTGTTCGACGCGCTCGCCACGACGGCCGACTCGCTCACGCCGGCGCTGCGCGACGCGTGGGAAACCGCCGACGTCGAGCACGCGGACGGCCGGGAAATCGATATCCCGGTCGAATACGGCGGTGCCGCCGGCCCCGACCTCGCTGCCGTCGCCGCGCACACCGGGCTGTCGGCCGACGAAGTCGTCGCGCGCCACGCGGCCGGCGCATACGTCGTGTTCTTCGTCGGCTTCCAGCCGGGCTTCGCGTATCTCGGCGGCCTCGATGCGTCGCTGCACACGCCGCGCCGCGCCGCCCCGCGCCTCGAGGTGCCGGCCGGCTCGGTCGGCATCGGCGGTGCGCAGACGGGCATCTATCCGGCCACGTCGCCCGGCGGCTGGCAGCTGATCGGCCGCACGTCGCACGTGCTGTTCGACCCGGCGCGGCCGCAGCCGACGCTGCTGCTGCCCGGCGACCGCGTGCGCTTCACCATTGCCGGAGTCGACGCGACATGAGCCAGAACACCGCACCGGGCACGATCGAGGTCGTCCGCGCCGGCCCGCTGTCGACCGTGCAGGATCTCGGCCGCCGCGGCACGCGCCATCTCGGCGTCGCGCAGGGCGGCGCGCTCGACGGCCTCGCGCTCGAAGTCGGCAACCGGCTGGTCGGCAACCGCCCCGACGCGGCGGCCGTCGAAATCACGATCGGCCCGGCCGCGTTCCGCTTCACGCGCGCGACGCGCATCGCGATCACCGGCACCGAATTCGGCGCGACGCTCGACGGCAAGCCCGTGTATTCCTGGTGGAGCCTGCCGGTCGACGCCGGGCAGACGCTCGTGCTGCCGGCCGCGAAACGCGGCATGCGCGGCTACCTGTGCATCGCGGGCGGCATCGACGTGCTGCCGATGCTCGGCTCGCGCAGCACCGATCTCGCGTCGCGCTTCGGCGGCCTCGGCGGCCGCGTGCTGCGCGACGGCGATCGGCTTCCGGTCGGCGTGCCGCCGGCCGGCGCTGGCTGTCTCGCGGCCGATGCGCCCGAATTCGGCGTGAAGGCGCCCGCGTGGTGCGCGTTCGTGCGCGTCGACGAACCGCCGCGCCGCCACCGGCCCGCGCATGCGCCGTGGGCGATGCCGGTGCGCGTGCTGCCGGGCCCCGACTACGCGTCGTTCGCGGCCGATTCGCAGCAGGCGTTCTGGGACGAGGAATGGCTCGTCACCGCGAACAGCAACCGGATGGGCTATCGTCTCGCCGGCGCCGAACTGGTGCGCGAGCGGCCGGCCGAGCTGCTGTCGCACGCGGTGCTGCCCGGCACGATCCAGGTGCCGCCGAACGGCCAGCCGATCGTGCTGATGCACGACGCGCAGACCACCGGCGGCTATCCGAAGATCGGCACGGTGATCCGCGCGGATCTCTGGAAACTCGCACAGGCGCGGCTCAACCTGCCGATCCGCTTCGTGCGCACGACACCCGACACCGCGCGCGCCGCCCTGGTCGCAGAACGTGCCTATCTGCGTCAGATCGACGTCGCGATCGAGATGCGCGAGGAAACGCGCCGCCGCGCGCAATCGCGCGCGGCGTGACAATGACGGAAGCAGGACGAAGGACGCGCCACGCACCAGTGGACGAGGACATCATGGAAATCGATCTGAATGCCGATCTCGGTGAAGGATGCGGATCGGACGAGGCGCTGCTCGACTTCGTCACGTCGGCGAACATCGCGTGCGGCTGGCATGCAGGCGGCGCCAATGCGATGCGCGACTGCGTGCGCTGGGCCGTGCAGAAAGGCGTGTCGATCGGCGCGCACCCGAGCTTTCACGACCCGGAGAATTTCGGCCGCAAGGAAATGCAGCTGCCGGCCGGCGACATCTATGCGGGCGTGCTGTACCAGCTCGGCGCGCTGTCGGCGATCGCGCAGGCCGAGGGCGGCCGCATCGCGCACGTGAAGCCGCACGGCGCGCTGTACAACCAGGCCGCGCGCGACCCGCTGATCGCCGACGCGGTGGTGTCCGCGATCCACGACTTCGATCCGTCGCTGGCCGTGTTCGGGCTCGCGAACAGCGTGTTCGTCGCGGCCGCGCGCCACGCGGGGCTCGCCGCGGTGGAGGAAGTGTTCGCCGATCGCGGCTACCGCGCGGACGGCTCGCTCGTGCCGCGCAACCAGCCCGGCGCGCTGATCGACGATGAAGATGCGGTGCTCGTGCGCACGCTCGACATGGTGCGCGAGCGGCAGGTGCGGGCAGTGAGCGGCGAGTGGGTGCCGCTCAACGCGCAGACGGTCTGCCTGCACGGCGACGGCCCGCATGCGCTCGCGTTCGCGAAGCGGATCCGCGCGGCGCTCGAAGCGGCGGGTGTCGATGTCGTCGCGCCCGGCGCGCTGCAGGCCGGCGAAGACGCATGATGGCGTGACGCGTCGTTGCAGGCACGTCGTGGCAACGCTGCTGCCCCGCAGGCCAAAAACCGCCGCCCCAAAAGAAAAAAGCGCCCTCGTGGCGCTTTTCTGTTGGCGCAATCGTCGCGGACTTCGCCGTCTGTCGATTCGCCCCCCGAAACCGTCTGTCGACGGTGACCGGAAACATGCTCCGGATCAAAAAACGTCCGCCGCCGCCCGATTGCTGCTTCCCCCGGTCGGACGACGGAACGTCGCTTATGCCGCAAGTCTGTCGCATGCATTTGTTGTACCGACGATGTTTGGCCCCGCCGTGCATGCAGACACTCCGCGGCCGGCACGTAATGACGTGCCGGCTACGCCAACCCCGCGCTTTATTTTCTGCTACCCCGTAGAACTTTTTCTATTCTTTTCATTTTTTCAACTTGTGGGATGAAGAATAGAGATTGGCCGAACCGGATGTCAATCGTTTTAAACGCTATTTCCTGAAGATTCGAGGGTTTTCCTTATCGCGTCGCGCGGCCGCGCGGGCGCCTCGCAGCGCGTGCGTCTCGTCGATCAAACAGGGGAGGATCGGCGCGCGGTGCGCGGCGCGATCAGTTCGCGTCGACCTGATACCCTTGCTGGCGCAACAATTCGAGCACGCCGCGCGGGCCGCCCAGATGCAGCGCGCCGATGGCGACGAATACCGGCCGGTTCGGCGCGGCGATTGCCGTCATCCGTGCAACGAAGCGCCGGTTGCGCTCGTACAGGATCTTGTTGTCGATCGACGCCGACAGCGCCTTCGAACGGGCCAGCCGCTCGCTCTTCGCGACCGCCCACGCCGAGATCGCATCGGCGTCGCCAATTCGCCACAGCCGGTGCAGCGCCTTGATGTCGTCGGCGTTCTGCGCCGGGGTCTGCACCATGTCCTGCGCGAGCATCTCGCGCTGCTCGGCGAGCGTCAGCCCGGTGAACGCGCGCATCTGCTCGGCGAGCGTCTCGAGCCCGATCACGCGGCCGCCCTTCTTCTTCAGGAACACGTTCTGCAGCTGCGCCTCGGTGCCGTACTCGGTCTGCAGGCCGGCCGCCAGCGAGTCGTAGGTTTCGACGACCAGCGCCGCGAGCCACGGCCGCATCCGGCGGATCTCCGCGAGTGCGGCCGGGTTGCCGCGCAGGCGCGCCGCGAGGCGCTGCCACTGCGGCTCGGGCAGCAGGCGCTGCAGGCACGGGTAGCGGCACACGCCGTACTTCGACACGTCGTCCTGCGATTCGAGGAGGTCGTCCGGCGACAGCTCGAGCGCGAGCGTCGGCGACGCGGCGAGCGCCGCGAGGATGCGCGGCCGGAACGGCTGCGCGGGCGGATAGTCGGACGGGTCGCCCGTGTGCAGCGTGCCGAGCACATACAGCGTGACCCTGCCCCGGGTGGCGACATAGAACGGCATGCGCGCGGGCTGCACGCGCACCGTGCCGCGCGCGACCGTGCCGTTCGACACGGACGGCACGTGGAAGCCCGGCAGGTTCATGCCGGGCGGCGGAACCTGCGACGGATGGATCGGCGAACTCGCCGGCGCGAGCCCTTCGGCACGCGCGGCGTCGACCGGGACCAGCACGCTGGCCGCCACGCACGCGCCGGCCAGCGCCGCGCCCGTGACCGTGCGCACGCTCCAGCGCCGTGCGTTGCGGCACGCGCGCATCACGCGCGCGCGGCCGCCCCCCGAACGGCGCACGCCAGGCGCGCGCGCCGCCAGACCATCAGGCATTCACCTCCCCTACCTCCTCGGCGCGATGGCAGGCCACGCGGCGTCCGTCGACGTCGCGCAGCTGCGGTTCCTCGACGCGGCAGCGCTCGACCGCGTACGGGCAGCGCTGGTGAAACGCGCAGCCCGACGGCGGATTGAGCGGCGACGGCAGCTCGCCCTGCAGCTTGATCTGCACGCGGCGGTCTTCCTCGAAGATCGCCGGCGTCGCAGACATCAGCGCGCGCGTGTACGGATGGCGCGGATGCGCGTAGATCGTCGCCTTGTCGCCGAGCTCCGCGACGCTGCCGAAGTACATCACCATCACGTCGTCCGCGATGTGCTCGACCACCGACAGGTTGTGCGAGATGAACACGTAGCTCGTCTTGAATTGCTCCTGCAGATCCATGAACAGGTTCAGGATCTGCGCCTGGATCGACACGTCGAGCGCGGACACGGGCTCGTCGGCGACGACGATCCGCGGATCGAGGATCATCGCGCGCGCGATCGCGACCCGCTGGCGCTGGCCGCCCGAGAACATGTGCGGATAGCGCTTCGCGTGCTCGGGCCGCAGGCCGACCGTGCGCATGATCTGCGCGATGCGCTGCGCGCGTTCGGTGGCCGTCAGGTTCGTGTTGATCTCGAGCGGCTCGGAGAGCGTCTGCTCGACAGTCTTGCGCGGGTTCAGCGATGCGAACGGGTTCTGGAACACCATCTGCACGCGGCGGCGCAGGTCGGCGACCGTCTCGCGGCTCGCGCCGGCGACGTCCTTGCCGTCGATCGTCAGGTGGCCCGAGGTAGGCGTCTCGATCATCGTGAGCTGGCGCGCGAGCGTGGATTTCCCGCAGCCCGACTCGCCGACGACGGCGAGCGTCTTGCCGCGCTTGAGCGTGAACGACACGCCGTTCAGCGCCTTCACCGTGCCCTGCCCGAACATCCCGCGCTTGACCGTGTAGTGCTTCGCGAGCCGGTCGGCGACCAGCACCGCTTCCTCGTCGTGCGGCGTGGCACGCGTTTCGTGGACTGCATTCATCGTGAACTCCTGTCGACCGGAGTTTGCGCTTTAGCGCTGACTCCGGTCCCATGCAACGCCGTCAGGTCGAGGTTGGAAACATTGAGCGGCTTGATGCAGCGCGCGCGCATCGCATCGTTGGCCGGCACCAGCGTATCGAGCACCGGACGCGCCTTGCGGCAATCGTCGACGACGTACTTGCAGCGCGGCGCGAACAGGCACCCGGACGGGCGATCATCGCGGCCCGGCACCATGCCCGGCAATGCGGCAAGGCGACGCGCCCCCTGATTGTGCTCGGGAATCGCCGCGAGCAGCGCTTCGGTGTACGGATGATGCGGCGCACGGAAGATGTCCGGCACGCGATTGGTCTCGATGACCTCGCCCGCATACATCACCGCGACGCGCTGCGCGACCTCCGACACCACGGCCAGATCGTGCGAGATCAGCACGAGCGCCATCCCGCGCTCCTTCTGCAGCTTCACGAGCAGATCCATGATCTGCGCCTGGATCGTCACGTCGAGCGCGGTGGTCGGCTCGTCGGCGATCAGCAGCTTCGGGTTGCACGCGACCGCCATCGCGATCATCACGCGCTGGTTCATGCCGCCCGACATCTGGTGCGGGAACGCCGTGATGCGGTTCTTCGCATCCGGAATGCCGACCTGGTCGAGCAGTTCAAGCGCGCGCCGGTGCAGCGCGTCGCCGCGCAGGCCTTCGTGCAGCTTCAGCACCTCCTTGATCTGGTAGCCGACCGTGTAGCTCGGGTTCAGGCTCGTCAGCGCGTCCTGGAACACCATCGCGATGTCCTTGCCGACGATCTTGCGGCGCGCCTTCGGCGACGCCTTCAGCAGGTCCACGCCGTTGAACGTGACCTCGTCGGCCGTCACCTTGCCCGGCGCATCGATCAGGCCCATCAGCGCCATCATCGTCACGCTCTTGCCCGAGCCCGATTCGCCGACGACGCCCACCACCTCGCCCGGCGCGATCGACAGGTTGATCCGGTCGACCGCGGGCAGGCCGTTGAAGTTCACCGCGAGATTGCGGATAGTCAGTAGATCTTGGCTCATGGTCACGCCATCCGCTTCAGTTTGGGATCGAGCGCATCGCGCAGCCCGTCGCCGAGCAGGTTGATCGCGAGCACCGAAATCAGGATCGACAGGCCCGGCATCGTCACGATCCACCATGCGTTGTCGATGTAGTCGCGCGCGGACGCGAGCATCGCGCCCCATTCGGCGGTCGGCGGCTGCACGCCGAGGCCGAGGAAGCCGAGCGCGGCCGCGTCGAGGATGGCCGACGAGAAGCCGAGCGTCGCCTGCACGATCAGCGGCGCCGTGCAGTTCGGCAGCACCTGCGAGAACATCAGGCGCAGCGTGCCGGCACCGGCCACGCGCGACGCCGTCACGTACTCCTTCTGCAGCTCGCCGAGCGCGGATGCGCGCGTGAGACGCACGTAGGCCGGCAGCGCGACGATCGCGATCGCGAACATCGTGTTGGTGAGGCCCGGGCCGATGATCGCGACGACCGCGACCGCGAGCAGCAGCGACGGCAGCGCAAGCAGCACGTCCATGATGCGCATCACCGGCGTGTCGGCCCATTTCTGGAAGAACGCGGCGACCAGCCCGAGCACGATGCCGGGGATCAGCGCGAGCACGACCGACACGAAGCCGATCCAGAACGACATGCGCGCGCCGAACATCAGGCGCGAAAGGATGTCGCGGCCCGCTTCGTCGGTGCCGAGGATGAACTGCCAGTTGCCGCCGGCGAGCCATGCGGGCGGGATCTTCACGTAGTCGCGGTATTGCTCGACCGGGCTGTGCGGCGCGATCAGCGGCGCGAACAGCGCGACGAGGATCAGCACCAGCACGACGATGCCGGCGCCGACGGCGCCGCGGTTGCGCGAGAAGTTGGCCCAGAACTCGCGCAGCGCGAGCGCACGGCCGCCGGCCGGCGCGGATTCGCTCGGCAGGGTGTTTTGCAGATTGCTCATGGAATTACCTCGTGTGGCGGATGCGCGGATTCAGCACGCCGTACAGCAGGTCGACGACCAGGTTCACGACGATCACGAGCGTCGCGATCAGCAGGATGCCGCCCTGGACGACCGGATAGTCGCGGCGGCCGATCGCGTCGATCAGCCACTTGCCGACACCGGGCCACGAAAAGAGCGTCTCGGTCAGCACGGCGCCGGCCAGCAGCGTGCCGATCTGCAGGCCGATCACGGTGACGACCGGAATCAGCGCATTGCGCAGCGCATGCACGACGACCACGCGCACGGGCGACAGCCCCTTCGCACGCGCCGTGCGGATGTAGTCCTCGCGCAGCACTTCGAGCATCGACGAGCGAGTCATCCGCGCGATCACCGCGAGCGGGATCGTGCCGAGCACGATCGCCGGCAGGATCAGGTGGCTGACCGCCGATTTGAACGCGCCTTCGTCGGGTGCGAGCAGCGCGTCGATCAGCATGAAGCCGGTCGGATGCGGGAAGTCGTATTCGACCGCGATGCGGCCCGACACGGGCGTCCAGCCGAGGTACGACGAAAACACCATGATGAGGATCAGCCCCCACCAGAAGATCGGCATCGAGTAGCCGGTGAGCGCCGTGCCCATCACGCCATGATCGACGACCGAGCCACGCCGCAGCGCGGCGATCACGCCGGCCGGCAGCCCGACCGCGAGCGCGAACACGAGCGCGCACAGCGACAGTTCGACGGTCGCCGGGAAGCGCGCGAAGAATTCGCCCGCGACGCTGGTGTTGGTGATGATCGACGTGCCGAGGTCGCCATGCAGCGCCCGGCCGATGTAGTGGATGTACTGCAGGGGCAGCGGCTGGTCGAGCCCGAGCCGTTTCATTGCCTCCGCATGCATCGCGGGATCGACGCCACGCTCGCCCATCATCACTTCGATGGGGTCGCCCGGTATCAGGTGAATCAGCGCAAACGCCAGGATGGTGATGCCGATGAAGGTCGGGATCACCATGCCCACGCGGCGCAACACGAATGTGAACATGATGCGTCTCGTATTTTCTTGTGGGAAATGTACGACCGGCGACGAGGGGCTTTTGGCCCCTCGCCGCCGGATGATTTCAAGCCGGTCTTCTCAAGACGACAGCTTACGCCAGGCCGGTTACTTCACGCTGACACCGTCGAAACGCGCATAGCCAAGCGGCTCGATGCGCATGTCGGCCACGCTCTTGCGTACCGGCTGGTAGACCGTCGAGTTGGCGATCGGCGAGAACGGCAGCTGCTGCGCGAAGATCTGCTGGGCCTGCGTGTAGATCTTCGTGCGCGCGTCCTGGCCCGTCGTCGTGCGACCCTTCTGGATCAGCTCGTCGAACGGCTTGTAGCACCAGTGCGAGAAGTTGTTGCCCTTGATCGCCTCGCAGCCGAGCAGCGTGCCGAGCCAGTTGTCCGGGTCGCCGTTGTCGCCCGTCCAGCCGATCAGCATCGTGTCCTGCTCGCCCGTGTGCGCGCGCTTGATGTACTCGCCCCACTCGTACGTGACGATCTTCGCCTTCACGCCGATCTTCGCCCAGTCGGCCTGGATCATCTCGGCCATCAGGCGGGCGTTCGGGTTGTATGCGCGCTGCACCGGCATCGCCCACAGCGTGATGTCGAAACCGTTCGGGAAGCCTGCCTTCGCGAGCAGCGCCTTCGCCTTCTCGGTGTCGTTCGGGGCCATCTTCAGGTTCTTGTCGTACGACCATTGGGTCGGCGGCATCGGCGCGCTGGCGGCCTGGCCGGCACCCTGATAGACGGATTCGAGAATCGCCTTCTTGTTGATCGCCATGTCGAGCGCCTGACGCACTTCGAGCTTGTCGACCGGCTTGTGCTCGACGTTGTACGCGAGGTAGCCGAGGTTGAAGCCCGGCTGCGACGGCATGTCGATGCCCGAGTCGGCCTTCAGCGTCGCGATGTCGGCCGGACGCGGATAGCTCATCACCTGGCATTCGTTGCGCTTGATCTTCTGCACGCGCACGCCCGGGTCGGGCGTGATCGAGAAGATCAGCTTCGACAGCTTCACCGCGCCCTTCTTCCAGTAATCAGGATTGCCGTCGAAACGGATCGTCGCGTCCTTCGTATAGCTGCGGAAGATGAACGGGCCCGTGCCGACCGGCTTCTGGTTGATGTCGGCGGCCTTGCCGGCCTTCATCAGCTGGTCGCCGTATTCGGCCGACAGGATCGACGCGAATTCCATCGCCATGTTCTGGATGAACGGCGCGTTCGGCTCGGACAGCGTGAACTTCACGGTGTACGGATCGACCTTCTCGATCTTCGCGATCAGCTTGTCGAGGCCCATGTCGGTGAAGTACGGGAACGACACCGGGTAGGCCTTGCGGAACGCCTGGTTCGGATCGAGCATGCGCTCGAACGAGAACACGACGTCGTCCGCGTTGAATTCGCGCGTCGGCTTGAAGAAGTCGGTCGTGTGGAACTTCACGCCATGACGCAGGTGGAACGTGTACACCTTGCCGTCGGACGAGACGTCCCACTTCTCGGCGAGGCCGGGTTCGACCTTGGTGCCGCCGCGCTCGAATTCGACGAGGCGGTTGTAGACGGTGAACGTGGCGGCGGTGAAATCGACGCCGGTCGTGAATTGCGCGGAATCAAAACCCGCCGGGCTGCCTTCTGAGCAGTAGACGAGCGTTTTGTTCGGGATCTGTGCGAATGCAGAACCCGCGACGCCGAGCGATGCCGCTGCCACGCCTGCGATGGCGGTAACACGCAGGGTGTGCAACAGACGGTTGTATTCCATGTTTCCTCCAGGTCTCCAGATCGGAACCGGTCCCCCAGGGGGCCGGGTACGCGGATATTACTTGAGCTAGCGATTTTGCAACAAGCTGGAGAAAAAACTCTTCTAGACGCATCCACGCGGGTTTTTGCCGATGTCTTGCGCACGCGAAAAGTGCCTCTGCGCGCGCGAGCGGCCATTTCGTTCATCCCGCGCATGTTTCGTTCGACAACTAAACAATTCGGGCGCGTACGCGAAGGGTTGTCGCGCCGTGTTCGGGGCCACGCCGCGCATCGTTGCGGCTGCCGAAACGATGCATGCGCTGCAATGCAACCGTCAGGCCGGCGCGTCGAGATCCGCGCTGCGCGCGGGCACGAACGCGACCGCGACGATCGACAGTGCGATTCCCGCCATCACGTAATAGGTCGGCGCGAGCGGCGTGCCCGTCACCTTGATCAGCCACGTGACGATGAACTGCCCGAAACCGCCGAACAGCATCACCGCGACGTTGTACGCGATCGACAGCCCGGTCGAGCGCACGTTGGCCGGGAACAGCTCGGCGATCATCGCGCCGAATGGCCCGTAGTAGCCGGCGAGCGTCACCGACAGCACGGCCTGCACCGCGATCAGCCGCGCGATGCTCGGCGCCGCGTCGAGCCACGCGAACAGCGGATACATCAGCACGAGCGTCAGCCCGAGCGACCACAGCGACAGCCCCTTGCGGCCGATGCGGTCCGACCATGCGCCCGCGACCGGCGACAGCACCATCAACAGCAGGTTGCCGATGATCACCGCATAGAACGATTGCGCGTACGGCAGCTTCAGCTGCTTCACCGCGAAGGTCGGCAAATAGCTGATCAGCACGTAGACCGTCACCGTCAGCGCGATCACCGAGCCGAGCCCGCACAGCACCTCGCGCGGATGGCGCGTGAACACTTCGCCGAGCGTTGCGCGGCGTGCGCTTTGCTGCGCATGCAGGAACGCTTCGGAATCGGCGAGATGACGGCGGATGTAGAAACCGATCGGGCCGATCACGAGCCCGAGGATGAACGGCACGCGCCAGCCCCAGCTGCGCAGCGCGTCGTGCGACAGCCCGCGCGTGACGGCCGCGCCGACGAGCGCGCCGATCAGCAGCGCGCCCGCCTGGCTCGCCATCTGCCAGCTGCCGTAGAAGCCGCGTTTCGAGAACGGCGCGGCTTCGATCAGCAGCGCGGTCGCGCTGCCGAATTCGCCGCCCGCCGAGAAGCCCTGCAGCAGGCGGCCGAGCACGATCAGGAGCGGGCCGCCGATGCCGATCGCCGCATAGGGCGGGGCGATCGCGAGCAGGAAGATACCGGCCGTCATCAGCAGGATCACGAGCGACAGCGCGGCCTTGCGGCCCGCGCGGTCGGCGTACAGCCCGAACACGATGCCGCCGATCGGGCGCATGAAGAACGCGACGCCGAAGGTCGCGGTGGTCAGGAGCAGCGACGAGTATTCGCTGGTCGTCGGGAAGAACAGTTCGGCGATCACGACGGTCATGAAGCCGAACACCGTGAAGTCGTACCACTCGAGCGCGTTGCCGATCACGGCGGCGACTACCGCGCGGCGGTTCAGCGCGCGCTCGGGCCGGATCGTTTTCGTTGAATTCGCAATCGTCGCCATGCGAGCCTCGTTCTCGTGAATTCGCCGTATCGGGTGGCGCGGCGCGCGGAGGGCCCGCGGCGCGTTGGTTTGCAGCGAGTGTAGAAAGCGACGGAACCGTTTTCAAGCATAAAAAACGCCCGCCATCGTCCGATGGCGGGCGTTTTGCGGTTTTCGCCACATTGCGGCATCGCACGATGCCGCCGCGGGCATCAACCCATCTTCGAGAATGCGCTGCACCAGCCCTTCGCCGATACCTGCTTGCCCGGGAATGCGCCGCACGGGCCCGACGCCGAGCCCTTCTTGCCCTGGTACAGCATGCAGGCCGCGCAATCCTGGCCCGCTGCGTATTTCGGATACTTCGTCTTGTCGACCTTGGTGGCATCGGCCTTGTAGCCGAGCGCCACGGCGGTCGGATCCGTTTCCGACAGCATCGGCGCATCGGCCAGCGCTTCGCGCGACAGCGCCAGCGCAGACACGGCGCCGATGCTCGTGATCAGGAAACTCCGACGGGATGTTTTCATGGGGGACTCGCTCCAACGTTATCGGTTTGAAAGCCGTTCTGGCGACGGCCGTTCAACAGAATAACGCTCAAGCGCATAAATGTGCGCGCCGAAATGCCGGAGATAAGGGATTTCACACGGGGGCTCGCCCCGGGTTTCGCACGGCCGGCCCGCAGGATGCGGGCCGTGTGCGTCAGCCATAAGACGTCATGTCGGCGACGCGCTGCGCGAGCGCGAGCGACGCGGTCAGCCCCGGCGACTCGATGCCGAACAGGTTCACGAGGCCGCGCACGCCGTGCTGCGCCGCGCCTTGCACGATGAAGTCGGCCGGCGGCTCGCCGGGCCCCGCGAGCTTCGGCCGGATCCCCGCATAGGCCGGCTGCAGCGCGTCGTCCGGCAGGTCGGGCCAGTACGTGCGGATCGACGCGTAGAACGCCTGCGCGCGCGCCGGATCGACTTCGTAGCGCAGCGCATCGATCCACTCGACGTCCGGGCCGAAGCGCGCCTGCCCGGCCAGGTCGAGCGTCAGGTGCACGCCGAGCCCCGCGCGGTCGGGCATCGGATAGACGAGATGCGAGAACGGCGCGCGCCCGGACAAGCTGAAGTAGTTGCCGCGCGCGAGATAGAGCGGCGGAACCCAGCGCGGATCGAGGCCGCGCGTGCGGCGCGCGAGCGCCTGCGCGCCGAGGCCCGCGCTGTTGATCACGCACGCGGCCTCGATTTCGGTCGGCGCGTCGCCGCCGGTGCGCACGACGAAGCGGCCGCCACGCAACACGTCGATCGACTCGACCGGGGATTTCAGCGCGCACATCGCGCCGTCGCGCTCCGCATCGCCGAGCAGCGCGAGCATCAGCTGGTGGCTGTCGACGATGCCGGTGCTCGGCGAAAACAGCGCCTCCACGCAATCGAGCGCGGGCTCGAGCGTCTGCGCCTCGGTACGCGTGAGCGGCATCAGGTCGAGCACGCCGTTTTCCGCCGCGCGCGCGGCGATCGCCTTCAACTGCTTCACCTGCGCGGCGCTCGTCGCGACGAGCAGCTTGCCCACGCGCCGGTGCGGCACGTGACGCGTTTCGCAGAACTCGTACAGCAGGTCGCGCCCGTGCACGCACGACATCGCCTTCAGCGAGCCGCGCGAGTAGTAGAGCCCCGCGTGAATCACCTCGCTGTTGCGCGAACTCGTGCCCGTGCCGATTGCGTCGGCCGCCTCGAGCACGATCGTTTCGCGTCCGCGCGCGGCCAGTTCCCGCGCAATCGCAAGACCGACGACACCCGCGCCGATCACCACACAATCCATCTGCTCCATGGCGTTTCGCGTCGCTCACGCGTCGAGGGGAGAGAAGAGAATTGTACGTCCCGGTTTGCCCGCCTGCCGAACGCACTTGCATCTGCATGTCGCGTGCGCCGCGCCGCACGGCGCGACGCGCGCAGGCCGCGGCGAGGCGCGCGCCGCCGGCTCAGAACCCGATCGGCCGGCGCTTCGCCGCGCCCTCGTCGGCGCGGATGTCGGACGGTGCGATCACGTCCCGGCCGTCGAGCCGCGCGGCGCCGAACGCATGCAGCAGCGCACGGCGCATCGTGCGCGGCGGCGTCGCGGCCAGCACGTCGAGCGCGTCGTCGTCGAGCGTGTCGGGGAAGCGCCGCCCCCACGCGTGCGACGTGCGGATCTCGTCGTAAATCGTCTGCGCGATCCGGCGCGCGCCGGCCGCGTCCGGCGGCGCGATCTCGTACACGTTCATCCGGTTCAGCAGCGGCTCCGGAATCGCCTGCGCATCGTTCGCGGTCGCGACCCAGATCACGTTGCCCGCATCGATCGGCACCTCGGCGAATTCGTCGACGAACGCGCGCGCGGTGTCGTGTTCCAGCAACGCGTACAGCGCGCCGAGCGGATCGTATTGCGCGTCGCTGCCCGCCTTGTCGATCTCGTCGACCGCGATCACCGGGTTCGCGTAGCTGCCGTTGACGAGCGCTTCGAACACCTTGCCGGGCTTCGCGTTCTTCCATTGCGACGACGCGCCCGACAGGATCCAGCCGGCCGTCAGCGAGCTCATCGGCACGTAGTGGTACGCGGTGCCGAGCAGCTGCGCGAGCGCCTTCGCGAAATGCGTCTTGCCGATGCCGGGCGGCCCGAGCAGCAGGATCGGCATCAGTTCGAGCCGGTCGTCGGTCTCGAGGCACAGTGCGACCTGCTTGCGCACGTCGCCGAGCGGCTCGGTGAAATTGGGCAACGCGTCGCCGAGTTCGTCGAACGACGGCATCCGGTTCGGCTTCACGCAAAAGCGCAGATTGCCGGTCTTGAGCATCCGCTCGTAGGTGGCGCGCAGCGCGTCGCTCGCGCTCTCGTTCAGGTCGTTCAACGCGGTCTCGACCTGCTCGAGGTCGTACACCGTGCTGAAGGACGCCACCGCCAGTTCCTGTTTCACCATCGCCGTCGTCATACCAACCTCGCCACCGCTGCTGTCACACGATCATCAGACCCTTACGATTTCAGTGTAGCGATCCCGCATCGGCGTGCAAGCAAGCAGCCACCGAGGTCTGCTGCTAACACCGTGCGCGCACTGCGGCATCGCGCCGCGCGGCGTATGATCGATGGTTCACCGGCCGTCGCGCCGGCCTCGCCACGGCGCCCGCGCGGCGCCGCGCGCTTCGTCTCGAAGGGTTGCCGATGTCCGTCCCCGCTGCTGCCCCGCGCGTCGATACCGACGCGATCCACGCTGTCGACGCCGTCGACGCCGCGCTCAAATCGCGCCGCGCGATTCGCGCGTTCCTGCCGACGCCCGTGCCGCGCGACACGCTCGAGGCGATCCTCGAAGCCGCGAGCCGCGCGCCGTCGGGCACCAACATCCAGCCGTGGCACGTGTACGTCGCGACCGGCGCGACCCGCGACGCACTCGCCGCGGCCCTCACCGCGGCATACGACGATCCGGCGCGCGACGAGAAATACGTCGCCGAGTACGACTACTATCCGCGCGAATGGGTGTCGCCGTATATCGACCGGCGCCGCAAGGTTGGCTGGGACCTGTATGGTCTGTTGAACATCGGCCGCGACGAAAAGGCCCGCATGCACGCGCAGCACGCGCGCAACTTCCGCTTCTTCGATGCGCCGGTCGCGCTGTTCTTCACGCTCGACCGCGTGATGACGCACGGCGCGTGGCTCGACTGCGGGATGTTTCTGCAGGGCGTGATGACGGCCGCGCGCGCACGCGGCCTCGACACCTGCCCGCAGGCCGCGTTCGTGCCGTTCCACCGGATCGTCGCCGAGCAACTCGGCATCCCGGCCAACGAGCAACTCGTCTGCGGGATGTCGCTCGGCCATGCGGACCCGCACGCGATCGAGAACCGCCTCGTCACCGAGCGCGCGAGCGTCGCCGAGTTCGCGCGCTTTTTCGCTTGAAAACGCGTGACGCGCACCTACCTTTCGATCAGGACCAAATCGTGCTGCGAACCCGCGGCGACGCGTCCTGTCGCGCCACCGTCCGGATCGATCGGGCGTAAGATGTGCGTCCGTTCCCCGCTACCCCGCGTTTCCGGAGAAGTTTCATGCTGAAACACGGCCTGGCCGTCCTGCTCGCGAGCGCCGCGCTCGCGGCCCATGCGCAGAGCGCCGCACCGGCAGCCGTCGCATGGGAGATCCAGGTGGTGCGCGACGGTCAGACGATCGACACGTTCCAGCAACGCACCACCGTCGGTCAGACCCGCACCGACACCCATCGCTATCCGTCCGCCGTGCCCGTCGGCTGCGGCAACGCCGCGCGCGTCGTGCCGACCGAGCGCTCGCGCTCGGTGACGGTCGCGCCGCTCACCGTCGACGACGCCGCCCACACCGTGTCGCTCGCGCTCGACGTGCAGGAAACCCTCGACGACGAAAACGCGACGCGCAGCGATCCGTGCGTGCCCGCGTCGCCGCGGCAGATCGTCGCGAGCCATCCGGGGCTGTCGGTCGGCGGCGACGCATGGACCGACTGGACGCTCGTCGAGCAGCGCCCGCATCTCGTCTACCGCGTGCGCGCGCACGTCGCGAAGGACTGAGCGCCATGTCCGCCGACGCCCTGTCCCTGCCGTTCGCCGAACCGCACGCCGCGCCCGACGAAATCACCGCGGTCAGCTGGAACCTGCACAAGGGCCGCTCGCCGCTCGGCTTCACCGCATGGAACGCGATGCGCAACTGGATGCAGTCGACGCACGCCGACGTGTATTTCCTGCAGGAAGCGATGGCGCGCCGCATGCCGCGTCCGCTGCTCGCACCCGGCTTCGGCGCGCCGATGGACGACGCGGTCGACGACGTGTGGCACTGCCAGGCCACCGAAATCGCGCAGGCGCTCGACTGGCAGATCGCGCTCGGACCGAACGTGTTCAAGCCGTCGTGGCGGCACGGCAACGCGATCCTGTCGCCGCACCCGCTCGACCTCGGCGGCCGCTGGGACATCTCCGCGCACCGCTTCGAGCGGCGCGGGCTGCTGGTCGCGCGCGCGACGCTCGCCGGCGCGCGGCCCGTCACGCTGCTGTGCGCGCACCTCGCGCTCACGCGCGCGGCGCGGCTGCGCCAGATGCACTGGATCGCGCACTGGATCGTGCGCAACGCGGGCGACGACCCGCTCGTGCTCGCCGGCGACTTCAACGACTGGCGCAACGATTCGGTCGCGCTGTTCGGCGAGATCGGGCTGTCCGAGGTCGCGACGCTGCTCGGCCAGTCGGGCCGCACGTTCCCCGCGTTCTCCCCGGCGCTCGCGCTCGACAAGATGTTCGTGCGCGGGCTGACGCCGCTCGAATGGCAGGCACCGTCCGGCGAAACCGCGTGGCTGTCGGACCACCTGCCGTATCTCGCGCGGCTGCGCCTCGATCCGCAGTGACGCGGCAGCACCGCATGCCCGCGACTACCGGCGCGCGTATCGCAGCGGCCGGTTCACCTGCCTGACCCGCTCGAAAGCGTGTGCGTTCCGAACCCGCGTGTTCGCGGCGCGAAGCTCGCTGTCGACCATTGAAAGCAATTTGCAAGAATTCGTTGCGCCAAATCCGCGCAGCCGCGCGGGTCAAGCCCGCATCTGCCCCAAGCAGGGTAAAATAACGAGTTCCTCAAACGTCTGTCATCGAGAAGGCGCGTGTCCGACGCGCCGGCCGGCCGATCCACGATCGGGCCGACGCACTCGGTTTTTTGCCCGTTTTTGGGCCCGTTACACGCGTTCGCTACGCGCGTCCGTTTTCAAAGCCATGAGCAAATACGACACCGCCACCGTCCAATCCGTCCATCACTGGACCGACACGCTTTTCAGCTTCACCTGCACCCGTGAGCCGAGCCTGCGCTTCAACAACGGCGAATTCACGATGGTCGGCCTCGAGGTCGACGGCAAGCCGCTCGCGCGTGCCTACTCGATCGTCAGCCCGAACTACGAAGAGCACCTCGAATTCTTCAGCATCAAGGTCCAGAACGGCCCGCTGACGTCGCGCCTGCAGCACCTGAAGGTGGGCGACCCGGTGCTGATCGGCAAGAAGCCGACCGGCACGCTCGTCGCCGACAACCTGCTGCCCGGCAAGACGCTGTGGATGCTGTCGACCGGCACGGGCCTCGCGCCGTTCATGTCGATCATCCGCGACCCGGACATCTACGAGCGCTTCGACAAGGTCGTCCTGACGCACACCTGCCGCCTGAAGGGCGAGCTGGCGTACATGGACTACATCAAGCACGACCTGCCGGGCCACGAGTATCTCGGCGACATCATCAAGGAAAAGCTCGTCTACTACCCGACGGTCACGCGCGAAGCGTTCGACAACGAGGGCCGGATCACCGACCTGATCGCGACGGGCAAGCTCTTCACGGACCTCGGCGTGCCGGCGTTCTCGCCGGAAAACGACCGTGTGATGCTGTGCGGCAGCACCGCGATGCTGAAGGACACGACCGACCTGCTGAAGCAGGCCGGCCTCGTCGAAGGCAAGAACAGCGCGCCGGGTCACTACGTGATCGAACGCGCATTCGTGGACTGATCGAACCCCTAATTTGTGCCGTATCAAGAACCGGAGCAAAAGCTCCGGTTTTTTTTCGTCCCCACTTGGCGAATTCGTAACAAACTGGGACCATTCCATGTCAAATCGTTACATTTGGATACGGGCAGCCCCGGTGCTTTCGTGTCGGTGTTTTTCCTACAGCCAACTTCATTCCGATTATTCACATTTACCCTTAAACGTCCGTCCGACATGACCTTTTCAAAATTTTTGAGATATTATTCGGCCCGCGTGGTGGCCGTCGGGACGGTCATTGAAGGGTCGGACTCAAACGTTACAAGTTGTAACTTATGTTACCTCGGCAAGGGGCGATTCTCTGGCGGCGACCGTCATCGAAACGGCAGCCGATCCACGCAGCCAGCCGGTGCCCGAACCGCTTTCTGACAGCAGGGAGAGTCATGGATACGTCGCTCAACGCGCCCCCGGGCGCCCACGCCCCGTTCCCGTCGCAGCCGCGCGTGCCTGGCGACGACGCGGCCGCCCCCGTGGCCGAAGCCCTGCCCAACCGCGACACGTCCGCCGCCCGGATCGCGGCGCTGTCCCTTCAGCTGACGGCCGCCGACGAAGCGGCCCGCCGCCATCTGGCCGGCGAGCTGCATGACGGGCTCGGCGCCGAACTCACCGCTGCGCGTTTCGCGCTCGCAAACGTTCAAACGTGGCTGCCGGCCGATGCGCCGGACGGCTGCCTGCGCGCGCTCGAGCTGGCACAGCGGTCGCTCGACGCCGCGACCGACGCCAATCGCCGGCTGATCGACGAGCGCGACACGCCGGCACTCGACGGCGGCGTCGTCGGCGCACTGTCGACGTGGGCCGACAGCCACGCGGCCCGCACCGGCCTGCGCACGAGCTTCGTCTGCGCGGCCGACGCGCGGCTCACGCAACTCGGCGGTGCCGGCGCGCTCGCGATCTTCCGCGTCGCGCAGGAAGCGCTGTCGAACGTCGCGAAGCATGCGCGCGCGGCGTCCGTCGACGTGCAGATCGACACGGACGACACGCATCTGTCCCTGATCGTCACCGACGACGGGACCGGTTTTGCCCGCAGCCGGCGCGCCGGCTACGGCCTCGCCGGGATGCGCGCACGCTGCGAGGCGTTCGGCGGCAGCTTCGACGCGCGTGCGCCGGAAGCGGGCCGCGGCACGCGCGTCATCGCGCGCTTCGCGTGGGACTCGCTGTTCGCGGTGCCGGCCGCCGCGCGCCGCGCGTCGCTTTCGTGAGGTCGTCATGAGCCTGAACATCCTGCTCGTGGACGATCATGCGATCGTCCGCCAAGGGATCCGCCACCTGCTGATCGACCGCGGCGTCGCGCGCGACGTGACCGAAGCCGAGACCGGCAGCGATGCGATGGCCGCCGTCGACCGCCAGGCCTTCGACGTGATCCTGCTCGACATCTCGCTGCCGGACGCGAACGGCATCGAGGTGCTCAAGCGCATCAAGCGCAAGCTGCCGGGCGCGCCGGTGCTGATGTTCTCGATGTACCGCGAGGACCAGTACGCGGTGCGCGCGCTGAAGGCCGGCGCGGCCGGCTACCTGTCGAAGACGGTGAATGCCGCGCAGATGATCGGCGCGATCCAGCAGGTCGCGGCCGGCCGCAAGTACGTGAGCCCGGCGATGGCCGAGGCGCTCGCCGACTACGTGTCGTTCGAGAACGAACCGCTGCCACACGAGAAGCTGTCCGACCGCGAATACCAGACGCTCTGCATGCTCGCGTCGGGCAAGCGCCTCACCGACATCGCGAACACGCTGTCGCTGTCGGTGAAGACGGTCAGCGTGTACCGGTCGCGGCTGCTCGAGAAGATGCGGCTGTCGAACAACGCGGAACTGACGTTCTACGTGATGAGCAACCGGCTCGTCGAGATGACGCCCGCATCGGGCGCCTGATCCGTCGGATTCACCGGAGTCGCGCCGTTCACCGCGCCGGCCTGCGCCGCGCCGGCACCGGCCGCCGAATGCAGCGCGCAAGCGCTTGTTTTATCGGGCGATTCCGGAGCACGCCGCTGCGCCGCAGCGGGTCTTTCACGCCAAATCGGCTAAAATTGCGGGTTTTCACTCACTCGGCGCCGCCGCGCTCGCGCGCGCCGGAGACACATCCGCAATGTCCCTCTTCCGCAAGAAAAACGTCGATCGCATGATCGCCGGCGCGCACGGCGCCGGGCTCAAGAAAGCGCTCGGCGCAATCGACCTCACCTTCCTCGGCATCGGCGCGATCATCGGCACCGGCATCTTCGTGCTGACCGGCACGGGCGCCGTGCAGGCCGGCCCTGCGCTGATGCTGTCGTTCGTGATCGCCGCGATCGCATGCGGCCTCGCGGCGCTGTCGTACGCCGAATTCGCGTCGACGATTCCGGTCGCGGGCTCGATCTACACATACTCGTACGCGACGCTCGGCGAGCTCGTCGCCTGGATCATCGGCTGGGACCTGATGCTCGAATACGGCCTCGCGGCGTCGGCCGTGTCGGTCGGCTGGTCGGGCTACCTGCAGTCGCTGCTGCAGGGCTTCGGGCTCTCGCTGCCGACCGTGCTGACGGCCGCACCCGGCGCGATTCCGGGCGTCGTCACGTGGTTCAACCTGCCGGCGTTCCTCGTGATGGTGGTGATCACGACGCTGCTGTCGATCGGCATCCGCGAGTCGACCCGCATCAACAACATCATGGTGTTCATCAAGGTGTCGGTGGTGCTGCTCGTGATCGCGGTCGGCGTGTTCCACGTGACGCCCGCGAACTGGAAGCCGTTCATGCCGCACGGCTGGAACGGCGTGTTCGGCGCTGCGGCCGTGATGTTCTTCGCGTTCATCGGCTTCGACGCGGTGTCGTCGGCGGCCGAGGAAGTGAAGAACCCGAAGCGCGACCTGCCGATCGGCATCATCGCGTCGCTCGCGGTGTGCGCGGTGCTGTACGTGACGGTCGCGGCGGTCGCGACCGGCATCGTGCCGTCGGCGCAGTACGCGAACGTGTCGCACCCGATCTCGTATGCGCTGCAGATCGCCGGCGAGAAGTGGGTCGCAGGCTTCATCGACCTCGGCGCGGTGCTCGGCATGCTGACCGTGATCCTCGTGATGAGCTACGGCCAGACGCGAATCATCTTCGCGATGTCGCGCGACGGGCTGCTGCCGGCGACGCTGTCGCGCGTGCATCCGCGCTACGCGACGCCGTTCCTGACGACCTGGCTCGTCGGCCTGTTCTTCGGGCTGATCGCCGCGCTCGTGCCGCTCAACGTGCTCGCCGAGCTGATCAACATTGGCACGCTCGCCGCGTTCTCGATGGTGTCGATCGCGGTGCTGGTGCTGCGCCGCACGCACCCGGATCTGCCGCGCGCGTTCCGCTGCCCGGGCGTGCCGGTGGTGCCGATCCTCGCGGTTGGCGCGTGCCTGTTCCTGATGCTGAACCTGCAGCCCGTCACGTGGGCCGCGTTCGGCATCTGGCTCGTGATCGGCCTCGTGATCTATTTCCTGTATTCGCGGCGCCACTCGAAGCTCGCGCACGGTCACCACGACGCGCATTGACCGCCGCCGCTGCGCGCGCACGCAGCGCGCAGCGTGTATCGCGTAGCTCGTAGCTCGTAGCGGTATGACGCCACGCCGGGCCGTCACCGGCCCCGTGCGCCCCGCTCCCTCCCGCCTGAATCGTCCCCGCCATAGGCGCACCCGCGCAGGCGGCGCGACATGCGCCGCTTTGCCCCGCCCGCGTGCGATCGCTGCCCGATCGTCGCGATTTCTTGCCCGATCGTCCGGATTTGCCAGCACGATCCGCACGCTGACAGCACGTGCGCGCCGGCCAGTTCATAATCCCGCCATCGAACGACGGCCCGGCCCGGCGGGCCGTCCGGCAACAGGAACAGGATGATGGAAAGCGTCGATCTCGATGTACTGAAATCCAGCGCGCGCTGGCTCGACGAAGGGCGCCGCGTGCTGCTCGTGACAGTCGTGAAGACGTGGGGCTCGTCGCCCCGCCCCGAAGGCGCGATGCTCGCGGTGCGCGAGGACGGGCTCGTGGTCGGCTCCGTGTCCGGCGGATGTATCGAGGACGACCTGATCGCCCGCGTGCATGCAAGCGGGATCGCGGCCGACGCGCGCCCGGAAGCCGTCAAGTACGGCGTGACGGCCGAGGAAGCGCACCGCTTCGGGCTACCCTGCGGCGGCACGATCCAGCTCGTGCTGGAGCCGCTGACGCGCGACAGCGGGATCGCCGCGTTGTGCGCGGAAGTCGAAGCCGGCTGCCTCGTCACGCGCACGATGACGCTCGCGACCGGGCGCGCGTCGTTGTCACCCGCGCAGGCGACCGACGGGCTCGCGTTCGACGGCGAGCGGCTCGTGACGATCCACGGGCCGCGCTACCGGATGCTCGTGATCGGCGCCGGGCAGTTGTCGCGCTATCTGTGCCAGATCGCGGTCGGGCTCGACTATCAGGTGACGGTTTGCGATCCGCGCGAGGAATACACGGATGCGTGGGACGTGCCGGGCACGCGCGTCGTGCACACGATGCCCGACGACACGGTGCTCGACATGAAGCTCGACGCGCGTTCGGCCGTGATCGCGCTCACGCACGACCCGAAGCTCGACGATCTCGCGCTGATGGAGGCGCTGAAGACGCCCGCGTTCTACGTGGGCGCGCTCGGCTCGCGACGCAACAACGCGGCACGGCGCGAGCGGCTGCTCGAATTCGACCTGAGCGAGGCGGAACTGGCGCGGCTGCACGGGCCGGCCGGCATCTATATCGGCAGCCGCACGCCGCCCGAAATCGCGATCTCAATCCTCGCCGAAGTGACGGCCGCGAAGAACAACGTGTCGCTGCCGACGATCCTGCAGGTCGAGGGCGCGAAGGCCGCCCGCGAGATCGCGGCAAACGGCGGCGCGGCCTGCGGCCTCTGAGCCCCCCAAACCTGTCGCTTCGCGCCAGCCCCCCAAGGGGACTTCCTTCGGGGCGGAAAACCTGGGGCGGCCCGGCGTTTTCTTGAGGCCGTCGCCGCGGTGCAAGGCCGCGCCGAATGGCCGTCATGCGCCGGCGGGAAACCGGCGCGCGTCGATGCCGACGTCAGGCAAGACCCGCGGCGAGCGCCGCGGCGACCGAGCCGGCCACCAGCACGACGCCGACCGTGCGGCGCTTGTTCAACTCCGTCCACAGCAGTACGCCCGTCAGCGACAACAGGATCAGCGAACCCGCGATCGTGTCCATCAGCAGCACCCAGCCGAGATTCATGCCGACGCCGCGATGCAGGTTGTTCAGCGTCGTCAGGAACGTGTTGCCGCTGCGCTTCACCGACACGTAGCCGTTGCCGAC
This sequence comes from Burkholderia sp. BCC1993, assembly GCF_905339865.1. Taxonomy (NCBI): domain Bacteria; kingdom Pseudomonadati; phylum Pseudomonadota; class Betaproteobacteria; order Burkholderiales; family Burkholderiaceae; genus Burkholderia; species Burkholderia sp. BCC1993. The sequence continues at coordinate 21,760 of NZ_CAJPGZ010000012.1, read as the reverse complement.
CCAGTATTCCGCCTGCAGGTTCTGGTGCGGACCGAACAGGCCCATCTGCCAGTGCTCGGGCTGCATCACGCGCTTGTCGCCCCAGGCGACCGGCTGCGCAGGCTCCTTGCGCACGCGGCCCGGCCGGCCGTCGAAGTGCAGTTCCTGCTGGAGCCACTTCGTCATCGCGGCGGGCGACTTCGGCACCGGGTCCGGCAACGCGATCTGCATCTGCTCGACCTGCGGTTCGCCAGTCGGGATCTTCAGCGGCGGCGCACGGTGGTTCAGCAGCACGCCCGTCACCCCGAACAGCAATCCGAGCACCGCGCCCCACAGTCCGACCCAGCCGTGCACCTTGCGCAGCCATTTGATGAAGGTCGCGCGGCGCGAGCGCTGGCGGCGCGCCGCCAGTTCGGCGTCGCTCAGGGGCCGTGCGGCCGGATGCAGCACGGTAACGCCCGCGGGGGGCCTGCCCGCCTGCGGCGGGGCGATCGTTTCGGACGCGTTCACGCGAGAGTATCCATTCGTTCAAAGCAACGGGCGGCGCACGAAGAACGTGCGCCGCCCGGGCAGCATGAAAATGAGAATGGATATCATTACACAAATGGCGCGGCCGCTCAATCCGTCGGCACACGGCGGAGCGGGCGAGAAAGTCCGGAGATAACCAACAAAGCATGCTGATTGCGCGCAGATTCCGGTCAATAGAAGAAAAATGCCAACGAAATGATCGCGAAAGACCCGGACAGCATTTCGCAAGAAAACCCGGGCTGGCGTGGGCGTGGGCGTGGGCTCAGCGATTCAGCGATTCAGCGATTCAGCGATTCAGCGATTCAGCGATTCAGCGATTCAGCGGCTCGGCGGCTCGGCGGCTCGGCGGCTCGGCGGCTCGGCGGCTCAGCAGCTCAACTGCTCAGCGGCGCAGCGGCGGCAACGGAAAGCGCGGCGCGGCGTCACCTGGTTCGGGCTCGGTGCGATCGAGCGCATACAGCCACGCGAGCAGATCCGCGACGGCCTGGTAAAGCTGCGGCGGAATCCGGTCGTCGAGGTCGACCTGCATCAGCAGCGACACCATCTCCGGCGCGGTATGCACGTACAGCCCCGCATCACGGGCGCGCGCGACGATCATCTCGGCGAGCAGGCCATACCCCTTCGCGACCACGCGCGGCGCGGCATCGCCGCCTTTCGGATCGTAGACGAGCGCGGCCGCGCGCTTGCGCGACGTCATGCTCATCGCGGCGCCTCGTCGTCGGCGCCCGGCACGCCGCCAGCCGCGCTGCGCGCATACGCGGCAGCGGCGGCCTGCGCGACGAGCGGATCGAAGCCGTCCGGCTCGTCGCCGACCGCGCGGATCGACAGTCCGCCGAGCTGCAGACCCGATCCCTCGAACCGTTGCCGCAACGCCGCCTCGTTGCGCGTGAGCCGGTCGGCGCCGGCCGAATTCGCGCGCAGCCGCGCGACGAGCTGCTTGCCGTTCAACACCAGCTCCGCGTCGACCGTGCCGAGCGACGGCAACGTGAGCGTCAGCCGGGTGCGCCAGGCGATCCCGTCCCCCGTGTCGTCGCCGCTGCGCGACGCGCGGTCGCCCGGATCGTCGGGCTCGATCGTCCAGTCGAGCCGCGCGCCGGGCCATGCCTCGCCTGCCCAGCGAAACTGGTCCGTCGCGAGTGCGTCAAGCTGCTGCCGGACGATCGGCACGGCGGCCGGATGCACGGGAGCCGATGCCTGCGCCTGCGGATCGGCCGACGCGGCGGCCAGTCCGGCGCGCGCCGGCATCCAGCGCGGGTCGGAGTGGTCGCCGAGCGGGTCGGTCAGCGCGGCTGTGCCCGACGCAGCACCCGGCCGGGCGGCCAACTGCGCGTTCTGCACAAGCTCGTGCTGCACCGCACCGCCCGGCGCAGGCGCGCCCGGCTGCATGGCGGATCGCGGCGCCGCCGCCGGCAACGGCAGACGCTGCGCGAGCAGTTCGTCGAGCAGATCGGGCGCATCGTGCTGCGCGGCATCCGGGGCGGGCTGCACCGGCACGGTCGTGAGGCGCGCCTGCGGTTCGCGCATCAGCGCGGCGAGCGGGCGCTGGCCGGCCAGCCACTGCGCGAGATGGGATTCGTAGAAGAGGCCGCTTTCGCTCACGGCCTGCGCGAGCGCCGCGCGCAACGCCGCGACGGGCGGTGCGGCCGCCGCAGCGCGCGTGGCCGCGACGTCGGATGCGGGCGATGCGCTGGAAGAAGCGCTGGAAGAAGCGCTGGAGGAAGCGCTGGAAGAAGCAGCGGCTGAAGCGACCGGATCGGAGGCACTCTGCCCGTCCGGCGGCGCGGCCGCCGCGACGCTCAGCAGCACGGAAGGGTCGGCCAGCAGCGGTGTGCGCCCGGCGATCACGGGCGTCGCGACACCGCCCGAGCGCGAGATTGCATCGAGCACGAGCGCGACATCGGACAGTGCCGTCTGCGCAGACGCCGGCGGCGCGGCCGGCGTGGCCGCCGTCGCGGGCGGCGACGACGCGCCGGCACCCGGCGTGCCGACCTGCGCGGTCGCGCCGCCGCCGGCGGGCGCCATCACGGTGCCGGCCAGCAGGCTGTCGAGGCGGCTCGCCAGCAGGGCGGCCGCAACGGAGTCGATACCGGTCATGATCGAAGCCTGCTCACCTCAGCCACATCGTTGCGAAGCCGGGCACGCGGCTACCGCCGCCCCGGCAAACGGGCACTATCCGCGAGCGCGGTAGAGATCGGTCAATACCTCGGTCGAGCGCCGCGCCTCGAACAGCGCGGCCAGCCGTGCGACTTCCGGGCACGCGAGATCGCGGATCGCGGCGTCGTCGGCGAGGATGCGGCGGATCAGCGCGAGCTTGCGGCCGAGGTCCGCTTCGTCGAGCGCGACGCCCGGATCGGCCGCCTTCAACCCGTCGACGAGCGTCAGGAATTCGGCCTGCAACTCCGGCAGCGCGCGCCAGTCCGCGCCGCGCGCCGCGCACAGCATGCGGCCCGACACGGCCGCGAGCGCCTCGTAGCGAGCGAAGTATTCGGCCTTGAGATTCATCGCGCCGCGCCCGCCGCCTGTTGCGTGGCCATGCGTGCGACTTCCGGAGCGATGCCCGACCACGCTTCCTCGAGCGTCGCGAGCAGCCCGTCGACCTCGACCAGCATCGCGTCGCTCGCGTGCATGTTGGCTTCCAGCAGGCGCCGGCCGATATAGGCGTACAGCGCGTCGAGGCGCCCGGCGATCTGGCCGCCCGCGTCGCGGTTCAGCGACGCCTGCAGGCCGCTCTCGACGATCCCGATCGCCTTGCCGATCGCTTCGCCGCGTGCGGGCACGTTGTCCTGCTGCAAATGCATGCGCGCGAGCGCGATGGCCTGCCGCGCGCCCTGGTACAGCATCGCGATCAGCCGATGCGGGGAGGCGCCCATCACCCCCGTCTCGACGCCGACACGCGCGTACGCACTGGCTCCAGCGTGTCCTGGGGAAAACATGCGCTTCTCCTTGTGATGCGTTGGCTATGCGGTGGCCGCCGCCCTGCGATGCACGACGCGGCCTCGTTCCAGAGTTATCGGAACGGAATTGGAAAGCTTTAGGTGCACGGGCCGCCGGCGGGCCGGCAGGCCGGTCCCCGGGGGCGGCTGTCCCCGGAAGCCCGTCGCCGGTTGCCCGTCGCCCGATGCCCGCCCGTCAAACCGACATCTGCATGATGTCGTTGTACGCGCTCACGAGCTTGTTGCGGACCTGGAGCCCGAACTGGAAGCCGATGTTGGCCTTCTGCATGTCGACCATCACGTCGTTCAGCGACACGTTCGCCGCGCCGACCTCGAACGCCTGCGCCTCGCCGAGCGCGTGCTGCTGGTCGCCGCTGATCTTGTCGAGCGACGCCTTCATCGCGCTCGCGAACGTGCCGGCCGTCGCGGCGCCCGAGCCGGCGAGCGCTGCCGTCGGGCTCGCGACGCCGCCGCTCGCCTGCGCGGCCATCGCCTGCATCTGTTGCAACACCGAACCGATTCCGCTGACGTTGGCAGCCATGCTGTCCCCAGACCTGTAAGAGATGAGACCCGGGCACACCGGGCGTTTCCGACGGCGCCGCACGACGCGCACCATGCCGGATCGCGAAAAAGGATAGCAGCGCGGCGCGCGCCAAAGCCGCGAAAGTACGGGGGAAACCCCGCTCTTTTCGGTCGATCGGAGTCGCGTCCGGGTCCCGATAATCGCATCGTGTCATTGTCCGTCCGCTCGTCCGAGCGGCTCAGTCGTCCCGCTCCGGAGAAACTCCACGCATGGATTCGCAGGCCAACTCGCTGATCAACCCCGACGCCCGCACGGGCCTCGCCAGCCCGGTGCCAGGCGCCACCGCGGCCGCCGCGTTGCCGGGAGCAGGCGGCGCCGGCGCGGACTTCGGGTTCGGCGGCTTCGCGGAACGCATCCCCGGCATCTCGCGGATGAAGGGCAACCCGAAGCTGCCGTTCGTGATCGCCGTCGCGTTCGCCATCGCCGCGATCACCGCGCTCGTGCTGTGGAGCCGCGCGCCCGACTATCGCGTGCTGTACAGCAACCTGTCGGACCGCGACGGCGGCGCGATCATCACCGCGCTCCAGCAGGCAAACGTTCCCTACAAGTTCGCCGACGCCGGCGGCGCGATCCTCGTGCCGTCGAATCAGGTCCACGAAACGCGCCTGAAGCTCGCCGCGATGGGCCTGCCCAAGGGCGGCTCGGTCGGCTTCGAGCTGATGGACAACCAGAAATTCGGCATCAGCCAGTTCGCGGAGCAGGTGAACTACCAGCGCGCGCTCGAAGGCGAGCTGCAGCGCACGATCGAATCGATCAACGCGGTCAAGACGGCGCGCGTGCATCTCGCGATCCCGAAGCCGTCGGTGTTCGTGCGCGACAAGGAAGCGCCGAGCGCGTCGGTGTTCGTCGACCTCTACCCGGGCCGCGTGCTCGACGAGGGTCAGGTCCAGGCGATCACGCGGATGGTGTCGTCCGGCGTGCCCGACATGCCGGCCAAAAACGTGACGATCGTCGACCAGGACGGCAACCTGCTGACCCAGACGGCCTCGGCCTCCGGCCTCGACGCGAGCCAGCTCAAGTACGTGCAGCAGGTCGAACGCAACACGCAGAAGCGCATCGACGCGATCCTCGCGCCGATCTTCGGCGCCGGCAACGCGCGCTCGCAGGTCAGCGCCGACGTCGATTTCTCGAAGCTCGAACAGACCTCGGAAAGCTACGGCCCGAACGCCTCGCCGCAGCAGACCGCCATCCGCAGCCAGCAGACCAGCACTGCCACCGAACTCGCGCAGGGCGGCGCCTCGGGCGTGCCGGGCGCGCTGTCGAACACGCCGCCGCAGCCGGCCTCCGCGCCGATCGTCGCCGGCAACGGCCAGAACGGGCCGCAGTCGACGCCCGTCAGCGACCGCAAGGACCAGACGACCAACTACGAGCTCGACAAGACGATCCGCCACGTCGAGCAGCCGATGGGCAACGTGAAGCGGCTGTCGGTCGCCGTCGTCGTCAATTACCAGCCGGTGGCCGACGCGAAGGGCCACGTGACGATGCAGCCGCTGCCGCCCGCCAAGCTCGCGCAGATCGAGCAACTCGTGAAGGACGCGATGGGCTACGACGAGAAACGCGGCGATTCGGTAAACGTCGTGAACAGCGCGTTCTCGACCGCCAGCGATCCGTACGCCGACCTGCCGTGGTGGCGCCAGCCGGACATGATCGCGATGGCGAAGGAAGCCGCGAAGTGGCTCGGCATCGCGGCGGCCGCGGCGGCGCTCTATTTCATGTTCGTGCGCCCGGCGATGCGCCGCGCGTTCCCGCCGCCCGAGCCGGTCGCGCCGGCGCTCGCGGCGCCGGAGGATGCGGTCGTGCTCGACGGCCTGCCCGCCCCGGACAAGGCCGACGAGCCCGATGCGCTGCTGCTCGGCTTCGAGAACGAAAAGAACCGCTACGAACGCAACCTCGACTACGCGCGCACGATCGCCCGCCAGGATCCGAAGATCGTCGCCACCGTCGTGAAGAACTGGGTGTCCGATGAACGCTGAAGGCCTGACCAAGAGCGCGCTGCTGCTGATGTCGATCGGCGAGGAAGAGGCCGCTGAAGTATTCAAGTTCCTCGCGCCGCGCGAGGTGCAGAAGATCGGCGCCGCGATGGCCGCGCTGAAGAACGTCACGCGCGAGCAGGTCGAGGACGTGCTGCAGGAGTTCGCGCGGGAAGCCGAGCAGCATACCGCGCTGTCGCTCGATTCGAGCGAGTACATCCGCTCGGTGCTGACCAAGGCGCTCGGCGAGGACAAGGCCGGCGTGCTGATCGACCGGATCCTGCAGGGCAGCGACACGAGCGGCATCGAGGGCCTGAAGTGGATGGACTCGGGCGCGGTGGCCGAACTGATCAAGAACGAGCATCCGCAGATCATCGCGACCATCCTCGTGCACCTCGATCGCGACCAGGCGTCCGAGATCGCATCGTGCTTCACCGAGCGGCTGCGCAACGACGTGATGCTGCGGATCGCGACGCTCGACGGCATCCAGCCGGCCGCGCTGCGCGAGCTCGACGACGTGCTGACCGGCCTGCTGTCAGGCAGCGACAACCTTAAGCGCAGCCCGATGGGCGGCATCCGCACCGCGGCCGAGATCCTGAACTTCATGACGAGCAATCATGAGGAAGGCGTGCTCGAAAGCGTGCGCCAGTACGACGCCGACCTCGCGCAGAAGATCATCGACCAGATGTTCGTGTTCGAGAACCTGCTCGACCTCGAGGATCGCGCGATCCAGATGGTGCTGAAGGAAGTCGAGTCGGAAACGCTGATCATCGCGCTGAAGGGCGCGCCGCCCGCGCTGCGCCAGAAGTTCCTCGCGAACATGTCGCAACGCGCGGCCGAACTGCTCGCCGAGGATCTCGACGCGCGCGGCCCGGTGCGCGTGTCCGAAGTCGAGACGCAGCAGCGCCGCATCCTGCAGATCGTGCGCAACCTCGCCGAAAGTGGCCAGGTCGTGATCGGCGGCAAGGCGGAAGACGCGTATGTCTGATTCCGCGCGCGAGCCCGCCGGCACCCTCACCGCATACCAGCGGTGGGAGATGGCGTCGTTCGATCCGCCGCCGCCCCCGCCGCCGCCCGACGCTGCCGCAGCGGCCGCCGCCGCGCTCGCCGCGGACCTGCAGCGCGTGCGCGACGCCGCGCATGCCGAAGGCCATGCGGCCGGTCACGTCGAAGGCCAGGCACTGGGTTACCAGGCCGGTTTCGACCAGGGCCGCGAGCAGGGTTTCGAAGCCGGCCAGGCCGAAGCCCGCAAACAGGCCGCGCAGCTCGCGGCGCTCGCCGCGTCGTTCCGCGAAGCCGTGTCGAGCATCGAGCACGATCTCGCGTCCGACCTCGCGCAGCTCGCGCTCGACATCGCGCAGCAGGTCGTGCGCCAGCACGTGAAGCACGATCCCGCCGCGCTCGTCGCGGCGGTGCGCGACGTGCTCGCCGCCGAACCGGCGCTGTCCGGCGCGCCGCATCTCGCGGTGAATCCGGCCGACCTGCCCGTCGTCGAAGCCTATCTGCAGGACGAACTCGAGACGCTCGGCTGGAACGTGCGCACCGACGCATCGATCGAACGCGGCGGCTGCCGCGCGCACGCCGCGACGGGCGAGGTCGACGCGACGCTGCCCACCCGCTGGCAGCGTGTCGCCGCCGCGATCGGCAAGGTGAGCGCGTGGTGACGCCCACGCCCGAATCGATCCTGCACGACGGGATGACGCCGCTCGAGCGCGAACTCGCGCTCGCGTCGTTCGGCCCCGACGGTCCGCACGACACGGCTCACGACGCGCCGGCACACGCGACGGATGCCGCCTGCGACACGCCGCGCGCGCCGCACAATCCGCATCTCGCGCACTGGCGCACGCACCTGAACGGGCTCGCGACACGCAGCCACCACGCGCTGCCGCTGCGGCCGTGCGGGCGCCTCACGCGCGCCGCGGGCCTCGTGCTCGAGGCGATCGGGCTGCGCCTGTCGGTCGGTGCCGAATGCACGATCGAATTGCCGCCCGGCAGCACGCTGCCGCACGCGGAAGCGGAAGTCGTCGGGTTCTCCGGCGATCGTCTGTTCCTGATGCCGACCACCGACGTCGCCGGCGTCCTGCCCGGCGCGCGCGTATGGCCGCGGGAGGCCGCGCCCGTCGCCGATCCGCTCGCGGGCGCCAAGCGGCTGCCGGTCGGCTGGGAAATGCTCGGGCGCGTCGTCGACGCGTCGGGCCGCCCGCTCGACGGCCTCGGCCCGCTCGGGTCGAAGGTCGATGCGCCGCTGTCGGCGCCGTCGATCAACCCGCTCGATCGCGAGCCGATCCACCACGTGCTCGACGTCGGCGTGCGCGCGATCAATGGCCTGCTCACCGTCGGCCGCGGGCAGCGGATGGGCCTGTTCGCGGGCTCCGGCGTCGGCAAGTCGGTGCTGCTCGGCACGATGGCGCGCTACACCAGCGCGGAAGTGATCGTGATCGGGCTGATCGGCGAACGCGGCCGCGAAGTGAAGGAATTCATCGAACAGATCCTCGGCGAGGACGGGCTCGCGCGCTCGGTCGTCGTCGCGGCGCCGGCCGACGTGTCGCCGCTGCTGCGGATGCAGGGCGCCGCCTACGCGACGTCGCTCGCCGAGTATTTCCGCGACCAGGGCAAGCACGTGCTGCTGCTGATGGATTCGCTGACGCGCTACGCAATGGCGCAGCGCGAGATCGCGCTCGCGATCGGCGAGCCGCCCGCGACCAAGGGTTATCCGCCGTCGGTGTTCGCGAAGCTGCCCGCGCTCGTCGAGCGCACCGGCAACGGGCCCGAAGGCGGCGGCTCGATCACCGCGTTCTACACGGTGCTGACCGAAGGCGACGACCAGCAGGACCCGATCGCCGACTCGGCGCGCGCGATCCTCGACGGCCACGTCGTGCTGTCGCGCGCGCTCGCCGAGGCCGGCCACTATCCGGCGATCGACATCGAGGCGTCGATCAGCCGCGCGATGACCGCGCTGATCGACGAACCGCATCTCGACCGCGTTCGGCAGTTCAAGCAGATGCTGTCGCGCTACCAGCGCAATCGCGACCTGATCGCGGTCGGCGCCTATGCGCCCGGCCGCGACGCGCAGCTCGACCGCGCGATCGCGCTCTACCCGCGCATCGAATCGTTCCTGCAGCAGGGCTTTCGCGAATGCGCACCGTTCGAATCGAGCCTCGCCGCGCTCGATGCGCTGTTCGACGTACACGGAGGCTGATCCCGATGGCACACGGCTTTCCCCTTCAACTGCTGCTCGACCGCGCGCAGGAAGATCTCGACACGGCCGCGAAGCAGCTCGGCACCGCGCAGCGCGACCGCACCGCGGCCGTCGAGCAACTCGATGCGCTGCTGCGCTATCGCGACGAATACCACGCGCGCTTCGCGCAGTCCGCGCAACACGGGATGCCGGCCGGCAACTGGCGCAATTTCCAGGCGTTCATCGATACGCTCGACGCGGCGATCGCGCAGCAGCGCAACGTGCTGGCCGCAGCCGAACGCCGCATCGACGAGGCGCGCCCGAACTGGCAACAGAAGAAACGCACCGTCGGCTCATACGAAATCCTGCAGGCGCGCGGGGTCGCGCAGGAAGCGCAGCGTACCGCGAAGCGCGAACAGCGCGACGCCGACGAACACGCCGCGAAGATCCTGCGCATGCGGGCCGACGCCGCCCGCTCGGCGTAGCCGCTCACCGCTTTCGAACGAGAGAATCGTCATGCCTCCCCTGCCCCTGCTCGGCGCGCTGCTCGACACCGCCGGCACCGCACTCAAGGCCGTCCGCGACGCGGGTTCGTCGGCCGCCGCCAGCAAAATCGCCGGCAACGATGCCGCCACCAGCCCGGCCGCCGTGCCGTTCGCGCAGACGCTGAAGCAAAGCGTCGGCACGCGGCACGACGCGGCGAATGCCGGCAAGCCGGACGCCACGACGAAACAGGCGTCGGCGACGCCGGCCGCCGGCACGAAGCCGTCCGGCACGGGCGACGACAAGTCGACCGACGACGCGAACGCGACGCCCAATCCCGACGCCGCCGCGCTCGCAGCGGCCGCCGCCGTGCAGGCGCAACTGCTGGCTCGCACGAACGACGCGGCGCCGGCCGATGCCGACAGCACCGCCGCCGCCACGCAGACGACGGCCGTGTCCGGCCAGCCCGACGCCACGGCCGCGCTGACGAATCATGCCGGCAAGGATGCGGCCGCCGAGCCGGCTGCCCCCGCGTCGGGTCGCGACGCGCTGCAGGCCGCGCTGGCGAAGCTGACCGGCGGTGCGGGTGCGATCGCGATGCCCGCGACGGGCGCGGCAGCGGCCGCACCGGCAGCGACGACGTCGGCCTCGGCCACCGCCCCGCTGACGCCGAAGGTCCCGACCTTCGACCGCGCGCTCGCCGACGCGAAAGGCGCGCCCGCGACGCAGCAGCCCCTCACGCAGGCCGCCGCACCGGCGCTGCAGGGCGGCGCAACGGCCCAACCCGCCGCGCAGCACGCATTCGCGGCCGCCGAGGAAACCGCCAGTCCGGCTGCCGACGCAACGGTCGCTGCCGCCGCCACGGCTGCGGCAGCCGCACAGGCGAACCTCCAGGCATCGCCTGCCGCAAGCACGATCGCCGCGGCCAACCCGCATGTGCTCGCGCCGCACGTCGGCACCGCCGACTGGACGGATGCGCTGAGCCAGAAGGTCGTGTTCCTGTCGAATGCGCACCAGCAGAGCGCCGAGCTGACGCTGAACCCGCCGGACCTCGGCCCGCTGCAGGTCGTGCTGCGCGTCGCGGACAACCACGCGCATGCACTGTTCGTCTCGCAGCACGCGCAGGTGCGTGACGCGGTGGAAGCCGCGCTGCCGAAGCTGCGCGAGGCGATGGAAGCGGGCGGGCTCGGCCTGGGCAGCGCGACCGTCAGCGACGGCGGCTTCGCGTCGCAGCAGCAGAACCCGCAGCAAAGCTTCGCCGGCGGCCGGTCGTCGCCGCGCGCGCGCGCCGGATCGTCAGCCGTCGACGCACCGGTCGACGCCGCGCAATCCGCATCGGCCGCCGCCACCGTGAGCCGCGCGGGCCTCGTCGATACGTTCGCCTGAGCATCGCGTCGCTCGCGTGCCGGTATGTGCCGGTATGTGCCGGTGCGCGCCGCTCAGCGGCCGTGCGCCGCCGCGGCCGCCTCGCTGCGCGGCACGCCGCCCCGGCGCGCCGCGACGATGAAGTCCGCCGCGCGTTCGCCGATCATCACCGACGGCGCATTCGTGTTCCCGCCGATCAGCGTCGGCATCACCGACGCGTCCACCACCCGCAGCCCTTCGACACCCCGCACGCGCAGTTGCGGATCCACGACCGCGCGCGCATCCGAGCCCATCCGGCAGGTGCCGACCGGGTGATAGATCGTGTCGGCGTGCGCGACGATCGTCGCGCGCAGCTCGGCTTCGCTCTGGCCCGAGCGCGTGTACAGCTCGCGCCCGCCCTGCGACGCGAGCGGCGCCTGCGACAGGATCCGGCGCATCGCCTGCGCACCGCGCACGAGCAGATCGAGATCGCGCGTATCGCTGAAGAAACGCGGATCGATCAGCGGCGCGTCGCGCGCATCGCCGCTCGCGAGCGCGACCGTGCCGCGGCTGAACGGGCGCAGCGCGCACACGTGCAGCGAATAACCGAAGCCCCAGTGCATCTTGCGGTTGTGATCGTCGACGAGCGCCGTGCAGAAATGCAGCTGCAGGTCCGGACGATCGAGCGACGGATCGCTCTTGATGAAGCCGCCGGCCTCCGCGACGTTGCTCGTCATCATCCCCGTGCGGCTCGAGAAGTAGCGTGCGAGCGCCGGCGTCATCTTCGCGATCCCGCGCAGGCAGATGCCGACCAGCTCCGACGAATTCACGCGCGTGTTGATGATGAAGTCGATATGGTCGATCAGGTTGGCGCCGACATCCGGCGCGTCCTGCACGACCGCGATCCCGTGCCGGCGCAGTTGTTCCGCCGGCCCGATCCCCGAGCACATCAGCAGTTGCGGCGAATTGAACGCGCCGGCCGACAGGATCACTTCCGCGCGCGCGCCGAGCGTCTCGACGCGTCCGTCGCGCGACACCACCACACCGACCGCGCGCCTGCCGTCGAAGCCCACGCGCAGCACCGTCGCATCGGTAATCACATGCAGGTTCGGCCGGTCGCGGTCGTAGATGTACGCACGTGCAACGCTGCAGCGCGAGCCGTCGCGATGCGTGACCTGATAGAAGCCGACGCCTTCCTGCGTCGCGCCGTTGAAGTCGTCGTTGAGCGGATAACCGGCCGCGTGCGCGGCCTGGATGAATCGTTCGGAGAACGGATTGCGAAAGCGCAGATCGGACACCGTCAGCGGCCCGTCCGCGCCGTGCCAGGCGTCGGCGCCGCGCGCGTTGCCTTCCGCGCGGCGGAAATACGGCAGCACGTCCTGCCAGCCCCAGCCCGTCGCGCCGAGTTGTGCCCACTCGTCGTAGTCGCCCGGATGGCCGCGCGTGTAGATCATCGCGTTGATCGCGCTCGAGCCGCCCATCCCGCGGCCGCGCGGCTGGTAGCCTCGGCGGCCGCCGAGGCCCGGCTGCGGCACCGTTTCGTAACCGTAGTTCGTGCCGAGCTTGAACGGCACGAGCGCCGCGATCCCCACCGGCATGTTGACGAGCAGGTTGCGCGCCGTGTGCGAACCGGCCTCGATCAACGCGATCGTCGCGTCCGGGCATGCATCGGCGAGGCGGCTCGCGAGGCTCGACCCGCCCGATCCTCCGCCGACGATGATGTAGTCGTATTGCATGTCACGTCTCCTTCGTGTCATGAACGGCGCCCGGCGCGGCCCGGCTCCCGCTTGTAATGTTCGGGCATTGTAGGAATGGCCGTCGCGCGCGCGGCACGACGATTCAAGAGCGATTCCTCTAAACGCCCGCGTGAACTAAATTTAAGATGTATCGATGAATTCGACGCGATGCAGCGGCCGCCAGAAGCCGCGCCGTCGCGAAACTGGGGAGACGACGATGCAGCGCGACGTTCTGCAGGCCGCGTGCCGACCGGGTTGTCCGGACACACCGCGCGCGGCCCGCATTTCATTTCAAACGGATGCCCTGACGGTGACGTGCAACACCGTGCGCGCGGCCGGTCGAAATCGAACGACGCCGCGTATCGCCGACCGTTTGAACGGCTCGTCGCATGCGCGGCTCGACGTGCCGATGCATGCGTCGTCGCGCGCATCGCGCGATGCCGCTTCGGTGCGCCGGCAAGCATCGGCAATTCGCGATCGCGCACCATTCAGAAGTCACATCGAGCCGTACACGCATCCCGGGCAATCCCGTTTTCGAACACGAATACCGTCGCGCGGATACGACGCTTGCCGCACGCCGCACCCTGTTTTCGACCGTGCATCGCAGCCGGCCCCGTGCCGCGCGACGCGCGCCATCCCGACCCGCCCCACCACGCTCGCCGAGCGGGTACGTGCGGCCTGACTGCTGGCCGACGTGCCACGCCCAACTGGAGTAGACGACATGAAGAACGACCTGCCCGAACTGGCCCCGCAAACGGTGCCGTCGGTCGATGCGCTGACGTCGCTGCTGCGCGACCAGCGCGCGGCCTACCTGCGCGCGCCGTATCCGGAGTGGGACGCCCGCGCGCAGCACCTGCGCGCGCTGCGCACGATGCTGATCGATCACGCGGATGCGCTCGCCGATGCGATCAGCGCCGACTTCGGGCATCGCGCGAAGCAGGAAGTGCTGCTGTCGGAAATCTGGATGGCGAAGGAAGAGATCGACGATGCGCTCAGGCACGGCAAGCGCTGGATGAAGCCCATCCGCAAGCCGATGAACAAGTGGCTGCGGCCGGCGCGCGCGAAGGTGCTGCCGCAGCCGCTCGGCGTGGTCGGCATCGTCGTGCCGTGGAACTATCCGATCCTGCTCGCGGCCGGGCCGCTGATCTGCGCGCTCGCGGCCGGCAACCGCGCGATCATCAAGATGTCCGAACTGACGCCGCGCACGTCGGCGCTGTTCGAGCAACTGATCGCGAAGACCTTCTCGCGCGACCACGTCGCGGTCGTGAACGGCGATGCGGAGATCGGCGCCGCATTCAGCGCGCTGCCGTTCGATCACCTGCTGTTCACCGGGTCGACGCACGTCGGCCGCCATGTGATGCGTGCCGCGGCCGACAACCTCACACCGGTCACGCTCGAACTCGGCGGCAAGTCGCCGGCGATCGTCGGTCCGAATGCGCGCTTCGATGCGGCCGTCGACGCGATCATCGGCGGCAAGACGCTGAACGCGGGCCAGACCTGCATCGCGCCCGACTACGTGTTGCTGCCGCGCGGGATGGAAGCCGCGTTCATCGAGCGGGCACGGGCGCGCTTCGCGAAGCTGTATCCGGACCTGTCGACCAACGGCGACTACACGACGATCGTGTCGACGCGCCATTACGCCCGGCTGCAGCAACTGGCGACCGACGCGCAGGCGGCAGGCGCGCAATTGCATCCGCTGTCGGACGCGCAGTCCGATCCCGCGTCACGCCGCTTCGTGCCGTGCGCGGTCACGCACGTGCCGGCCGCATCGCAGCTGATGCAGGAGGAAATCTTCGGACCGTTGCTGCCGCTCGTGCCGTACGAGCGGCTCGACGAGGCGATCGCGTACGTGAACGCGCGGCCGCGGCCGCTCGCGCTGTACCTGTTCGACGAGGATGGCGGCACGGTCGACCGCGTGATGCGCGAAACGATCTCGGGCGGCGTGACGGTGAACGACGCGCTGCTGCACATCGCGTGCGGCAACTTGCCGTTCGGCGGCGTCGGCGCGAGCGGGATGGGCGCGTATCACGGCTACGACGGCTTCGTGACGTTCTCGAAGATGAAGCCCGTGCTCACGCAGGCGCGCCTGAATACCCGCGGGCTGATCGCACCGCCTTACGGCAAGCGCTTCGCGGCGGTCATCAGGATGATGCTGAAGTTCTGAGCGATGCGGGCCGCGTGCCACGCGCGCCGGCCCGCCCGAGAACGCCGCGCGGCGACGCTGCCGCGCGCGCCGTCGCATGTCAGACGGGCCAGAGCGGCCCTTCCTGCATCGCGCCGATCTGCTCGCGCAGCTCGAGCACGCGTGCTTCCCAGTAGCGATGCGTGTTGAACCACGGGAACGCGGCCGGAAACGCCGGATCGTCCCAGCGGCGCGCCAGCCAGGCCGCGTAGTGGATCAAGCGCAGCGTGCGCAGCGCTTCGACCAGATGCAGCTCGCGCGGCTCGAATTCGCAGAAGTCCTCATAACCGGCGAGCAGGTCCGCGAGCGCGCGCGACGCGCCTTCGCGATCGCCCGGCAGCAGCAGCCACAGATCCTGGACGGCGGGCGCCATCCGGCTATCGTCGAAGTCGACGAAATGCGGGCCTGCGTCGGTCCACAGCACGTTGCTCGGATGGCAGTCGCCGTGCGTGCGCAACAGGCGAATCTCGCCCGCACGCTCGAACGCGGCCTCGACGCCTTCGAGCGCGAGGGTCACCGCCGTCTCGTAGGCGGGCCGGACATCGTCGGGAAGAAAATCGTGCGCGAGCAGGTAGTCGCGCGGCTCGTAGCCGAACGTGCGGATGTCGAGCACCGGACGCGCGACATACGGCTGGGTCGCGCCGACCGCGTGAATCCGGCCGATGAAGCGGCCGAGCCATTCGAGCGTGTCGCTGCGGTCGAGATCGGGCGCGCGGCCGCCGCGACGCTCGAAGATCGAGAAGCGGAAGCCGTCGAACGCGTGCAGCGTGCGGCCGTCGAAAACGCGCGCGGGCACCGCCGGAATCTCGCGCGCGGCGAGCTCGGCGACGAACGCGTGTTCTTCCAGGATCGCGTCGTCCGACCAGCGCGCGGGCCGGTAGAACTTCGCGACGACCGGCGGGCCGTCTTCGATGCCGACCTGGTAGACGCGATTTTCGTAGCTGTTGAGGGCGAGCAGGCGCCCGTCGGTGCGCAGCCCGGCCGGCATCAGCACGCTGTCGAGCGCGTCGAGCACGCACTCGGGCGTGAGGCCGGCGAACGGCGGGCCGGCGGGAGCTGCGGGGGCGGAAGTGTCGTCTTTCATGCCCCGCATTGTGCCGTCAGCCGCGCCGAAACACGAGCGCCCGGTGCGGCACGCGCGCTCAGTGGATCGCGGCGCCGGCCGGCAGCACGGATTCGCCGGTGTCGATCAGGTCCTCGAGAAAGAACGGCTCGGTGTTGAGTTCCTTCGACTCGCCCGGCACGCCCGCGTACCAGGTCACCATGGCCATGTCGCCCAGAACGCGCTGAACGATGCCGCGCGCGCCCTTCGGCACTGCGATATGGGTAGTGCAGACAATCGACCCGACATGCATGATGGTTCCCCACTCTTGAAACTTGAAACCCGGCTCGCTGGCGAGCCGGCAAATGCACGATCCGCGCCGCCCTCGTCGGGGTGTTGCGCGTGATCCCATTGTTCACGGTTTATCGAAGCGCGAAAAGAAGAAGAAGCAGGCGAAGTGCCGCGAATTCGTCGAATGTCTCCAATCAACCACTGCGCCGCGCGTGCGCTTGCACGGGCGGATACCCCCATCATACCCTGTCGAATGTGACTGCCCGCCGAATCCGGCCACACGCGCGGCGCGCACGCGAATCGCACGACAGGCGTATCGTCTGGCCTTTGCCCGGTCGTGAGGAGACTTCGCGTGAGCGCACCGAACGGAACTACGCCCGCGACCTCGCGCCGCAATGCCCGTCCCCCTACCTCGAATGCGGCTCGCGCAGTTACTGGCATGCGGCGTGCGACATTCGACGTGCGGCGCACGGCGTGATGTCGTAGTGTCGTGGCGCCATAGCGTATGGCGATGCCGGTGCGCCGGCGGTTGCGCTGCATGGCCGCCTTGCGTTACCTTTGACGTTCATCCGCGTTCAAGCGCATTTCGACACGATGCATCCGCTCACGTCCGCTCTCGCAAAATCCCGGCCGCAGTTCGACTCGCGGCCGCAGGCGTGCGCGCATCCGTCGGTCCTCCCGCCTCCTGTCGCACCGCCGCTCGTCGGCGCCGCGCCGCCCCCGCCGGCGGCACGCGCCGGCTGACCGGCCGGCTTTCGTATTCCGTTTTCCATTCGCCCGCTTGCGGCCGTTCGTGCGTGATCACGCACGGCGCGTTCCCGCACGCGCGACATGGAACGTTTCGATCCGTTCGACAGGTGGATTCACATGGTTTCGTTCAAACGCGCGCTCGCCGCGCATGGCGTGACGTCGCTCTTCGTCCTGCTGTGGAGCAGCGGCGCGATCTTCGCTGAACTCGGTCTGCATCACGCATCCGCGTTCGTCTTTCTCACCGCGCGATTCGCGCTCGCATCACTCGTGCTGCTCGTGCTGGCTGTCATGCGCGGACGCTGGCTGCCGCCGCGCGGCGAGCGCCGCATGGCCGCGCTGACCGGCCTGCTGATGATGGGCGGCTATTCGATCTTCTACCTGCTCGCGCTCGACCGCGGGATCGCGCCGGGCGTGCTCGCGACGATCCTCGGCGTGCAGCCGATCCTCACGCTCGCGATCGTCGAGCGGCGCTGGCAACGGATGCGCGTCGCCGGGCTCGGGCTGTCGTTGGCCGGTCTCGCGCTCGTCGTATGCCGCGGCGTGGGCGGTGCCGGCCTGCCGGCCATCGGCGTCGCCTGCGCGCTCACGGCGCTCGTCGCGCTGACCGCCGGCTCGCTGCTGCAAAAGCGCGTGCGCGCGGCGCCTGCCGACGTGCTGCCGCTGCAGAACGCGATCGGCCTCGTGCTGTGCATGGCGATCCTGCCGTTCCGGCCGGTCTCGCTCGAGATCGGCTGGGCGTTCGTCGTGCCGCTGCTGTGGCTCGGGATCGTGATCTCGGTGATCGCGCAGTTGCTGTTCTACCGGTTGATGCAGCGCGGCGATCTCGTCAACGTGACGAGCCTGTTCTATCTCGTGCCCGTCGTCACCACGCTGATGGACGCGGTCTGGCTCGGCAACCGGCCCGAACCGCTCGCGCTCGCCGGCATGGGGGCGATCGTCGGGGGACTCGCGCTCGTGTTCCGCACGCCCGTCGCTCGCGCGCAACCCGATCGCACGTAAGCGGCCGGGCTGCCGCGCCCGCGGGTGCGGCAGCCCGTAGCGAACACGTACGACGTTTCCGCGCCAATCGAAAGGAACGGGAAAGATTTGCGCAAGGCATTCGTCCAATTCGCGGGAAAAATGCGGAATCCCCGGGGTTTTCCGCATACTTTTAATGGTTCGGATAGCGAAAAACGCGGCGAGCTTGCCTATACTCGAACTGTCCGACCCGCTCGCAATCGCGCAATCGGTCGGCCCAACAAGAGAAATGCCCGGCATGGGGCTGGAAGACGCGCATGCGCCTGTTCCGGCCGACTACGGAGACACGCATGACGACCTATTTCACGATCGGCGACTTCATCCTGTTGATTCCGATGGCGCTGGCCGGAGCGCTATTTCTCGGCGCGGTGCCGTGCGCAACCGAATTCCGCCACAACCTGCTGCGCGTGCTCGGCGTCATCCTTGGCGTCGGCGTTGCGGTATTGCTCGTCGAAGGCCTGCCTGCACTCCTCTAGCGACGCGTTGGCGCGAGGCGGTCACGTCGCTGCATTGCAGCGATGTGACGGCGTGTGCGTGCGCGGCGATACGGCATGCAATGGTTCGCATCCCGTATCGACCGTCGTTGCTGCCGGTCAGATCGCCTGATCGGTGGACGGCTTTTCCCACAAATTGATGCCGCCCTCGATCGCATGGCGATCGATCTCCGCGAGTTCGTCGGCCGAGAATTCGAGATTCTTCAGCGCGCCGACGTTTTCACGCACCTGCTCCGCACGGCTCGCGCCGATCAGTGCGGACGTCACGCGGCCATTGCGCAGCACCCACGCGAGCGCCATTTGCGCGAGGCTCTGCCCGCGCCGCTCGGCGATACCGTTGAGCTTGCGCACGTGCTCGAGGTTGTCCGCGCTCAGGTGAGCCTGCTTCAGCGAGCCGCCGCCCGGCTTGTTCACGCGTGCGTCGTCCGGCACGCCGTTCAGGTATTTCGACGTCAGCAGCCCCTGCGCGAGCGGCGTGAACGCGATGCTGCCCGTGCCGATCTCGTCGAGCGTGCCGAGCAGGTCCTGCTCGATCCAGCGGTTCAGCATGTTGTACGACGGCTGGTGGATCAGCAGCGGCACCTTGTATTGCGCGAGCAGTTCGGCCATCTCGCGCGTCTTCGCGGCCGAGTACGACGAGATGCCGATATACAGCGCCTTGCCCTGCTGCACGGCCGATGCGAGCGCGCCGGCGGTTTCCTCGAGCGGCGTGTGCGCGTCGAAGCGGTGCGAATAGAAGATGTCGACGTAGTCGAGGCCCATGCGCTGCAGGCTCTGGTCGAGGCTCGCGAGCACGTACTTGCGCGACCCGCCGCCGCTGCCGTACGGCCCCGGCCACATGTCCCAGCCGGCCTTCGTCGAGATCAGCAGCTCGTCGCGGTACGGCCGGAAATCTTCCTTCAGCAGCCGGCCGAAGTTGGTTTCGGCGCTGCCGTACGGCGGCCCGTAGTTGTTCGCGAGGTCGAAGTGATTGATGCCGAGGTCGAACGCCGTGCGCAGGATCTCGCGCTGCGTCGCGATCGGCGTCGAGTCGCCGAAGTTGTGCCACAGGCCGAGCGACAGGGCGGGCAGTTTGAGCCCGGATTTGCCGCAGGTGCGGTATTGCATGTCGGCATAACGTTCGGAAGCTGCTTCGTAGGCCATGAGTCGGTTCCGTCAGGACGTCGGGGAAGAGACGCGCGCCGCGCGCGAACATCGCGCGCCGACGGCGAAGGAAACATACGACGGCTATGGTAGCGAACGTGGCCGATGCGCGCACGGCAATGGACGCGGCTGCGCGCGTCGCCTACACTGCGGCGTCTCGAATCACCGTTACAGCGAGGTTGGTATGTCCCGGGTCATCTCGGTTGCGCTGCTCGTCGGCGGCGTCGTGCTGCTGTATTTCGGCGGCCAGTCGTTCCATTCGATCAACGACAACGTGTCGCGCTTCTTCACCGGCTCGCCCGCCACGAAAACGATCCTGCTGATCGCCGGCGGCGCCGTCGCCATGCTGATCGGCCTGATCGGCCTCGCGATGCCGGCCAACAAGCGCTGATCGCGCAGCCGCGCGACGCACGACGACGTGCCCGCCTCGCGCTAGCGGGCCGCGCAAAACGCAACGGGCGGCCTGGCCGCCCGTTTCTTCATCCGCTCATGCGGCCGCCGCGCCGCATCGAACCATCGACGCGGCTGCCGCGCCGCCCGAACCGCTGCTAGAACTGCACTTCCGGCTTCGCCGCCGAACGCGTGCCCGGCACCGGCCGGTTGCTCACGCCGTGATACGTGTAGACGAGCGAGAACTTCACCTGGTCGGAGCGGTTCTGCCCCGCCGAATGCAGCGTGTTGCAATGGAAGAACACGACGTCGCCCGTCTGGAGCGGCGGGCAGGTTGCCGCGTCGATCATCTTGCGGTTTTCCGGCAGGTCGCTGCGGAAGAACTTCGCGTCGTCGAACGCTTCCGGCCCGAATTCGGCCGTGTGCGAGCCCGGCACCAGCCAGAGCGCGCCGTTTTCATTCGTTTCCGGCCCGAGCGCGAGCCACACCGACACCATGTCCGCGCGTTCGAACGACCAGTAGCGGAAGTCGCGATGCCAGCCCGTCAGGCTGCCGTACGCCGGATGCTTCGTCATCATGCAGTTGTGATGCGCGCGCGACAGCACCGGCTGCTCGCCGAAGTACTCGCGCATCCACGCGCCGATTTCGGGCGCGATCGCGCGCTCGGCGAACGCCGGATCGCGCGTGTAAGCATCCAGCAGCCGCCGCACCGTATGCCCGCCCGGCGCATGCTTCGACTCGGGCGCGCCCGGGTAGCGCAAATCGGCCTCGAACTCGATCGGCTCCGCCGCTTCCTGCAACTGGCGCGCCGCGATCTGCCTGAGCGTCGCGCACTGCGCCTCGCCGACGAGGCCGCGCGCGACGACGAAGCCGCGTTCGCGCAATTCCGCGACTTGCGCGCGGATCGATTCCGACTGCAATGAAGACGACATGGGATGCCAGACATTTATTGTGTGAATGTGACGATTGTAAATCGGCGCCGGATGCCGCGAACAGCGCCATTGTCGTACGCAGGGGCATGCCAATCGCCGATTTGATCTGGCGCAAGGGAACTGTGCGGCGCGGCGCGAGCCTCAGCGACAGGCGGTATGCGGCGACACGCTTGCGGCACAAGGGTTTATCGCGACTTTTGCACGTCATGAAACCCCGGTAGCCTGTCGCGGCCTGTCAATTCTGGCGGGCGCGGCGTGCAACGACTTTCGGTAAGATCCGTTGCGCCATCCGAGGCCGTTCATACCAGTGCGCTCTTCAAGGGCGCCATCCATACAAGCGAAGCATCGTTCACATGCCATTCCGTCTGACTTCCCGTCTCAGCCGCGCTGCGAAGCGCGTCGTGCCGTCCGCTCCCGCCCGCCCGCTGCGCCATCACCGCGCGCGCACGCAGGCGCTCGCCGGGCACACGCACGCGCACAGCCGGCTGGACGGCATCCGCGCGTGGTTCCACGCGTTCTTCTCGATGATGAGCGCGCAGGCGTTCGCCCGCCGCGCCGGCCTGCGCTCGCTGCTGCAGAAGCCGTCGTCGCTGCGCGCGCTCGCGCTGCGCCGCACGCTGGGCCCGCAGCGCCGCGTCAATCGCCCGCGCCGCCTCGCGGCCAGCAACGGCTGGTTCGGGTTCGGCGCACGCTGAAGCCGCGCCGGCGGCACGCTGCCCGCCACGATCGTCGCGGGCGCCGTCATCCCGCCGGCGCGCGGCACGCATAAAAAAACCCCGGCATGC